>NZ_JAAHFZ010000001.1:602841-657486 GCF_010672795.1 Moorena sp. SIO1G6
CGAAAGATTCGGTCTCAGTTGGTCTCCCTGTAAAGGAGGTGATCCAGCCACACCTTCCGGTACGGCTACCTTGTTACGACTTCACCCCAGTCACCAACCCTGCCTTCGGCATCCCCCTCCCCTAAGGGTTAGGGTAACGACTTCGGGCGTGGCCAGCTTCCATGGTGTGACGGGCGGTGTGTACAAGGCCCGGGAACGGATTCACCGCCGTATTCTGACCGGCGATTACTAGCGATTCCTCCTTCATGCCGGCGAGTTGCAGCCGGCAATCTGAACTGAGGCCAGGTTTGATGAGATTAGCTCCCCCTTGCGGGTTGGCTGCCCATTGTCCTCACCATTGTAGTACGTGTGTAGCCCAGGACGTAAGGGGCATGCTGACTTGACGTCATCCCCACCTTCCTCCGGTTTGTCACCGGCAGTCTCTCTAGAGTGCCCACCTGAAGTGCTGGCAACTAAAAACGAGGGTTGCGCTCGTTGCGGGACTTAACCCAACATCTCACGACACGAGCTGACGACAGCCATGCACCACCTGTGTTCGCGCTCCCTAAGGCACTCCCAGCTTTCACCGGGATTCGCGACATGTCAAGCCCTGGTAAGGTTCTTCGCGTTGCATCGAATTAAACCACATACTCCACCGCTTGTGCGGGCCCCCGTCAATTCCTTTGAGTTTCACACTTGCGTGCGTACTCCCCAGGCGGGATACTTAACGCGTTGGCTTCGGCACAGCTTGGGTCGATACAAGCTACACCTAGTATCCATCGTTTACAGCTAGGACTACTGGGGTATCTAATCCCATTCGCTCCCCTAGCTTTCGTCCCTCAGTGTCAGGTTCAGTCCAGTAGAGCGCCTTCGCCACCGATGTTCTTCCCGAAATCTACGCATTTCACCGCTACACCGGGAATTCCCTCTACCCCTACTGCCCTCTAGTTCCTCAGTTTCCACTGCCTGCCCAGAGTTAAGCCCTGGTCTTTAACAGCCGACTTGAGGTACCACCTACGGACCCTTTACGCCCAATAATTCCGGATAACGCTTGCATCCTCCGTATTACCGCGGCTGCTGGCACGGAGTTAGCCGATGCTTTTTCCTCAGGTACCGTCACTTTCTTCTTCCCTGATAAAAGAGGTTTACAACCCAAAAGCCTTCCTCCCTCACGCGGTATTGCTCCGTCAGGCTTTCGCCCATTGCGGAAAATTCCCCACTGCTGCCTCCCGTAGGAGTCTGGGCCGTGTCTCAGTCCCAGTGTGGCTGCTCATCCTCTCAGACCAGCTACTGATCGTTGCCTTGGTAGGCCTTTACCCTACCAACTAGCTAATCAGACGCGAGCTCCTCTTCTGGCAATAAATCTTTTACCTCTCGGCACATCCGGTATTAGCCACTGTTTCCGGTGGTTGTCCCCGACCCGAAGGCAGATTCTCACGCGTTACTCACCCGTCCGCCACTCCCCCGAAGGGGCGTTCGACTTGCATGTGTTAAGCATACCGCCAGCGTTCATCCTGAGCCAGGATCAAACTCTCCATGGTACTCANATAGCTGATAGCTGATAGCTGATAGCTGATAGCTGATAGCTGATAGCTGATAGCTGATAGCTGATAGCTGATAGCTGATAGCTGATAGCTGATAGCTGATAGCTGATAGCTGATAGCTGATAGCTGAATGCTGAATGCTTAAGTTACAAAAGTCTGCTTTTGCCACCCAAGCCAATCAGCCAGATCACAACAAACAACCAGTGAATGACTACAGCTGTCCAGATGGAGCCACTTTGAAGATAAGCAATAGTACAAATAATTCCCAAAAGTGTAGCTAGGAATAGAAAAATAGGTTTAAAAAATGTTTCCATTGCCGCCGGATAGAAGGTGATAGCATTCAGTGGATGATAGATAACAAAAATGACTAAACTGACTGTAGACCAAGCGGATAGTGAAATTAAGGAAGGGTTTTCTGAGGGATGAGGTAATAATAAAACCCGGAAAAATATTTCTTCAAGTATTGCTGGGGTAAACAGAGCAGTTATCATAATCTTTCCCACTAAATACCAAGAGGTTTTGACATTAACAGCACTTACATCAGTTTTCCTGAATAAAGGAGATAATGGGGGATTATCAATAGTAAGTAAGTTCTGATCTAGTTTTAGAAAGCCGTTCCGGAAACCAATCGGTAAAGCAATTAAACCATAAATCACGATTAAGATAACTACAATTACCCAAGCTTGACCATCAGGAAACGTTAATATCCCAGCCATCAAGCGCTCGGTAACTCTTTCAGCAAATTTGGCTAACATCTCCATACTGACATCTCTAGAACTAGTAACATCCTTATGTTACTAGGTAAGCATTAGCTGAATGCTTACATTCATACTCCTTTAAACCCAAATTCCATTTCTTTCATCGATTCTGCCACAATGATAGTATCAGTTTTAGGAAGTTTGCGAGAAATACCAATTTGATTCAGGACAATGCCGCAAATAATTACAGCACCACCAATATACTGAGCTATTGTTGGTACTTCTGATAGAATCAAGTAAGCTGCTAAAATGCCCGCTACCGGACTAAAGGAACTCGCCAGAGAAACATCGGATGCAGTAGTAGTCTTCAAACCCTTAAACCAACAGAGTTGACCTCCTACTACAATCACAGCCCCATAGAGCAGCATCCATTGCCAGACAAATGGTGATAAAGCATCCATAAAATGACCTACTCCAAATAACTTAATCACCGCAACCAAGAAAATGACCGTACCTGTAGCAGTTCTGAACACGGTAAAGATTCCCAGAGGGATTTGGCGCAGCTTGACTTTACTAATAATGGTAGAAATTGCTAATGCGATCGCTCCTGCTGCTGCCATCAATTCACCGACACCAATCCTAAAGCCTCCACCCATATTAATCATGTTTTCCTGGGGAGGCTGAAGCACAATAGTCAGGATTACACCAATAAATGAAATAATCGCACCAGCTATCACCCAACGATTTACCCGTTCTTTGAGAAGTAAAACCGACAAAGCCAAAGCAAGAGGAGGCTCAATGCGTCCAATCAGCACTACATTATTAACAGCAGTGCGCTCAAGAGCGATAAATATCAGAGATGGTGCCAGTGCTCCTGACAAAACTGCAACACCTAGTAACCCTAACCAATCTGTTCCAGAGAGTTGTCTGAGGGCTCGAAAATTCCACTGTCGTCCATAAATAGCAATCAACGCTAGCAACGCGCAGAGATTGCCAACAAACAACACATTACAGAAGGAAATAGGATTTCTACCATCAATTAAATTATCTGCACCCAGGTCAGTGAGCTTACGAATGACCGAATTCGCTGCTGCAAAAATCAGGATAGCGATCAATAAGTAACCACGCCCTGGAATCCGATTCAACCAATCTGTTGTTTTAGCAATGAAACTTGACATAGACGTTGACAATAGCAAAGTTTCAATGAATCATATCATGTCCAGTGGTGCGCGGTAGTTTTATAGTCGAAGGTTTTTTGGGTAATAGGTAATAGGTAAGCATTCAGCCGTTTGGAAGATCTGAACTACGGTCAAATACTCCAATATTGTCTAAGCCTAAAAATACCCCTTCAAATACATTGTTGCCGTCGAAATCTTTGCGGTTAACCCACCAAGTAAAGTTCAGCAGAAGTTTTTGAAAGACCCGTTCTAAAAACTGGCGATCGCCTGTGCCATGGAACTGTTTTTCCAGCTTATAAACTTGCCAGGTTGCCCACCCATGCACGGGAGGATTAACATCTGAAAAGTTCCATTCATAGGCGGGAATTTGCCCATTGGGATGCATATACCACTCCCGCGTCATTAAGTCAAGTTGATTCTTAGCAAAATCTGGATCAATCATTGCTAAGGGGATGCAGTGGAATGCCAAATCCCAGGCTGCAAACCAGGGATATTCCCATTTATCGGGCATCGAAATAATATCTGCATTGTTGAGATGATTCCATTGCTGATTCCTGACTTTGAGACGTTCTGGTGGAGGTGGCGGTTGATTGGGGTCACCCTTGAGCCAGGTTTCTACGTTGTAGTAATAATACTGTTTACTCCACAACAGTCCTGCGAAGGCTTGACGCTGAATATTACGCTGATCATCATTAATTCCGGGTGGTGCGATCGCATGGTAAAACTGATCCGCTTCTGAGCGACGGGTGGCAATAATCCGTGAAAACTCACTGCCAAAGGGTTGGGGGATATTGGGAGCATCACTCAGCCACAGCTTAATCACCCGAGTCTCCCCAGCACCAATAGTAAATTGGTAATGGGGAGCCACTTTTGTACCGACTTTGCTAGGATTGACAGCATTCTTTTGACACTCCCCGCCCTATAAGAGCGGGGATTCTTAGTTCTACGACATGCCTTAAAATTAGTTATCCTGAAATGCCTTACTTAAGCCAAATATTCGTCCAGAAGAACCAAATATTGAGCCTAATTTAACTAACCCCAGTGGGCTTGTCTCCCTAAGCGTTGGGATTGCCCGTTCCCGTGTGCCCCACGGTACGTTATATACTTTGAATTTGTACTTTACTGGTTTTCGGTGTCTGTTAAGACCCATGGGTTTTGGCGAGGTTTTTCGCTCCTCGTGTACTAGTATCGCAAAACGCTCGTTGTTTTTAAATTGGCAGTACCGACTTTTCCTGCCTGTACTAGGCTACATGTTTATTCTATCACACTCTACTTAAAAGCCGTCGAAGGAAGGACGGGGCTTGAAACTTTTTTGGTCAATCCTGGCAAACTAATCATGGTATCTGGCCCCCAATCCCCAAACCAAGGGTAGCCTGCCATAATCGTTTTATCATCAGGTGCATCTGCTAACGGGCGGTTGACAATAAATTGGTCAGCCGCCCATACTAATTGCCGGATCCAACTGGGGGTAGTTTTGAGATTGTGGGCAGCATCCCAACGGTTGATTAACTGCTGCTGGTATTGATAATGAGCGTCTAAGGCTGTGTTGCCATCAAGTTCAGGATGTTCTTCAGTGCTGACCACCAGAGTCAGGGATTCCCCAACTTTAAGTTGGGTCTCAAAGGTTGCGACATGGAGATGATCTTCGCGATCGCTTAATCCACGATTACGATTCAAGGGGAGCTTGAGAGCAGCAATCAGCAATCCATGATAACGGCGGGTGACTAGACCAGCTATCGTCCCTGATGCGTAGCCTCCAATTCCATTGGTAACTAGCCATTCCCGTGATTCTCCTGTGGGTAGATTACCGCAAATTTCTCGTCCCAAGTCATTACTCATTAGTCATTGGTCATTGGTACTTGGTAAGTAAGCTATCAGCTATCAGCGTGTCGCGTATCAGCTATCAGCTAGAAGTAAAGGCTTGTGGCCACGCTACGGGAAAAGTTTATGCCCATAGCGTACGCTACTAATGGTGATTTTGAATAAAATAAGCTGACGGCACCTCAAGTGTAAGCATTCAGCTATCAGCGTGTCGCGTATCAGCTTATGGGCTATGGGCAAGCTACGGAACTTTTGAATAAGTGATGCACCAAGGTCTTCGGGGAAAACCCCACTCGCTATTGCATCAAGACAACTGGTAAGCATTCGCTTAATCTCTTTTACGGAAAGCTGTTCGCGCAGCGTGGGCCAAAAGCCCACGGCTGACCGCTGACGGCTGAATGCTTACCCTCAAGTAGCGTGAACCATTCGCGTAGCGTGGCCTTTTGGCCAAGGCTGACCGCTGACCGCTGACCGCTGAATGCTTACCTTGGTAATTTTGGGAATTGTTAAGAGGATATCTCCCAAGTTTTTTGATACTGAATTTTGCCCCCCTAGCCCCCCAACTTTGGGGGGAACAAGAGTCAATTTGCTTCTAAAAGTCCCCCAAAATTGGGGGACCAACGGGGGCTTGGATGTAGCAAATGAGACTTCTCAGACAACCTCTAAGTTAAAATTGGTACTTGGTAAGTACCAATTTTAACTTAGTTTAAGTGAATTTAAATTAGTTTAAATTAATTTAAAGTTATTTGTTCATGGCAACAATTTCCGCAATATCCATAGAGCAAATCATCACAGCAGTGTCCTCAAAACTGACTAAGTTAAGATGATCCGGATTATCTATCAACTGTTGTGCTGCTAAAAAGCCAGCAATTGTCCAGGTTTGAAATTTCCTAGCTTTCTTGCCAATCAGGCGACCATCTTTACCATCATAGTACTCTGGCCAGTTATCCTGAAGCAGGCATTGGGAAGCAATTGTTAATGCTTGACGGGCCAGTTCAGATTTCCCAGTTTTTTGTGCTGCTGCTGCCAATTCCCACAACAAGAAGGGCCAACTCCCCCCATTATGGTAAGACCAAGGAGTATTTTTGGGATCACAACCTGTGATAATTTGCCAATCGCGACCTTCCAAAGCCGGAAAACAAACTTTCATGGGCATTTCTCCCACTAAATCCTGCCACTGTTGCTCGATCAAGTTCATAATGGCTTGGGATTGTTCTTCAGTAGCTAGGGACGTAATAATTGCCATTAAATTACCTTGGGCAAAAAAGCGAAAATCCATCCGTCCTGGTCCAAGGTTACCAACAAAATATCCCCCTGAATCTGGCAACCATTGCATTAGCCAATCAGGAATAGTATCAGCATAGATATTAAACTTATTGATTGCCGCTTCACCGAACTCTTCCACATTGTAGCGATAGATTTCCTTGAGGCGGTCTAAATTCAACCAATAGTAATTCCGAATATGATAAGTTAGATGACCCAAGCGCTCCTTGACCACAGGAACATAATCATCCTCTGGCAACAACAACTCACTGGCCGCCTGCAAGGCAGTGTAGAATAGGGCTTGAATATCCAACGGATAGCCATCAACTCCCATGCGTCGGTCAATCATGAAGGCACCATCGGGAACCAACATCGTGGGAAACAGATCAAATCGCTTAGTCAGACACAGATCTAGAACTAATTTGATTCCCCGTTGGAACCTTGTCTGGTGGGCAAGGGCTTGATCACCAGTTGCCTTAACATAAGCCCTTAACACCAGCAGCCACCACAAGCCAGAATCTACTGGAGCAACTCGTGCGATCGCATGTTCCCCAAAATCCGCCCCTAAATACTCCTGTTCCTTCTTATGTATCACTTTAAAGCTAGCTGGCATCAATCCAAGACCCGCCTTAAAGCAATCCATATGCTTTTCACGGCTTTGAAGCCCTAGGGTTTCGATCAGGAAATTGCGCACAATTTCTCCTTTGCCCCTCATCAGCAATGCCATAGCCGACACCGCGAAATCCCGCGTAAAGCACTGGTCATAATTCAGGGCTTCCATATCCGAGTCTTTCGACGCTACTGTGCCCACGGGATGACCTTGATAATCGATAATCGAATCTTCCAGCGCTTGCCAAGCTGCATCGATCAGATTACCTTCGCTTACCATATAAAACTTCTCCTTTAAGTTGTCCATGTGGTTGATGCTAGCTTAACTGCATCATGAATCTTACACAAACCTAGACATTTGGTCTGATGTTCAATTCCTGTTTCATCCTAGGTAGTCGGCTACTTCTAGTCCACAGGCGTTTGATCGATTGCCATCGACAGTGTTCTGTTACCGGGTTCCCAACGCTCTATGTTAATCGCTGCGTTCAAATCCCGGTCTTCAATGTTTCCACAACTGCCACACACATAAACTCGTTCCCTCAACGGCATATCCTGTATGTGGTCACACTTGTGGCATGTTTTTGAACTGGGAAACCACCTGTCTACCAGGGTTAGTTTGAACCCGTGGAATTCTTGCTTGTAGGTCAGCAACTCTGAGAACCGATAGAATCCCAGTAAGGCGATGGCTTCAGCTAACTTGTGATTAGCCAGCATCCCAGACAGGTTCAAGTCCTCAATCTTGATTTCTTGATAGGTCTGCGCTAACCTGGTGGTTTCCTTTTGCAAAAAGTCCTCTCTGATGTTCCCAATGTGTTTGTGTTGCTTCCTCAGTCTTTGATAGTATTTCTGAGCATTCTGACTGGGTTGGGTCTTGGTCTGACCGTTGCCTAACACCTTTTTACGATTGCGCCACTGTAGCAACGATTGCTTGATTTTCGCTTTCTTGATCGATTTGGGCATTTCAATCTTGGTGCGATCGGACAAAGTCGCAAAACACTTAACACCTAGGTCAATTCCGACTTTTTGCTGAGTGTGTTTCATCGCTGGCATTGGGCAAGCATCGACAAAGAACGATACGAACCAGTTATCTGCTTCTCTTGAAATGGTAAATGTTTGGGAAATGCAATCGTAAGGAATAGCCTCCTTTAATCTGAACGTCCCCATTGTTGGGATGTTGATGGTCTTCCCAGCTTTTACCAGCCGTTTTCCGTTTGAATCATCAACGGTAAAACTGCACTGATGGCGTTTCTTCTTGAATGTAGGCATTTGAGCTTTAATCTTTGGGTCACGCCACCAACTAAAGGCTTTAGCTAGATTCCGAAACGCATTTTGGTAAATCCGAGCTGGATACTTATTGCACCAAGCAAAATCAGGATTCTTCTTAGTCACATTGGTGAACACCTTCTTAATTGTGTTCAACCTCTTGGAATCGGAAGCTCTGATGTCTTCAAACTCCCATGATGATTTCATAATTCCCAGTCCGTAGTTATAAACGAACCGAGAGAACCCCGCACATTGAGATAGCCAGTTGGCTTCGGAGTTGTTGACTTTGAGTTCGCGCTTGATTCCAAACATGGGAGTTTCGACCTAAACTTGTACTTCCATTTCTACTTTCGCACAATCGTCGGGACTATCAAGGTTTTTGTTGATTTTTTCTTGAATCGCTTGGAGATACCGACGCAAACCGTACAGCCGACAACAGAAGCAGTGGATGATAGCCATGAGGTCTTCCAGCATCTCCTGCTGGGGACTAAGGAATTCATTGTTGGTCACGATCATCTCGCCATCGGAGTACTTGGCTAACTGAAGAATCAGGTCAAACGCAAACCTACATAATCGGTCTTTGTGAGCGACGATGATGGTAGAGACCTGCCCGGAAAGCATACGGAATAGTAGATTGAGGAATTTCTTACGTTTGAAGTTCATACTCCCACCAATTTCTGGGATGACTTGATCGATTTTGAGACCAGAGGCATTACAGAAGGTATCCATAGCTTTAACTTGGTTTTCCAGGTCTGGTCTTTGAGAAGGAGATGATACCCGGCAGTAAACGACAATAGACCGTTTCATATAATCGGGTAACAACCCTTTCAATTCGTTGATATGTTTCTGGGTGTAAACTCGGTGGTTTCCTAGTGTCCTGTCTGCAACCAATTTTCCCGATGCATCCCATCGTTGAAGGGTTCTAACCGAGACACCAGCGATTTTGGCAAATTGGTGAGGTCTGTAATGCATAATACTAGACAAGTATGTAGAAGTTTGTCTAGTATTGTCAATAATTTAACGACTAAATCTCAACTCCTTTGACAACATCCTCAAGTACTTGGGTCAGATATCGAAAGACACAGAAATTCGGGGACTTTGGATCAAGGAACTTGGGTTAAAGGAACAGGGAATAGGTCAGAATAATTGACGCAAGCAATATCATAAAAATACTAATGGTGCAAGGTCTAACCAAACAACCTTTAACAAAAAAACCTTCAACTTTCAACCAAACAACCTTCAACCTTCAACCTTCAACCTTGGCCTATTGGCCACGCTACGCGAACAACCCTATGGACTCTAGTCATTCAAGACCGGCTCGAGCAACATTGCCGTACCCACAGGAAATGGATAGGAGATATTTTCGGTCAGAGCAGACACTCGATAAAGCATTGCTCCCCCTTCTCGATTTTGTTCTACCCCATTCATCACAATGCGCAGGACATTGCCTGGTTTAACAGGTTCATTCAAGGTCACCGTAAGAGCCATACCACCTTCAGGACTCTTAGACACTGCTGTGGTTGCTGCCACTCTCTCACCAAACTGATTAGTAACCGTTGCTTTACGAACACCAGCCAGATTGGTGCATTCAATCACAACAGCATTTATTGGAAACACAGCCACACCAACGGTAATAAAATGCCTATCCCCTGCAGCTCCAGCAATTCCAGCGCTGGCAACATAGGGAGCATTCGGCACAAAACCCGCTTGAGCCTGAGCCACTGGTACTAGACTAGGGATGGCAATAGGCAACACAGATGCGGCGAATGCTAGGGCTGAAACTGCTCCGAAAACTTGTTTTTTCATCACTCAATCGTCTTGGGATACCAGACTTAAACAACGTTGAGTTGATTTTAAAAAAGACCTATGGAAATTGTCTGCCTGAAAAAATCGGGAATTTTACCTAGATTGGAGTGGGCCATCTGCTGGTAATAGTCGTAAAAAATTGGAAAAAATTGCTTGATTGCACGGAAATTTTGGCAATTCTATGTCAAAGTAAAGCTAGTGTTTGGTGTGTTGGCTTTCAACCTAGTCAATGATGGCAGACGAAGCCCTAGCTGTTTTGGACACAATTTTGCCCGATTACTCCTTCAGTAACCTTCAAGAGACCGTCTTCTGTGAAGTTTGGGAAGGGAAGACTTACGCTGAGATTGCGGAAAGCTGCGGGTATGAGCATAGTTACATTAGAGATGTAGGATTCAAACTTTGGCAACGTCTCTCTGTGGCTCTCAAACAAAAAGTTACCAAAAGTAATGTCCGGTCAGTTTTGAGGCGGTACTCCCAAGCTCAGCTATCCTCTCTAGGGATTTATAGCTATCACGACAGGATCAAAAGCAGTTTCGGTAATTCCCTATACCCTGCTCTGGTACCAGAGCTAGACTTTCCTAGTGGTCCGGTACCACTAAACTCCAATTTATACATCGAACGTCCTCCTATTGAAGCGCTTACCTACGCAGAAGTTAGCAAACCAGGTAGCCTGATTCATATTAAAGGCCCCAGACAGAAAGGAAAGACTTCCCTAGTGCGAAGGATTGTGGCTTATGCTAAAAAACAGGGCTTTCGTACTGTTACTTTAAGTTTACACCGAGCTGATTCCCAAGTTTTCACCAACCTAGATAAGTTCTTACGTTGGTTTTGTGCCAACGTCAGTCGGCAATTGGGTTTATCCCTCCAACTCGATCACTATTGGGATTCTGAGATTGGCTCTAAGGTCAGTTGCACCACTTACTTTGAAGACTATTTGCTAGAGCAAGTCGATAGGCCAATCGTTATTGCTTTAGATGAAGTCAATCAAATTTTTGAGTATCCAGAACTTTCTAGGGATTTTCTGTCTTTGCTACGCTCTTGGTATGAGGATGCTAGGGAACTGGAAATTTGGCAAAACGTAAGATGGGTGATAGCTCATGCTACAGATGTATATGTGCCACTAAAACTTAATCAGTCTCCCTTTAATGTTGGCCTAGCCATTAAACTCCCAGAATTTACCAATGAGCAAGTGCTAGAGTTAGCCCAGCGTCATGGTTTGGATTGGGCAAAAGGTGACGAAGCTGTGAAACGTCTTGATCCTTTAGTGACTATGGTAGGTCGTTGTCCTAGTTTAATTCGTCTTGCCCTGTATCATCTCACCAAACAGGATGTTAGCTTAGAACAATTACTAGAGGAAGCCCCAACTCAAACTGGAATTTATAGTAACTATTTGCGTTACTATCTAGCCGCTTTGTTACCCCATCCTGACCTAGTCGCTGCCTTTAAGGAAGTAGTCATGGCGACAGAAAGTGTGGAATTAGAAGCGCTCACTGCCTATAAATTGGAAAGCTTGGGTTTGATCAAAATTCGCGGGAATCGAGCCACAGCTAGTTGCGAACTATATCGTCTATTTTTTAGAAATCAATTTCTCAATGGAATCAGAGTTAGTGGTAATTAGTGATTAGTTATGGTAAGCATTAAGCTATCAGCTATCAGCTATCAGCTATCAGCCATTAGCCTTTATTTTGTTTCTACTCTAAAGCCTACCCTAGCCACCAATCTACCAATAGATACATTTAGTGGAGGTAAGCGGACTCGAACCGCTGACATCCTGCTTGCAAAGCAGGCGCTCTACCAACTGAGCTATACCCCCAGGTAAATACAACTTAAGCTAAATCAAGCTTAGTTTATCAATCGCACTTTTGTTATTATACAACATCCAAGTGGAAAGTCAAGCAAGATAGCCAAAAAATTTTCCCATAGCACGATTTATCTGGCATGATTGTCAGGGGGGTAATGGCTAAAACCCTGATCCAATCAAGATTTTAGATTTAGCGATCGCGTAGCGTGGGCGTAGCGCAATCGCAATCGAGCATTTCTGCCATCCATTCAGATCAAAGCACCATTTACAACTGTCAGTTCAGGTAATCAGGTCATAGAGTAATCGGGTGATGGGCTATCACCAGTGACCGCAACAGTAAACCACAACAGTAATCTGACCATAGCAGGTTAGTGCGGGGTCTTACCATACGCCAATATAGTAAATAGTGAGGCACTTTACGACTCAGGACTCAAAACTCAGCACTCTTTTCACCCCTTAACCGGATCATGACCCAGGTAGTTGCAACATTTTACAAATTTGTCAGATTGCCAGACTTTGCCGATAAACGACCCTCCTTACTAGCCCATTGTCAAGCTCAAGGCATCACAGGAACGATTCTCCTCGCAGCAGAAGGCATAAATAGCACAATCGCAGGCTCCCGTCAAGCCATTGATTCAGTCCTAGCCTTTCTCCGTTCCGATCCCCGTCTGGCCGACCTAGAGCATAAAGAATCCTACACTGACTCCCCCCCATTCAACCGCCTCAAAGTCCGGTTAAAGAAAGAAATTGTCACCATCGGTTTGCCAGAGGTTGACCCCAATCAGAAGGTAGGTACTTATGTTAATCCCCAAGACTGGAATGCTCTAATTTCAGATCCAGACGTAGTCCTGATTGACACTCGCAATACCTATGAAGTAAATATCGGAACCTTCAAAGGTGCCCAAAATCCCCATACTGACTCATTCCGACAATTCCCTGATTATGTTCGCCACCACCTCGATTCCACCAAAGACAAAAAAGTAGCCCTGTTTTGTACAGGGGGTATTCGCTGTGAAAAAGCCTCATCCTTTATGTTGAGTCAGGGTTTTAAACAGGTCTATCATCTCAAAGGTGGCATTCTCAAGTATTTAGAACAAGTCCCAGAAGACGAAAGTTTATGGGAGGGGGAGTGCTTTGTCTTCGATCAACGGATTGCTCTCAAGCACAGCTTGGAAGCTGGAACCCACCATATGTGCTACGGTTGTGGAAATCCAATTTCCCAAGCTGATCTCAATTCCCCTAAATATATCAAAGGTATTTGTTGCCCTCACTGTTTTGATGATCTCATCAAGGAAGCTTAAGCATCAGCGGTCAGCGGTCAGCGGTCAGCGGTCAGCTGAAGTAACTAAGATTAAACCAATGCTTACCTGTTTGATTAAAAAGCACCTCAACTAGCCTGCGCCTAGCGCATTAGCTGATACGCGACACGCTGATAACTGATAACTGATAGCTGATACGCGACACGCTGATAGCTTCTTACCAAAAATTTTGGGTTTAAAGCCCCGTCCTTATAGGACGGCTTTTCTTTAAACTTTATCTTGACAATTTGTGATAGGTGTGCTATAAGAAAAATATAAACAATAAAGTAGAAGACTAGATAGATACTATCTAACAATAAGTAGACAACGTAAAAAATATGTATCAGATACATATTGCGTAATTTGGTCTAACGACTTAAACGTCTATGAAAAATTTAGATAAAAAAAGTACCTATCTATCTAATATAAAAAAAAGGTACGGTGGGGTTAGAAGTTACCGTAAGAAGAGTGGAGCCTTTAAGGTTAGTCGGCTATGCATAAAAGGGTTAAAACTTTATGATTAAGGCTCCACTCTTCTAAGGTTTCGTCTCCGGCACACCGGAACCTGGATATGAAATGATCTAAACGCTCGGGGAGATTTGTCCTCTACTGTTCCTGGTTACGACCTGGCCCACGCAAGACGAGTCGTTGATCCAAGAATCCCCGTTCTTACAGGACGGGGAGTGTCAATTCTTTAGTGCTAGGGTCAATCCATCAGCAATTGGTACCAAACTAAGGTTTACCCGTTGGTCTTGATAGAGCTTTTGATTAAATGCTCGAATTGCCTTAGTTATGTTATCGACTACCTCAGGATCCGCTACTCGCCCCGACCATAAAACATTATCCACAGCAATTAGTCCACCATTACGCACCAGTTTCAGTGCCTGCTCGTAATAGTTTTCGTAGTTCCGTTTATCGGCATCAATGAAGGCAAAATCAAATGTACCTGCCTGTCCCTCTTTCAGCAACCTATCCAGAGTGTCCAGTGCTGGCGCAATTCGCAGGTCAATTTTGTCAGCTACTCCAGCTTGTTGCCAGTAGCGACGTGCGATCGCAGTATACTCCTCACTGATATCACAAGCAACCACCAGGCCCTCTGGTGGCAAAGCTAAGGCTACAGCTAAAGCACTATAGCCTGTAAATACCCCCACCTCTAGAGTTTTCTTGGCTCCCATCAACTGCACGAGTAAGGCCATAAACTGCCCCTGTTCAGGAGCTATTTGCATCCTAGCCATAGAATGCTGTGCTGTTTCCAGCCTAAGCTGGGTCAAAACTTCTGGCTCTCTTACAGAAACACATTTCAAGTAGTCGTAAAGCTGGTTGTCTAGTCCAAAGGTTTGATTCGCCATTGATATATAGTTTGCTAAAAGCTATGATTTTCCGGGTGTTGCTCAAGCTAAGCAATCATACTATTCATTGTTTATTATTCGTAAGCACTCAGCCGTCAGCTGTCAGCCGTCAGCTTATTTTATTCAAAAGCATCAATCACTGTGCCCACAGGCTTTTGGCTAATAGCTGATACGCGACACGCTGATGCCTGAATGCTTACTATTATTCATCCATCCATTTTGCTGTGGTTATTGCTTGCTATTGCCTATTGGTGGGATGATTTGTCCAGTCCAACTTCCCCTAGCCATAGGGAAACTAAATCCTTATCCTGGAGAGAGCAAGTGCTCAATTAAGGGCTAAGGGCAAAAAGCAAGACATGGGACGTATATTTATTTCAGCAGGTCACGGTGGCATGGAACGTGGTGGTCGTGACCCAGGGGCGATTGCCGGTGGGACAACGGAAGCCGAAGAAATGATTCGGCTGCGAGATCTGGTGGTGCCAGAATTGCGATCGCGTCGGTTTGAAGTATTATCTGTTCCTGATGAATTGAGTTTAAAGCAGACAATTCAATGGATTAATGACCGTGCTCGTTTTGGTGATGTAGCGTTAGAGATTCATGCTGACGCCTTTTCCAATCCTAACATCCGAGGTGCCTCTGCCTTCTACATTTTCAATAACACTGAGCGCAAGAAGCATGCTGAACTAATGCTGCGCTATTTGATCACACGCCTTCCTGAACTGCCGAATCGAGGAGCAAAGCCTGATACGGACTCAGGTGTTGGCCGTCTTGCCTTTTGCCGTGATGTTATCCTTCCCTCCCTACTGCTCGAAGTTGGCTTTTTGACTAATCCCCAAGACCGTGCTCTGCTCCAGAATCGACGTCGTGACATGGCCAGAGGCATAGCTGATGGACTTGCCCAATGGAGTAGTTTGATTTCTGGTGAACAACCACCCGATGAATTCAATCCCGTTTATCCCATCATTGATATTAAAATCAATAATCAGACTTACGATGATCGAGGTGTTCTAATCAATAGCAATTCTTACATTCCCATTGACCTAGCCGATCGCCTAGGAGTGGATTTGACCACCGCCGAGAATGTCCGTCGTGTGCAATATCGGGGAGTCGTTTATGTTAAGGCCATTGAACTAAGGGATTATGACATCTTTGTCGGTTGGGATACTGCCACCCGCACTGTGATTTTGCGCTCAATTTCCCAGAAAATCTGTCCAGGTCTGATTGACCGGATCATGGGTCATGGTAGCACCTCCGAAGTCCAGTTACAGATATTTCTTAAAAACAATAATCAGAACGCCCTGACTGAGTTTCCTGACCTACCTAGGCTCTATCGAGAAGAAGCCTCCGTAGAGGGAGTCAACTATGACATTGCCTTTTCCCAAGCTTGTGTAGAAACTAACTTCCTACGCTTTAGCGATCGCCTTAGACCTGAGCAGAATAATTTTGGTGGTTTGGGAGCAGTGACTAGTGATGAAGAAGCGACTTTTCCTAGCGCTAGAATTGGAGTACGTGCCCATATCCAACACTTGAAAGCCTACGCCAGTCAGGAACCCCTAGTCCAACCCTTGGTCGATCCCCGGTTTCGCTTCGTTACCCGAGGGATTGCTCCCTTAGTTGGGCAGCTCAGTGGACGCTGGTCAGCTGATTTAGATTACGGTAAGCGAATTATCGCCGTTGTCAGGCGTTTATATGAAGCATCTAACTTGGTTTAATCCCGATTCCCGATTACCGATTCCCGATTCCCGATTCCCTGCCCGTAGCGCTATAACTGCTAAGCTGTCTTGAAAAACCGAATAATTTCTCGGACATTATCCAGAAATTGACTATCTGTAGTTAATTGTGCGATCGCATTTTCAGAATCCCGAGCTAAACGTTGGTGTTCCGCATTGTTATTAGCTTCCAGTTGTGCCATGGATGCTTCAAGTTGGGCTAAGCCTTTACGAGTCTCTTCCCAGTAACGCTGATGGGTTGCCACCCAAGAGTAAGGTTCTTGTGGGTCTAGTTGCTCTTGTAGACCTTTGACACTTCTTTCGAGAGCTTCAAAACGATTCTGTAGTTCCATTACATCTCGGCGAGGATAGGTAAACTCTTGCCGGATCATCCTTAATCGAGCTGCTAAATACTGGTAAAAACGTACCGCTGGACGCAAAGCAGTTAAAAGCAAAGCTGCTCCCGAACTGACGTAGCCCACAGCACTAATCCCAGTAGCAGCAAGCATGTAAAGACCCACAGCAGATAACACGTGAAGGGCGATTGCTACGGTTAGCGATCGCTTAGCTATCATTTTCACATAGTCTAATTGCTTCGGGTCAACCGCAATCTCATTTTCCCTGGAAGCCGACCCCTCTGCTAAAACTTCCCTAGCTTCCAAGTGGACATTCCATGGCACTGTCACAATCACCAACAGCCACCAAAAGCTAGCCACACCAATCACCCAATCCAGGAAATGACCAGTACTGATGTGCAACCATTGCAACAGCCCAAATACCAATAGGGTTAGAATTCCTAACCCAGTCCCTACACCAGCAATATTAAATAACATTCTAGCGACCTCCGACGGATTTTCAGCCTTGATCCCATCATGCTTAGAGATAACCCTCAGGCTCGAAAACCTTGTGATAGTTTCGCCAGCTTCACACTGATATTAGTGTCCTTAGCTACTTTTGCTCAAATTTTATTAATCAAAAATAAAACTTAAACCATTAGAACCAGAAACATTTAATCTGAAAGTTAATCATTATAGCTTGAAGCAGTTGTCTTAAAATTGACAAATCCTAAAAGCTCAGTACAGATGCTGAAATACACAGGTAAGTAGTGTCAATAACCCCAACCTACTGCGTTGTTCGCGTAGCGTGGCCTACGGCCAGGTTGGGGCTTGGAGAGACAACTAACTCTCCCAGGTTTGACTAGGTCATCGAGCCTCATTCTGGTACGCACGTACGGATACTTCCCCAGTCCGTACCACTGTAAGACTGTGTTGTCAGTCGCTTGCTGAAAGGACATCTTGAATGAGGTGACCGAAGGGACGGGTAACCCCCAAACACTTTACTCGTGAGGATTATCTCCATGTTACGAGTCCCAGTAATTTCACCAAATGGACAACCCTTAATGCCGACAAAAGCCTCTAGAGCGAGACGTTGGGTTAAAGAAGGTAAAGCCATCATCTACCCTAACGCCCTCGACATCTTTGCGATTCAACTAGTAGCTGAACCATCAGGGGAGGAAACTCAGTCGATTGCTGTGGGGATTGACCCCGGCAAAATGTTCACTGGCTTGGCTGTCCAGTCAGCCCAAGCCACCCTCTGGACGGGTCATCTGGTACTACCCTATCCCAAGGTCAGAGACCGGATCGATACCCGAGGCATGATGCGGCGAACTCGCCGTAGCCGTCGGATTAACCACAAAATTCCCTACGACCAACGCGCTCACAGACAGAAGCGCTTTGAGAATCGGCTAGCCAAAAAGCTTCCCCCATCCATCAAAGCCAACCGTGATTTAGAGTTTCGTGTGGTCAGTGAGTTATTCGAGCTTTATCCCATTAGCCAGATCGTCTATGAAGTGGTCAAAGCCAAAGGGACAAAAGCTTTCTCTCCAGTGATGGTGGGGCAATACCAATCCATCCAACGCCTTGAGGCAACATTCACGGTCCCCGTCACCCAAAAGATGGGATGGGAGACCTCAATGGCACGAAAAGGGTTGGGGTTAACCAAAGACAAGACCGATAAGAGTCGTCAGACGGCTGAGACTCACGCCAACGACGGTATAGCCTTGGCATCCTTCCCCTTCCGAAAGGTCAAGACCCAGTACTACCGCAACGGTAAAGTCGTGACCCCCACCGTGGCTGTGGTCACCCTTGCACCTTTCGCCGTGGTTTCCCGACCGCCAATTAGCCGTCGTCAACTCCACCTACTCCAATTTTCCAAGGGCGGTAAACGCCGAAAGTACGGAGGAACCACCACTCGCCACGGTTTCCGTAAAGGCGACTACGTGGAAGCTGTAAAAGCGGGTCAGACCTACCGAGGGTGGATCAGTGGCGATACGGCAACACAAGTTTCAGTGAGCAATAGCAACTGGAAAAGAATCGGACAATTCTCAGCCCGGAAAGTCCGATTACTCAAACGCTCCACGGGCTTACTTGTCAACTACTAAAAGGAGGCGCGAAAATTCGATGAAAAATTCTTTAAGACAAAAATTACCACAAAAACTAGCCACCTTCGCCACCGTTGCCCTAGCCACTGCCTTCTCAACAATCAGTCTTGGCAACCAGACCTCCGCCGCTACCTTCGAGCAAAAACAAGTTGAACAAGGCAAGTTTATTGCTGTAGCTCAACCCTTTGGTGCAAATTCCCATCAACTGCTGATCATAGAGCAAAAATCCAACAAGCGAGCCTGTTGGAGCGAGAGTGGTACTAACCCAGTGATCGTAGACCCACTGCTGTTGAACTTTGACTTTACTGGCATTTGCGGACGTAGTACTGATAGCAATGGCTATTCCATGCGCATGGCGGGTGAAGACTTAGGACTCGATTACATCCTCAGCATTGTTGAGCGTAATGGTGAACTGTTGCTAGTGGGTAAGCACCGCCTTGATCGTAAAGCTCCTGAAGTAATCATCGGCAGAACTGGTGGTATTAGCCAGGGCTTTATGAAAATTTTTCTCCAGCCCGGTTGGGAATTTGCCAAGAGAATGTTCAATGGCAAAGAGCTAGGTCACGTCTACCTTGCTACTAATACACCCCTAGGTAACACAGGAAGTACTGATCCATCCAAGCTTCCCCCACTTCCGCCACGGGAAACCTCTAAATTTCGGGATATTGCTAATGATGTCTATGGCTCAGAAATTGAAAAAGCTGTAGCAATGGGATTTATTGCTGGATTTCAGGACAATACCTTCAGACCCCAAGGGTTTCTCACCAGAGAACAACTCGTGTCTATGGTGATTGAAGGCTTAGGTAAACTGCCAGGTGCTACTATTACTGTCCCCACTCAAGCATCAGGACGGCCCTATCGGGATGTTGAGGCTGGGCGCTGGAGTGCTGCCAAAATTCAATGGGCGAGGGACAACAACATTGTTAGTGGCTATCCTGATGGCACCTTCCGACCAAATAAGTCCGTAACTCGCGCCGAATTGATGGCAGTACAAAAAAAAGCTGCTGAATTTGCCAAAAGCCTGCAAGGGCAGCCAGGGGTACTCGTTTCTACTGAGTCAGTCACACAATTTTCCGACACCGAAGGTCACTGGGCTGTTGCTCTGATTTCTGAAATGTCTGCCTACTGCCAAGTGGCATCTCCCCTCAACGAAAGGGGTAACGCTTTCTTGCCCGATTCTCAAGCACGCCGGAACTATGCCGCTGCTGCTACTCTGCGTATGCTCAACTGTGTCCAGCAGCCCATTACTCAGAAGTAGCACATTATCCTTTAAGAAGCCCACAACAAACGTCTGTTGATCAGACCTCAAGTAAACAACCTCAGCTATCAGCGTGTCGCGTATCAGCTGATAGCTTACATCACCTGATGATATCAATTCCGGTACCCTGGGATTGATCACAAACCCGATTGAATACTGCCCCAAAGTCTCTATTTTATTCCTCCCTCCCTGAACTCTGTCTGTTGGCCGTTTTCCGTCGCTTCTCACCAACAAATAGAGATGTAAACCAGAGATACGGCGGTTTGCATAACTATCAGGTACACAGGATTTTTTCCCCTCTTCCCTCTTCCCTCTTCCCTCTTCCCTCTTCCGAACGCGCCCCGCGTGGCCCACGGCCTCAGTCCCTGCTCCCTGCTCCGAAGTCCCTAAAAACCGAGAAGTTTGTACCTTGAATTGCAAACCGCTGTATAAACGTGAAGACTAGAAATTAATCCGGAAAAAAAACTGTAAAGATTTGATGAAGTAAGTGATTTTTTAGTGACATCGAATCATAATTATGTCATCTATAGTAATGGTAATTGATAAAAAAATTCCCATTATAGCAGTCGAAGTAAAGCTTAAGACATCTTCTGCTACCTGCTCCGAAGTCCCTTTCAACTAAAAGACTATGTCCTAAACTATACTTCCCTTGCTATACTATAGCGAGTAGGAATACATACTTTTAGCTATTATCCAATAATCAGCCATTATTTAGTTAAGTAAAAGTTAAAAATATTTCGATTTAAAAAAGTTTCATATCCAATCTAGCAATCGTTATTATATAACTTTTGAAAATATTTCATGTACTCCAATAGGGATTTATCATAACACCAAAAACTACTCGGAGCTCTTTCCTACTATTCCCTATTCCCTGTTCCCTATTCCCTAAAAAGGAGAGGATAATAGTAATTATGCCAACATTTGAGGCAGAAGACACAACTAGGCTGAGTCTAGAGAACTACATAGTTTTTGATAGTGACATTGCTTCCGGTGGCCAAGCTATCGAGATTCCCAAAACCAATACTAGTGAACCAGCATTCATTCGTTTAACCTGGACAGAAGCTGACGGTCCTGCTGGTAACTATAATTTTAATATTGCCCATTTTGATGAATCAGATGGCAGAGCTACCCTGACACTTCGTGTCAACAGTATCCCAATTAGTAGATATATTTTCAATAAAAACCCAGGAGAAAAGGGCAATCCACCCATAGACACACCCAATTCTGGTAATTATATCGGGTTGACTGGTTCTATATTTGATGGTTTATCCAATCCTAATCCCATCTTTGAAGACGTAGCACTGACTCCAGGGGATCAGATTGAAATCTCTGCCGTGGCGGATAGTTTGGGGAATCAAACCGATGAACTAGCGCGGATCGACGTTATTGAAATAACACCAGCAGTGGAAGCTGGCCCAGTTATTACTTTTCCTGAACTTACCATTACCCCTACTGATGGCACATTAGCCGAAACTGTGCCAAAAAGTGGTGGTATTACCATCACCCGTACCGGAGACATTAGTCAAAGCCTAGAGGTAACTTACACGGTCAGTGGCACCGCTAGCCCCTCAGATTACAAGCCCATCCTAACTGGTACCGTTACTATTCCAGAAGGTCAGGAGTCAGTAGATCTCAAGCTTACCCCAATTGCCGATGGTATAGCAGAAGGGGAAGAAACTGTCATTATTACCCTTGAGAATAGTCCCGACTATCAATTAGGTGAGACTCCCAGTGCCACTTTCACCATTACCGACAATGACCAATCCACTATCAGCGAGAGTGTGACTATTTTCTGGCGTAATGACGAGACCGGAGTCAATGGTGCTTGGCTGATGGATGGTCTCGACTTAGCTCAAGCCGTAACAATTCATTCACCAACAGAAGCAGCGGACAGTCCTTGGCAAATGCAGGGTGCAGGGGATTTCAACGCTGATCAACAACAGGATCTTCTCTGGCGTAATACCTCTACTGGTGAAACTGGCATCTGGTTGATGGCAGGATCGGTGTTTCAGAATGCAGTGTCCATCACCCCAACTCCAGACCTGGACTGGGAAATTCGTGGCACCGAAGATTTTAACAGTGATAATCAAGAGGATATTCTCTGGCGCAATACTTCCACTGGGGAAAATAAAGTCTGGCTCATGAATGGCACTACTGTGGCTCAGGAGGTGTTCATTCAATCGGAACCAGTCACTAGTATTTGGGAAATGAGGGCAGCGGGAGACTTGGATGGAGATGGTGATGGGGATATTATCTGGCGCAATACTCAAGAGCAAACTATTTACTATTGGAGGATGGAAGGGACTCAGTACATTGAATCAGTGTTGATCTCCTCACCAATCAGTAGTGGTCAGGAGGTAATCCATGGTACCCTCGACATTGATGATAATGGTGTCGATGATATCCTCTGGCGCAATCTCGACGATGGACAAAATAGTGTCTGGCTGATGAATGCTAATGGGTTCGATCGCCTGGAGAGGCTTGAGCCAGTAACTGATCCCAGTTGGCAAAGTTATGTTTAAATACGTAATTTCAATTACCTAAGTATTTAGCCAAGGGCAATCAGCTAAAGCCCTTGGTGCGTTAGCTGATTGCTTACATGTAGAGACGTTATATAGCGTTTACAAATGAGATGTAAACCTGTATGGTCTTTTTTTTATTGGACAATAAAACTCCGGAGCTGTTTCCCCTCTAGCATGGATGCCTCTTGCCTCTTGCCTCTTGGCCTTTGGGAGTATGTTCACAACTCAAATATAAAGGCTATATAGCTATCAATTTTCAAGATTTATAAAAGTTCAAGATTTATAAAATAATCATTTTTGCTTAGGACTTACCCAAAACTGGACTCGAAACCCTATCACTCTAAAGGCTATCACTCCAAATGCCATAAGTAGTAGGTTACGTTATTAAGGCACCTTACCAGTATAATTACTGCCTAAGCCATGTTTATAATAAAACCTATGGTTCGATTACCTAATGGATTAGTTTTCGATGAAAGATAAACTCAATATTTTTATATTAGTTATTTTATGGATAGTTATATGTATGTTGTGATATCTAGCATTTTTTAATTAGGTGAGGTACATAATTTTGGGATTTTCGGGAACAGGTAACAGCGGCTCTGGGAATAGGTAACAGCGGCTCTGGGAATAGGGAATCGGGAATCGGGAATCGGGAATCGGGAATCGGGAATCGGGAATCGGGAATAGGTAATAGGGAATCGGGAATAGGGAATCGGGAATCGGGAATAGGTAATAGGTAATAGGGAATAGGGAATCGGGAATAGGGAATAGGAAAAAAACTCTGTACATCATGACTATGAGAAACGCTATAAAAAAAATCATAATAGTTATATAAAGTATATATAAAGTAGATTTTGGGTATTGTTTATACCCGTATAATTATTAAAAATGCGTGTAATGGTGTTTACAAATTCAAGGGACGAAAGAATGCAGCGCCGTTTTGGGCAGCCAGTTGCTGATATCAATCCCCATCTCCCCATCTCCCCATCTCCCCATCTCCCCATCTCCCCATCTCCCCACACTTCCCACACCTCCCTCTCTTTCCCTGATCAGAAGTTCCCTATTCCCTGTTTCCTATTCCCTACCTGCAGCGCGATGAAGCGAAGCTTCCGCTAAGAGCGATCGCATTAATTATTCTCTAGTCATCGAAAATATTGACCAATTCTCATATCCGTAACAATAGGATAAAGTTTTGATAAAATTACTACATTCCATGGTGACATAATATCCAATTCATGTCATGAATGAATAAAGGAATTGTTTGACCGCAAAAACTCAAGCTCTTGGGGGAAGACTATAGTATAGTTATGAGACTATGTCAGCAAAAGAATTTTGGTGGAGCATCTACGGAATTTAGATAGGTTTTGAAACACGGAAAATCAAAACCATGTAACTAATACAGCGGCCGATTTATCAGATTTTTGATTAGCTGTAATAATCGGTGCTTTTGTGAAGGTTTAGCATAGTATTATACTCTTTCCCATGACTCTAGACATCTCCAGAAACTCGGTTTTGACCCAGGCAGTGCAAGGGTTTGAGGTTAATTTTTGGAGATGTCTTCTGTAAAGGGTATCCATATCCTGGGGATTGAGTGGATATAAACTTGCTAGGGTATTACTTGCTGCCCAAATAAAATTACCAAATAAAATTACCAGAGCTTGAAACACAGATAAAGGTTGGAGACTACAACACTATGACGAGAATTGAAGCCGAAAATTTATCTAGTATAACTAACTTTGTAACTACTCCTAATCCTGATGCCTCCGGGGGCGCACTAATCAGTCTATTTGATGCTGTTAATAATACTGCTTTCCCCCCTGGTACTGCTAGCACAAGCTTTAATCAGCCCACTGGTAGCTATGAAGTAATCATTGGCATCTTTGACGAAATAGATGGAGAAAGCACAATCGATGTCAGGATTGGCAGTACCGTCTTTCCCACAATCACTCTTAATAATCCTGCCTCTACTGCTAGCGGTATCCCCGAAGCCTCCACTTTCGTCCCTTTGCAGATTAGCTCTAGCACGTTTATCCGTAATGGAGACCTGATCGAGGTTAAAGGTACCGCTGATGGTGATGAATTCATCCGATTTGACTATATTGAATTCAACCTGACCAACGAACTCCCGATAGCTGTAGATGATACGGCCACGACTACTGAAGATACAACCGTTAACATTAACGTCTTAGATAATGACACCGATACTGAGGGAGATAGCACTCTAACGGTTATTAGTGATCCCAGTAATGGTAGTGCAGTAGTAGATGACAATGGTACTCCTGATGATCTAACCGATGACGTTATTACTTACACTCCGAATCCCGACTACAATGGACCGGATAGTTTTACTTATCAGTTAAACGATGGGGTTAACCCTGCTGACACCGCTACCGTTAACATTACTGTTACTCCTGTAAATGATGCACCAGATGGTACTGCTGTGGTTAACAATAACGGTACCTTGGATAATACTAATGATGACGTTATTACTGATACTCCTGATCCAGATTTCAGTGGGAATGATAGCTTGATCGATCAGGTATCTGATGGCAACGGCGGCCTTGATACAGCGACTGTTGATATTACTGTTAACTCGATCCCTACCTTTGTTCCTTCGACTCTGACTCAGAACCCTAACAATACTTTTACTATCACTAGTGACACCACTGGCAACGCTCAACTCCTATTCACCTTTATTAGTCGAAACGCTACTAATGTCAATGAAATTGGGGTGTTTGTCACGGATAATGACCAAGGTACAGTTAATGGTATTGCTCCTGGTCAGGAAGGCTATGTGGAAGCGGCTCTATCTAATGCTCAGACTATTTTCTCTGTGCTGCTAAATCCGGAAGATAGTGGTCAAACTAGTCGTCTAATTAATAATTTTGATGTAGGGGATCAATTAGGATTTTACCTAGTACAAAATAGCACCAGAGAGGCCGTGCTAGCAGGAGAAAATGTTTCTGTATTCTTCGGTGATGCTGCTTTCAATAGCGATGGTTTAGACCATATCCAAACCGAGACCAATAGCGACGGTGTCTTGACGTTAAACTTTGAAGATGCTGATGACCAAGACTTTGATGATTTAGTGGTAACGGTTCAAGACGCTTCGGCTTTAACTCCTACTGTAGGGATAGGGAGTCCCCAGATTCAAGGGCAAGTGGAGCTGTTGGATTTAACCGATGTGACTGGAACAGTAACACCTGAGTTTGTGGTTAGTAGTCAAGCAGTGTTTGAGAATAGCTTTGGCTTTTATCAGGTTGATGATGCTAGTGGTAAAATTGGTAATCTCAACCCCGGTGATGCCGGTTATGCAGAGCTTGCAGTCTCCAATCAGGTAGATTTAGCCAGTGGGCTATCCGGTGGAGTACTGTTAGCTCCGTTCCTAATTGCTAATGGCACTGTTGAGGAGTTCCTGACTCAGAATCCAACGAATCAGCAGGGTTCCGGTCTGAATGCCTACTTTAGTTTCTTGCCTGCTAACCCTGATCAATTTGATCACGTCCGCTTACTAGGGGACAATCAGTTTAGCTTCGAGGATACCTTTGGTGGTGGTGACTTAGACTATGACGACTTGGTAGTGGAGGTTATCTTCTGAGTTTGATTGGGAGTGGGGAGTAGGGAATCGGGAGTAGGGAGTCGGGAGGGTGGGAAGTGTGGGAAGTGTGGGAAGTGTGGGGAGGGTGGCTCACAGGGGTAGGTTTTTTACATTAGGGTAAAACATGGGGCGACCCAGAGGGAGAGGAAAAGGAAAACAACTTAGGTGCGCTTGACCTTGGCGAATTAAATTCGCCACGGGTCGCACCTGAAGAAGCGATGATTTTGAACGACAAATTAAGTACATTGTCTTATCCCCCACACCCCACACCTGAGGTCTTTGTAAAAAACCTACCCTTATGAGGGGGAGATGGGGAGATGGGGAGATGGGGAGATGGGGAGATGGGGACTATTGCCTATTGCCTCTTGCCTCTTGCCTCTTACCTGCTCCCTAAAACCCAAGAATTTGTACCTCACCTAATTGAAAACCGCTATATTAAGGGTAATGTCATAACATGATATTATACTTCTATTGCCGAAGAGTGTTTGTGGATGCATTGAGATGCACCCACAATGGTGTTGGCAGTCTACAACATCCAGAATTATGCAATATATAGCCGAGATTATGATTTAATTAATCTAGCGGTTTTTAGCCTAATGAGGTACAAAAAATTTTTACCTTCTTCCCGATTCCCGATTCCCGATTCCCGATTCCCGATTCCCGATTCCCGATTCCCTGTTCCATAAAAAAATGTACCTCACCTAATTAAAAACCGCTATACTTAAATTATATTATGAAACCAGTCACCAAAATAGCTGTTTTTACAGTACATAAAGCAGGTTCAATGTTATTGCACAGAATAACTTTAGAAGCTTGTGCTTTGGCTCAACTGAAATACTATTCTCCCAATAATAAAGAGTTAAGTGATAGTTTATTATATTTTCAAGACTTTAAAGTAAATTGTTGCCAGTCAGCTCTTGCTGAGTTTAATTATATAGATACAGGGTGTATTGGCCCTATACGTCGTCCCCTAGAGATAGACTTAGATAGCTGTTTTGTAAACCTACACCTACGAGATCCCAGAGATGGTCTGAATTCAATGTTCTTTTCTTGGACAAAAACTCACGGAGGCATAAAGAAATCGATTCGAGACGAGTGGCTTTCTTGGGGAATAGACAAGTTTGTGATTTCCTTCAGTGATGATTACTTTGAGAGATATGAAAAATATCTAAATCACTTCATTGGTCATCCTGGTGTTAATCTACTCAAGTATGAAGATATGGTAGATAACTTTGATAGTTGGTTCACCTCGTTTGTTCAACCGTTTCAACTTTCTTCAGAAGATATAAACGGCTTGTCTAAGCAATTATCTGATCAAGTAGATCCCAAAAATGCCAAGCCCAATACTCACATACGTAAAATCACTCCTGGAGATTTCAGAAATAATCTTAAACCTGAAACTATAGATACTCTAAATCAAAAGTTTGGCCATATCCTCTCGGCATTAGACTATTTGTAAGCATTCAGCTATTAGCTATCAGCTATCAGCATTCAGCTATCAGCATTCAGCATTCAGCATTCAGCTTTTGAATAAAATAAGCTGACCGCTGACCGCTCACTGCTGAATGCTTACATATTCCCTACTCCCTACTATGGATTCTGCCATCCTTCCACAATCGCCATGCCCACATTCACATAGGGATTATCTAATAATTCCCTAAGGGCTTCTTTACCACCACTTTCTAAGGCACTAAGCAACCGTTGTTTAGTACTTGCTGGAATGGCGATATTTACAAACGCTGTCTTTTCTAAATCCGTGGCATTGGGATTACTTTGCTCTAATTGTTTTAATAATCCTTGAATTTCAGCGGCGGCTTCACTTAGGGTTTGGTTTTTCTCGGGGGCATAATTGTTTTGAGTTTGACTATCAATTTCTTGATTAAACTCACTTTGAGTCGCATCGACAAAGTTATTAAATCTATGTTGAGACTGACGTTGATCGTATTTAGAGTGATAGTTGGAATGATGGTAGTCTGACGTTGAGTCACTCATGGCGTTGTTTTCAACAGTGATAAGTCGGCTTGCTTGTAGTCTAGCAATTTCGATTAGGTCTTGGTAATGCTTCTGGTAAAGGGCAAGCACGCCATGGTTGTTGGTGGTTTGGGTGAGCTCTTGGCGAGAATTAAACCGCTGGATGAACTGGTCACTGACGGCATGGTCTTTGGTTTCGGCAGCCGATTGAATCAGGACTTCCCGTAATACCAGAGCTTTGTCAACCTCCAACAGGGTGGCCAGCAGCAGGTAGACACCGCGAAATCGGGGGTCACTCAAATGCTCGTGCTGACGTTCTCGATTCTCGGTTTTGAGGAAGGTCTGGACGATAAAGTATTCCTGGATTTTATCGTGGCGAAAGTACCATTCTCGATGGGTACCACCAAAAGCATCCTTCTGCTGACGAGTTAATACCATTTTATAGCGTTCCATGCACTGCAACTCATCCAAGCAGCCCTCTTCTGGGATAGTAATTTGATCATGGAGGCGCATCTGGTAGACGGTTTCAGCAAATTCAGCCAGGGGAAAGGCACAAAGGTGAATCTGTTGATAGTCTTCTGCCATGATCTCATATTGCTGCTGTTGCAAGTTCAGCAAATCCGGGTCTTTGCCCTGAGCCAACAGTTGCGCCACCAAGGTCAAATCCATGGGATTGGAGAGAAACCGACGTACTGCCGTTAACTCCTGTTTGGATTGGGTTTGGTGGAGTTGGGTGGCCAGATAGTCGTCACAGGCTTGCTCGTACTCTACACCGGATACCGGGGCATCTTCGGGCAAAATCCCTTGACGAGAGGTGAGGAACTCAGCAATTTGCTGGCGCTTCAGGGGTTGCAGCACGTAGGTTTTAGCCGTGGCTGGGGGTGTCCATTCCAAGGGTTGGGTAGTGAGGATAATATGCCCATGGACGTGATGCTCCACAAAGGTATTAATAGTAGCCCTGGTGTCAGGGCTGACTTCATTGAGTCCGTCAATGCAGATATCTAGGGTATTGTAGTTAATCAGGCTTTGTAGGAATTTAGGGTCATGGGCAGCGATGGGCAATTTAGTTTGAATCCCTTCCACCACACCAGCGGCACATTCGCTGGCTGGCAGGTAAACCGACAGCCGCCCGGAGGTTTTGACTAAATTCCGGAGAAACATCGATTTCCCCAGTCCCGATTCCCCTTCCAGAACGATGGGAGACTGGAGTTGGGCAATGGCGGTTTGAATCGGTTGGGTATGGGTGGCTCGTCTAATTTTAACGTAAGAGTTGGGAAAGTAAGCCTGGGGATCGAAGCTATCTAAGCTAGCATCGGCCACCAGCACCTCCCGGAAGGGAGCCAGTAATCGGTAACGCAACCAGGGAATCCAGGTCAGAGCAAGACTGATATAGCCTAAGCCCACAATGGTGCGGAATTTCCAGTTCCAGATTAGGCCTTGGACTTGGGAAGAACGAGGATAAATGATAATTAGAAACAACCAGCAACTGACATGGATTAGCCAAACCTTAAAGGCAATCAGAAACCGGTGCTGTCGTTCTAAGGCAACAATTTGAGCATTGACGGCAGCAGCAAGTTGGGAGTCTATAGACTTAAGATTATCGTGGTGTTGCTTGAGCAGATCCATATCTGCTTGTTCCCACTTGACCTTGTCAACAACTATGGCAATCTGCCTTTCCAAGTCTTTGCGCAGTTTAGACAGAGATTGAGTATCTTCCCAGATTTCGGCAAATAGGTTGAGAACTTCCAACCCTTCTTGGTGATTGATGACCTGAATTTCATGGGGATATTTCTCAGGTGAGCCCAACCAGTGGATTAAGCGCACTGAGTCTTTTTCACCACCACTGAGGAAATAGGCTAGAAAACGCAGGCTTGGTGCTTCTCGATGGTACCAGTAAACTTGATTTAATACAGAAAGTAAGTGTTTTACCTGTAATGGTCCCATCTTCTCCAGAGCTTCTGCTGCATTATCACGAACCGAGCTATCTGAATCGGTTAAAAGTGGAATGATTTGGGGAGCATACTCAGATGGTGCTGCTCCCATCTCACCCAGAGCGGATGCTGCATGATAATGGACATTCCAATCTGATTCGGTTAAAAGTTGTAGGATTTGGGGAGCTATCTGAGATGGTGCTGCTCCCATCCCCGCCAAAGCATATGCCGCATTAGCACGGACACGGTCATCTGAGTGGGTTAAAAGTGGAAGGATTTGGGGAACATACTCAGAGGCGGCTGCTCCCATCTGACCCAAAGCTTCTGCCGCTCTATGAGGAATATGGTTATCTGAGTCGGTTAAAAGTTTGGCGATTTGGGGAATGTACTCAGAAGCAGCTGCTCCCATCTGACCCAGAACCGATGCCGCACTTGAACGGACATCACGATCTGAGTGGGTTAAAAGTGGAAGGATTTGCCGAGCGTACTTAGAGGCGGCTGCTCCCATCTTACTCATAGCCCATGCTGCATTAGAACGGACTCTCGAATCTGAGTCAGTTAAACGTTCAATGATTTGGGGAAAGTACTCAGAGGCTGCTGCTCCCATCTCCCCCAGAACTTCGATGGCATTATAACGGACATCACTATCTTCGTCGGTTAAAAGTTCTAAGATTTGAGGAAAGTATTCAGAGGCGGCGGCTCCCATCTGACCCAGAGCCCATCCCGCACTAGAACCGACACTCGAATCTGAGTCGGTTAAAAGTGGAAGGATTTGAGAAGCGTAGTCTTTAGCTACTCCCATCTGCCCCAGAGCCGATGCCGCACTAGCACGGATATCACTATCAGTATCTGAGTTGGTTAAAAGTTTGGCAATTTGGGGAGCGTAGTCCTTAGCTACTCCCATCTGCCCCAGAGCTTTTGCCGCACTACGACTGACATTACCATCTGAGTCGATTAAAAGTTTGGCAATTTTGGAAATGTACTCAGAGGCGGTTGCTCCCATCTTCCCCAGAGTCAATGCCGCACTAAGACTGACATCACTATCTTCGTCGGTTAACAGTTCAGCAATTTGGGGAGCATACTTATAGGCCGCTGCTCCCATTTCCCCCAGAGCTTGTACTGCACTAGCACGGACTTTGGACTGAACCGACTTTCTATCATGGTCGGTCTTATGCTTATAGGCCAATAAGTCTGCAATCTTGTCAATTGTCTGTTTAGGAATCTCAACGGGGGGCTTGAGTTGATCCAATTTATACCTAGACAATTTGTCCAAAGCTTCAACCCATACCAAGGGATCATGGTCATCCAGTGCTGTCACAATCCCTTTGAGCTGCCAGGATTCTAGCTCAGGTTTCTTTTCTTGAGCATGACTCCCGTTAACAATCAAAAGTACCGCTACTAGCAGTGCTAAGAAATAACATAGGCACTGCTTAACACTGGTATTAAAGGTAGGGAAAAGCTTTGGGCGGTTGAGATTGCCTCTATGGGGCATGGTGGTAGTTTCCCAAGGAGTTAGTCAGCTAATAGGGATCCCCCCTAACCGTAATCAGGGGGGAAAAGAGCACAGAATAGGGAACAGCGGATCTGGTAAACAATCCTGTGTACCCCATAGTTATGAAAAACGCTGTAACTATAATTATGCTGATGTTGGTGCTAGACCCTAAGCCCAGCAAACCTTTGACAGTTAGATGCTTCCCAATGATTAATCGATTTTTATTATAGCAATCCTAGAGAATATTATATACCCCAGGGAATCGGGAATCGGGAATCGGGAATGTGGTAAGCGTGGTAACAGTTCCCCCCTTGTTAAGGGGGGTTAGGGGGGATCCCCACCTGTTTGACCCAATGGGTGGACTTGAGATCTTTGTAGAATAGGCATCTTGCCTGTGATCACTATTTTAGGACGCGCTGTCCCAACCATGGCTACCGCGAAAATGAGGGTGAGACCTTGGGTGGTGCGTTACGGGGCGGGCTTTCCCAACACTTGCTATGAGGTTGAACATGATGGCAAGCCCGCCCCTAACACACCCTACAGAATTACTCGGTAATCCAAAAAAAGTAGAAACTTGGCACCAGGCATCAGCAGTTTCAGCACCTGCACATAGCTCTTCGCATCAGCAGGGTTGTCGAACCGAGCGAAAACCACTGGTGGCATCGGTGGCAATAAGCGCACCATTACCCATGGGTATAGGCGTCGATGGGACATATTATTAAGTTATCTCCTGTAAAGGTGACCCAGAGCCAGCCTGCAGCCTGCGAAAACTCTTAGGCTGGCTCTTCCCGTGGATTTTCTTGTCCACACTTTAAGTGTAGCACAAAAATTTGCATATTATAGCATATTTTGAAAAATTTTGTAACAAATTCTTTTTGAGGGAGCAGGGAGTAGGGAGCAGGGAGCAGGAAGTGTGGGGAGTGTGGGGAGTGTGGAAAGTGTGGTAAGTGTCCCCCCCTTGTTAAGGGGGGTTAGGGGGGATCTCCAGTTGGGGTTTAGCTGGGAAATTAGCGATCGCTGTGGGAAAGCGCGATCGCATAATCAATACAGTAAATTATCCTAGGGTGGGCAGTTCCTAACACCAATTACAATGCTTTTAATCGGTTGAATCGGCACTGCCCACCGACAGGGATATATTATCGAGAAAATTAATCGTAAATTATCGTAGGGTGGGCAGTGCATAACAGCAATTCCAATGCCTTTGATCGGTTGAATCGGCACTGCCCACCGACAGGGATATATTGGGTGCTAACCCACCACCGATGTAAACTTATAATTTATGATGATTTACTTGGTCTGAGACCTTGCTACTTAATAACACATTGATGAAATTTAGACTAGGTTCGTTTATCCTGCTTCTGTGCCTATATTTGCAGAGTTGTACTCAATCTCCTGAGGTTGGGTCTGGGCAACAAAAGCTAATCTTAACAGGAGCAAGTACTGTTGCTCCTTTAGTTTCAGCTTTGGGTAAAAGATTTGAAGAGCAAAATCCAGGGATTCGTATTGATGTACAAACCGGTGGTTCCTCTCGTGGACTAGCAGATGTGCAACAAGGACTTTCTGATATTGGTATGGTTTCTCGGACTTTGACAGAAGATGAAGCCGTTGGGATGGAAGTTTTTGTGCTTGGACGGGATGGAATTAGCATCATTGTTCATGGTGATAACCCCTTAACAGAAATCACTAGGAAACAGGTTAAGGCCATCAGCACTGGTCAAATCAAAAATTGGCAAAGCTTAAATAAAAATGATGCCCCGATCACCTTTGTCCACAGAGCAGAAGGACACTCAACACTAAAGAAATTTCTGGAATACTTTGGAGTGAATAACTCACAGGTGAAGGCGGATGTGGTAATTGGGGATAATCAACAAGGCATAAAAACTGTTGCAGGTAATCCCAATGCTATTGGATACGTCTCCATTGGTGCTGCGGAATATAGTATGCAGGAGGGTATATCCATCAAGCTTCTGGCACTGGATGGCGTTGAAGCAACCAGTGAAGCAGTCGCTAATGGCAGTTTTCCCTTGCTTCGGCAATTAACTCTGGTGACAAAAGGAAACCCCACTGGACTAGCAAAGCAGTTCATCACATTTGTTCAGGGTGAAGAAAATTATGATATCGTTCGGCTACAAAAATTTGTGCCCCCGAAAAATTGATCGGTTTTTAGGGTGGACTGTACGAGGAATTGCCTCTGTGGTAGGTATACTCGTTGTGATTATTACAGGGTTCTTGATCATTGAATCCTTACCGATTCTTGATGAAATCGGGATATTAGCCTTTTTGACCGATGCTAGCTGGAGTCCCGCTCAAGGATTCTATAACCTCACCCCAATGTTGGTGGGTACCCTATTGGTGGTAACAGGAGCAGTAGTGCTAGCGGCTCCCGTTGGGATTTTGTCGGCTTTGTTCTGCCACTATTACGCTCCTCCTTTCCTCGCTAGTTTCTACCGTCGCTTACTGGAGTTAATGGCGGGATTTCCGGGAGTAATTTATGGACTATGGGGACTGGTCGTGTTAGTGCCACTGATTAATCGCCTCCATCCACCAGGAACCAGTTTACTAGCAGGAGTACTAATGTTAGCTCTACTGATTATTCCTACTATTGCCCTGACCGTGGACGCGACGTTAGCAGAGATGAACCAAGTTTATTGGCAGGGAGCCGCTTCCCTAGGATTGTCCCGTTGGGGGACGATTTTGGGCATCATGCTACCGGCTGCGCGACTGGGGGTATTTACTGGCATTATCCTAGGCATTGGACGAGCCCTTGGGGAAACGATGCTGGTGTTAATGGTCTGTGGTAATGTGCCTCAGATTCCAGATACACTGTTCGCTCCGATTCGCACCTTACCCGCTAACATTGCTTTGGAAATGGCTTTTGCCCTGGGCAATCATCGTTCATCCCTGTTTGTAACTGGATTGTTGTTGCTGGCAGTGAGTCTGTTTCTGGCGCTCTTGGCAGAAGCGATCGCAGAAGAAAAACACATTTACTAGTATAATTGCCCCTGAGTTGGGTAACCATCCACTACAGAGTTATTGCAGTGTCAGCTTCCATGGCTCTCTTTTCTTCTCACTCTCATGCTGCCCATCCGTCTAAAGGCTCTAAAAAACGGAAATTTTTGAGTGACTCTCGCAATCATCGGCATCGCAGCAAGATTGCTTATCGAGACCGAGTGTTGAGGATCATTGTCTGGTTCGTCGCTTTGTCCGTCGCCGCTAGTTTCGCGATAATTCTAGGGCATTTGGTTTGGTATGGATCTAGCCATCTTTCTTGGGAATTCGTGACCACAGACCCTGAAAATGCTGGTCGAGAAGGAGGTATTGCCTCCATATTGGTTTCAACGGCATTGATTTTAGGGGTTTGCCTGGCAGTAGCCCTGCCCCTGGGGTTGGGAACTGCCATCCTGTTAGCTGAATTTACCGCCACCAATAACTTATTTAGTCGGTTGGTGCGACGCAGTTTGGATATGTTGGCAGGAGTTCCTTCGATTGTCTTTGGTTTGTTTGGCAATGCCTTTTTCTGTGTTACCCTTGGTCTTGGCTTCTCTATCCTGTCTGGAGGATTGACCTTGGCCTGTATGGTGCTGCCGATCTTGATTCGTTCTATTGAAGAAGGGCTGCGGGCTGTTCCTGAAGAATACCGTTTGGGGGCTGCATCCTTGGGAATCTCACGCACTAGCACCCTCATTCATCTATTGTTACCTGCTGCTGTTCCCAGTTTAGTAGCAGGGTTAATTTTGGGAGTTGGGAGGGTAATCGCTGAAACAGCGGCGTTGATTTACACCAGTGGCTATGTCGATCGCACACCTACCTCTTTATTTGATTCTGGAAGGGCTTTGTCGTTGCATATTTATGAGTTATCCATGAATGTCCCTGGCGGGGATGATAATGCCTATGCCTCGGCTGTGATATTAGTTATAGTTATCCTGTTGATCAATACCACAGCGATTTACCTAGGGAAGCAATGGCATGATCGCAGTCTTCAGGAGTAAAAATGTATCGTAACTAACATTAATGAGTCAGTTTTCATCCCAGGCAAAACCAGTCATCTCTCCTCCTATGGACAACTGGGGCTTTCCTACCCTATGCACGGATCGGCTCAGTTTATACTATGGTTCGAAACAGGCCCTAGACGATATCACTCTGTCAATTCCCCAGGGTTCTATCACTGCCTTGATTGGCCCATCTGGTTGTGGCAAGACCAGCTTTTTGTATTGTCTCAATCGCTTAACCGATCTCATCCCCAACTGCCTAATTTATGGTAATGTTTGGTTGGGGGATTCAAATATTCTTCACCCTAAAACTGATACTATCGCTCTCCGCCGTCGGATTGGTATGGTTTTGCAGAAACCAAATCCTTTCCCATTCTCAATCTGGAAAAATATTGCTTTTCCGTTGAAAGAGCATGGTATTATAGAGCGTCGGAAAATTAATGGAATTGTCGAGAGGGTGCTCACAAATGTTAAGCTCTGGGACGAAGTCAAAGATAGGCTTACAGCCTCAGCATTGCGCCTCTCTGGAGGCCAAAAACAACGTCTTTGCATCGCCCGTACCCTCGCTTTGGCTCCAGAAATTATTTTGATGGATGAGCCTTGTAGTGCCCTAGACCCCATTTCTAGTGGGGTTGTGGAAGACTTGATTGCTAGTTTGCGGGGGAAATACACGGTGGTGATTGTCACCCACAACCTGGCTCAAGCTCGACGGATTGCAGACTATGTGGGGTTATTTTGGGTTCAGTCTGGCTGTGGACGCTTAATTGAATTTGGCCCAGTTGAGCAAATCTTCCAGAATCCCCAACATTCGATTACAGCAGAATACATCAATGGTCAGCGTGGATAAGGGAATCCGTAAGTATTCAGCGATCAGCTCTCAGCGATCAGCGATCAGCTCTCAGCGATCAGCGATCAGCTCTCAGCGATCAGCTCTCAGCTTATGGGCAATGGGCTTTTACCCAGACTTTCAATTCTCATGCTTCTCTATCAATATTAAATTCTCCCGTTCCCTTAGCGTGGCCATAGGTCTGCATAGGTTTATTTTAAGCTGACGGCTGACGGCTGACAGCTGACAGCTGACGGCTGACGGCTGAATGCTTACGGGAAGCAAGCCTAGCACATACTAAGAATCCCAAAGGCTAATTGTAAAGAAGATGAACCAAAATTTACAGCTATCCACAGACAATTACTATTCCCAGCTCCGGGAGCAAGGTAAAAGTATTTACACTATCTGGGAAGAAGGAAACGCCTATAAAGACTCGATCACACCGACAATTTACGACCAAAACTACCGAGAATTCATTACCAAAAAAATTGAATCTTTGGTTAACTACGAACTCACAAGCAATATCTTAAGTATTGGCACGGGTAACGCTTTTGTGGAAAGTGATTTACATAAAAAAGGGTATCATGTCATAGCCAATGATGTGAATGAAGATGCCATTGAAATTGCGCGAAACAAAGGATTGCCCGTGGTTTTTGCTGATATAAATCAGTGGGAACCGGAACACAAAAATTTTGATTTAATTTACTGTGATGGGGTAGTTGGACACTTATACAAACCAGGAGTGGGTTTAACCAAGCTCTTCAGTCGTTTACGAGATTGGTTAGTGTCTAACCAGGGTATTCTGCTGATTTCTAATGATTCAGCAGTGATTAATGCTCCTGTACATCCTCACCCAAGGGTGAAAGACTTTTATTGGTTTTCGGCAGATTATTTGCGTTCGGAGTTACTTAGCGCTGGTTTTGAAGCCGTTGAGAACGAAAATTTCATCTATCACCGTCCCCTGACAGGAGAAAAAGAACGGTTGATTTTAGAAGCCAGATGTTAATTATGCTGGATTAGTTCATTTATGGATTTAGGACTAAAAGGCAAAATCGCTTTAGTGACGGCATCGAGTCGAGGCATGGGTAGAGCGATCGCAGAGGGCTTGGCCGCTGAAGGGTGTCAAGTGATAATTTGCGGTAGAGATAAGGATAATTTACTCAAGGCTGCCCAGCAAATAGAAGCCAAGACAGGACAAGTCATTACACCTATCCCAGTGGATCTTGAGCAAAAAGAGAGTATATCCCAATTGCTAACGGGCATTACCAATCAATTTTCCACCATTGATATTGTCGTCAATAACGTGGGTGGGATGCCCTACAAGCGCCACTATGAACTAAACCAGGAGGATTGGCAGCAATCATTCGATCTCACCTTTATGAGTCAGGTTACTATAGCTGAAGCGTTGCTGCCTTTGATGAAAAAACAGTCTTGGGGTAGGATAATTTTTGTGACTTCAGTAGCAGCCAAACAGCCAGGGATGCTGATTGCCCATTCCCAACGAGCAAGTGTTGTCGCCTATGCTAAAACCCTTGCTAATGAATTGGGGCAGCATAACATTCTGGTTAATAGTATCTGCCCTTCCTTTGCGGTTACGGATAAGTTCTATGAAGTAGCTGATGAAGTAGCGAAAAGACAGGGTAGTTCTCGGGAACAAGTGATCCAGCAATGGATGAAAAGTGTTCCCCTCCGTCGCCCAGCTTCCGCAGAAGAAGTCGCTAATTTAGCAGTATTTCTGGCTTCGGAAAAAGCGAGTTATATCACAGGAACCTGTATTCAAGTTGATGGAGGATTTGTGAAAAGTTTGTTTTAGCATGCTGTTTTACCCGGTGGGTGGTGCGTTACGGGACGGAGTGTCTCAATACTGCCTACCGAGAAAATCAGCGACAGCCCGTCTTATCACGCACCCTACACAACTGGTTTCCCTTGAGGGCTAACACATAGTCCCCACCACATAGCCCAATATCACATTTTGGCTCAATTTTTCTGGCCCTTACCCTGAAAATGGATATATTAAGTTTATTAACGTTTTAGCTCAAGTTAATCATTTGTACATTTGTATGAGAATATGAGTCTGATAGACACTCCTAGTTAACCTGCTAGGAAGAGATTAGAATAGGCTGTTTTGGTATCATCCCTGCACACTAGTTAAGATTAGTTGTGAAAAATAACTTCAGTTTTGAACAGAGTGAATTAACCACACAGCAAAGCTATGACAAAAGCTATGAGGAATTGTTGGGTGCTTGTCAGCAGCAGATCGAATTAGAACCTAGTAATCCAGATACCTATATCGCTTTAGGAGACTTGCTTAGACAACACCCAAAACAATTAGAGGAAGCTTTAGAAGCTTATCAAAAAGCAATTAATTTAACGTCTAGCCACAATACCTCAGCCTATCGAGGAATTAAGAAGGTCATCAAGCAGGCTGCCTCTGTTGCTACCATTAATCAACCGCCCTATGAAAAAATTATTTTACATACAGCAATAGGTGGTCTGTGCAACCGTTTGCGTATCTTGTGTTCTTACCTGTGCCTGAGCTACTTTTGGGATATTCCCTTATTTCTGTGCTGGTATCCTGAAGATGCTTGTAACTGTTATTTTCACGAACTGTTTGAACCTGTCTGTGCCACTATATCTCCTCAATCAATGGTAAAACTTTTTCGTAGCGAAAATTCTGCCAAAACATTATACGTATATTTAGATAAGAATGCCTATATAGGCATGAATGTCTATGAAAGATATCTTAAGGACGAGCTAGATCGTGAAACATTTGGAAGGCAGTACCTAGAATTTGTTAGGAAACTAAAACCTAAACAAGACTTACGTCAAGCTCTAGAGAATTTTAGACAACAGCATTGGATAGATAATATCATTGGTCTACATATTCGACGCACGGACTTATTCAACCATCTAAAATACAAAAAGCTAGAATCAAATTTTTCTTCGGATGAGATGTTTATTAGCGCAATAGAAAAAGAAATATATAATGGCTGCTCCAAGTTTTTTTTGGCTACAGATAATAAAATTACCCAACAGCTAATCTACCATAAATTTCCAAACAAAATTATTAGCTATTGTCAAAGATTTAATAGTGATAATAAACGTCAAACACCTGTCAAAAATGCTGTGATAGATCTATACTTGCTTTCTAAGTGCCAAAAAATGATCGGTTCTTACTACTCTAGTTTTAGTGAATATGCTGCTGAGTTAGGTGGCATTCCTTTAATTTACCCCTAAGCTAATGATTATTTCTCACAAGTACCAATTCATTTTTATAAAAACAACCAAAACTGCTGGAACAAGCATCGAAATCGCTTTATCTAAATTTTGTGGTAGCGAAGACATTATCACCCCGATTTACCCAGAGGAAGAAATGAGAAAGCAATTAGGTTATCGAGGTGCTCAAAACTATCAATCTAATGGTTTTTATAATCATATTCATGCTGCGGGTATCAAAAATTTGATTGGAGATGAGGTCTGGAACAGCTACTACAAGTTTTGTTTCGAGAGAAATCCTTGGGATCGTTTTGTATCCTATTACTATTGGCGTTATCAGCTAGAACCACGTCCAACCATTGCTGAGTTCGTGGAGTCAGAGTTCAAACCTCTGTTTTACCTAAGGAGGATGGGGTTTAAGTTGTATACTATTGAGGGAGAAGTCGCCGTAGATAGAGTTTGTCTTTATGAGAATCTCAATGAAGAATTAGAACAATTAAGGATTCGATTAGGGCTACCTGAAACTTTACAATTGCCTAGAGCTAAAGCTTCTACTAGAAAAGATCAGCGAAGCTATCGCGAAATTTTAGACGAAAATACCCAAAAACAAATCCAAGAGACATTTAGTAAAGAAATTAGCATGTTTGGTTATGCTCTGTAACGATTTTCAATGTGTTTTTGTTCATATCCCCAAAGTGGCTGGAGAAAGCATTGAGAGTTTTTTTTATACCTTGCTTGGTGTCACCAGAGAGATGCTGCTGCTTAGATCCAATAGAGATCCGAAACTAGGCCCGGAGCAGCTCTCCCATCTAACAGCAGAAGAATATGTTAGGTTTGGCCACCTGACACCAGAACAATTCAAGTCTTATTATAAATTTTCTTTTGTCCGAAATCCTTGGAAACGATTAGCATCTGAATATATTTTTAAAAGATATATAGACAAATTTGAATTTAAGGACTTTGTTTTCAACCATTTTCCCAAACCAGATGATTATAGTGATGCCTCTCGACATGTCTTACCGCAGTATGATTTCCTTTATGACTCTCAAGGAAATCGTTTAGTGGATTTTGTGGGCAAATTTGAGAACCTGCAAGCAGATTTTAATATTGTCTGTCAAAAGCTGGGAATAGAAGACTCTCAACTTCCTCATCTGAATTCAAATAAACAAAACAAGATTAAAAAGGGCTACAAACAGGAGTACAAACCTTATTTGGAGTATTATGACGATGAAACCAAAGAATTTGTAGGAAAAATTTACCAAAAAGATATTGAAACCTTTGGCTATAGGTTTACCGATTAAAAATCAACTAGTTTAGTTTTGTTAAGCTGTCACACATCTAAACTGCACAATTAGTTATGGAATAGAGGGTGGTAAACTTATTGAAATAAGTGTTTCATAGATAGTAAATAGTCTCCGGAGACGTTGTTTTTGCAGGTAGGTAAAATCTTTTGCTATAATTAACCTACTCACTCTATAGCTAGCAGTAACGTGGGCAACCTGTTCCCCACATGTAGTATTTTTAAACTATTTGTAAAACATGCCAATCCAATTTGATTTAGCCAAATATCTTAACCCTATATTTGTTGAAACCGGAACCTATAAGGGCCACGGAATTGCTGCTGCTTTAGCATCAGGCTTTACCAAGATCTACAGTATCGAAGTTTCTCAAGAGTTTTATGAGCATTCGGTACAACGATTTAAATCAGAAATTGATCAAGGAACTGTAGAAATCATTTTAGGAGACTCATTATCTTGTTTAACAGAGGTAATTCAGACCATAGACCGTCCAATAACCTTCTGGTTAGATGCTCACGAGACACTGGGTTATCAAGGTAAAAAGTCTTGCCCCCTGTACGAGGAACTTGATGCGATCGCTAATCATCCCATAAAAAACCATACCATCCTAATTGATGATCTGCGTCTACTATCACAAAAAGGTTGGGGTGAATCAGTTGTCAAAGATGACATCATTGAAAAGCTTAAACAAATCAATCATAATTACTCCCTGAGCTATGAAAATGGCAAAATAGAAAATGATGTTTTAGTGGCTTTTACTGATACCTCCCTGGCTGTGGGTGCTGATTTAAAGTAACTATTGATCATAAGCAAAAATTCATTTTTGTTGAACATGGCTACTAACGCTAGTAAACCTAATTTCTTGTGTATTGGGGCTCAAAAAGCCGGGACAACCTGGTTATATCATAATCTCAAGGGGCACCCTCAAATATGGCTACCTGCTTATAAAGAAATACACTATTTCGATGAGATTCATCTGGATAAAAGTACAGTAACCAGAATAGAAAGAAATAGATTATCGACGTTGAACAGGGAGCTAAACAAAAAACTTAAGGGAGAAACTATTAGCTATAGCTACCTTAAGTTTTTGGCTCATCTGGCATTTTCTGAAGTCAAAGATGACCAGTGGTATTTGTCTTTATTTAAAGATGCGACATCTCAAGATGCTATAGGTGAAATAACCCCTGCCTATTCAGCTTTACCAGAACTAGGTGTTAAACACATCAAAAGTTTATTAGGCGATATTAAGATTATTTATCTTTTACGTAACCCCATCAAAAGAGCCTGGTCACAGGTCGTTACCTCAAGGCGTTGGGATACTCTCGATCATCAACAGATTAGTTATGAAGAGTGGATCGAGATGATTGATGCCAAATATAGTTTACTTAAGGGGCACTATACCATAACGATAACTAACTATGAAAAATATTTCGCTCAAGAGCAAATCCTTTATTTATTCTACGATGATATTTGCCTCAATCCTGCTAATCTCCTCCAAAAAGTTTGTGACTTTTTAGAGATAAAGTACGAAGAGACGTTTTTTAATTCTACGATGAACTCTCTGTTCAATAATAGCCCCAAAATGGATATACCTGAAAAAGTAGCAGAGTACTTAACTGAAAAATATAAAGAACAAGAGGAGTTTATAATAAAAAGATTCCAACCGGCTAGTTTCAAGCTATAGCATTTGTTAATGAATCAGGTGTAAAGAATAAAAAATGGAACCAAAATTTATTCTAGTTGTTGGTCTCCAAAAATCAGGAACATTCCTCTTAAGACAACTCCTAGCTGAATCTGGATTAGTAGAACATCCATTTGAAGAAGGAGAAGGACAGGATTTTTGGGGCAATGTACCACCCTTTACTCCCCGTGGTTTTCCCGCAGGAACGATTTATCAAAGGAGTGGAGGTGAAATGGGTCATGAAATTGGGGAGAATGATGCTACCGAAGAAATCAAAAATTGTTTACTAGAGCGCTTAGCAAATCTAGAAATAAAATCAGCTCTGATTGTCAACAAAAATCCTTATAATACAGTTCGGATTCCCTGGCTCAGAAAACTTTTTCCCGATAGTTTTATTGTTGGTATCGTGCGTAAACCTGTTCCCAATATCTTTTCTTTACTGAAAAGGTTTACACGTCGTCAGGGATATAGATATGAGCCAGAAGAAGGTTGGTGGGGGGTAAAACCTAAAAACTGGCAACAGCTAATTGATAACAACAAAATTATTCAATGCGCTCATCAATGGAAAGCTATTAATGGTAAACTGTTACAAGATCAAAACTTGCTTAATTTAATAGTCAGTTATGATCAGGTTTGTTCATCCCCCCTAGGAACTGTAGAAAAAATTCTCAGTTTAATTGAGGGGAAAGAAGTTAAACTATCAGTAGACTACCCGGTAATCCAATGTTTTGATGATGAATACCAAAGGGGAGCGCGGCTTTTATCAAAAAAACGATCTCCTGATGGTTCTGCTGTCTTGGATAGTTCCTGGCTACAGCAAGAAAAGATTGAGATCCAAGCTTTGCAGGAGACGGATATTGCTCTAATAGAAGAAATTTGCGCTCCTGTATCTGAGCATTTTTTCGGATAAACTAATTAATTTTTTGTGCCCAGGAACGCTATAAAATTATGATTTCGCAAAATATTTTAATTGCTATTGGTTATTTTAAAACTGGCTCCTCTTGGCTTGACCGTCACCTTTTTAAAAATCCGTCCTCAGGCTTCATTTGGTGGAGTGACCCCTCGCTGCGACATCAAATCGTTGGCCCCCATCCGTTGGCATTTGATCTAGCAAAATGTAGTGAGCAAATTCAAAGCTCTATTCCTTCAAGCTTAAATGATCAAATTCCCGTTATTGCCCTGGAACGCTTATCTGGACACCCCCATTCAGGTGGTTACGACAGCAAAGAAATCGCGGATAGACTGATTGCCTTGTTTCCCAAGGCTCGCATTCTGATTGTGATTAGGGAACAAAAGCAGATGATTCTTTCAACTTACAATCAATATGTACGTGCCAGTGGTCCATGTTCTCTACGCAATTACATCGGACAACCGACACTTCGAGGTTATAAAATACCGCTGTTTAGCCTCGACCACTTTGCCTATAATTTCCTGATAGATTACTATCAAAAACTGTTCGGTCGCTCGAATGTACTAGTCTTACCTTACGAGCAATTTAAAACCGATCCCAAACGCTTTGTTGCGCAAATTCTAGAGTTCAACGGAATTAAAGATTGTGCGGCTATTGTTGAAACCTTGCCTTATCATGACCGTGTGAACAGTTCACTGTCATGGATGGCAACTCTCTTGATGGGTACTTTAAATCCGTTGATTATGAAACCTTCACAACTCAATCCCAGTCCATTACTGCCTTTAAAGGTTTGTAATCGTCGATTTGTGAGTTATTTGCAAGAACTGGAGAGTAAATTACCCCTAGCTATTCTTAAACCCTGTAACTCAGCTATCAAACGTAAGCTCATGGCAACAATCACTGAAGTTGTTGGTGATTACTATCAAGAAAGTAATGCTATAACCTCCGAGTTAATCGGGATTGATCTGAGTCAATACAACTACGATTTGCCAGTGGATTACAGTTTTGTTGCTGGCAATGGCACAGAATCTAAGGGCAACCTTGCTAATAACCAAGTTTTGAGTTCTGCTTCCAGTTCAAAATTGGACTGAAATAAAGGATTAGTCGGTAAATTTTCAGCCTTGAACATGCCATGATAATGAATGTGAATGAGGGGATGAGAACTATTAAATTGTAATAATGGTTGTCGTTTATTAATATTTATAATCGGATAGTTATAGACAGGTTCCAAAATCTGAACCCGGTCCGTAATTCCCCAGATAGCTGTTGATAAAGTAGTTTGATCTTTTGGCCAAACAGAACCCTGCTTTGGCTCTAGTCCCTGGCGGTAAACAGTGATCAGATCGTCCCGCCATTTGCTAAATATGCCTTTACTCGCTCTTACTGCTACTAAGCCAGCGTTATAACAAGCTTTAATCAAAACCCCTTGCACAAACGTCTCGATCAAGGGGATACTCTCGTAATCGACACCGCAATACTTACACAAAAGATGCCAGTAATTATCATAGGGATCGTCTGGCGAACCAGAAGTACAGATTGATTTCCAACTCACTGGCCGGACAGCAACATCATAACTATCTAGTAACTCTAATGCAGTTGGTTCGCGAAAAAATAACGTATCACTGTCGATAAATACTAAAAAATCGTGTTTTTGCTGATTCTCAATATAAGCATTAGCCAAGATTTTGTTGGCGTAGGGGTCGTGGGTGAATTCATCATTTAGTACCAAGTCAATATGCTCAACACTAAGTTTTTCTAAGGATTTTTTCGTCTCTGGAGAAATCTCATGACCTACCCTAGGAGAGAAAGCGTAGATCGGACATTGACTAAAGCGACCTCCGTAACAGCGAATACTTTCATATAGTAGTAGAGACTGACTTTCTAGATGGCCTGATTCTATACAGGTAATAAACGCTAAATTGGGGGTCATCATCTATTGTTTATGGTTAACTATTTGATTTTTAGCACTTTTTAAGATACTATCAAATTTTAAGAGGAATAAATTGCTTAAATCAAACAGGATTTTTACATGATCCTCCATCTAACTGCCGATCAACAAGTCATTAGGGAGCTCGCCAGCCAGAAATTTGCCTATGGCGTTAGTGGCTATGACCGCACTGCTAGTGCCTCGGTCAATAAACCTGGTTGATTGTGATAAAATCATAACATTTAGCTGTCGTTATCACAATCAACTCGGTTTATGATAATACTGGAGTAATCCTAAAATTATAGGTTATTAACCCTCAACATTCAACCGCTATCTCTATGGAACAATCAAGGCAAATAAACCTTAAAATTCCTATTCTTTTAGGAAGCTGTAGGACGGGAAGACAAAGCTTGAAGGTAGCTCAGTTCATTTTCAATGAATTATCTCAAAACTATCCGATTAAAACTGAAATAATTGACCTGGCTGAGTATAAGCTACCTATGCTAGAGGAGCGATTAAAGGAAATGGAAATTTTACCCCCTGATTTATCACGATTCTGCTCTAAACTAAGCCAAGCGGATGGTATTTTGATTGTTGCTCCAGAATACAAAAATGGATACCCAGGAGTATTAAAGAATGCCCTTGATTATCTTGAACCCCAGGCTCTAAGGTATAAACCGATTGGTATTTGTACCTTATCTTCTGGGGGATTTGGAGGACTTAATTGTCTGGCACAATTGCGATTAGTTTGCCTGGCTTTAGGCGGTTTGCCCATTCCAGATAAATTACCTATTTCCCATGTTCAAGAAATGTTTGATATCGATGGTAATTTATCCGATTTAGGGTTTAAAACCAAGCTTAAATCCTTTATTAATGAACTGATATGGTACACTGAAGCCATATTCAGGTCCCTTGGGGAAAATTCGGAATCATGAATAGTGTATACTGATTTGTATGGGCTGTCTACCTAGGGAGAAGCTGATTTTAGCTCCTGTCTCGTTCTTAAATCTAATACCTGACACCTAAACTTCATTTCCATTAGCATGTCCATTCTTTACATTGCTAGTTTTTATATACTTACATAAGCTTAGTTTACAGTTTAGTTTACAGTAATGGAAGAAAAACTGCTTAACACGGAAAATCCAGAGGAAAACACTCAAATTCCAGAGGAAAACATCAGTATTCCTACAAGCACCAAACAATTCTTTTGGTATGTTTTGTGGCAAGCCGATAATAAAATCCGGTGGCAATTTATTGCCTTGGCCGTTATAACGGTAATTGGGGCTTCATTAGTAATGCTGAAGTCTTACCAATTAAAAGTAATCCTAGATGGCTTTATAGCAGCTCAGGCAAAAGGTAATATTTCTTACCGAGACTTTTTAAGTCCTGTCCTTATTTATATCAGTTGTCTAGTCTTTGCGAAACTGATGATTCTGCTTCGAGACTGGATTAATATATTCTCTATATCGACTTGTCATCGAGTTATTTTACGATCGTTCTTGAAGTATACTCTAGGACATTCCAGTCATTTTTTTCAAAATAACTTATCTGGAGCAGTTTCGAGCAAGTTGTTTACTCTCGTGACTAGTTTCAATCGAATTGCTAATGTTTGCTTTAATAACTTCGCCAGTGTAGCAATCAAGTTTGTATATGTCTTTATTTTTTTTGTTTTAGTCCACCCAATTATCGGTTTATTTTTTGTAATATGGTTCTTAATATTTATCGGGTTAGTTGCTCCTAATTTAGCAAAAGGACTTTACAATAAAGCAAAAAATCACTCAGCGTCTAATGCTAATATCTCTGGATTGGTAACTGATGTCTTAGGTAACCATGATGTTGTGCGATCTTTTGCCCATGAGCAAGAAGAAATTGCTTTATTTTCTAGTCATCAGGATGAGACTATTGATAAAAAAATTGATCTTAAACTAAATACAATCAAAGCGTTTGCTGTTAAAGATTTTACCATCTTAATCAGTGAAGTTATGGTTCTATTACTTCTCGTTTATGGATTTAAACACCAATGGGTTTCCGCCGGAGATTTTGTCCTGATTGTTACCATTCTAACCAACTTTCTCAATCAAGCCAATCAACTTGTCAAACAACTGGCAGATCTAATTGAACAATTTGGTAATTGTACAGATGCTATTGAAACATTATCTCAACCCCATGAGATTACTGATCTCGAAGAAGCCGAAGTCCTAGAAGTGAAAGCAGGGGCTATCGAATTTGCAGACGTTAGCTTTCATTATCCCTCCAGTTACAGGGTATTTGAAAACTTATCCGTGAAAATTGAACCTGGACAAAAAGTAGGGCTTGTTGGATTTTCAGGGGCAGGAAAAACCACCTTTACCAGGCTGATTTTACGTCAGTTTGACATTCAACAGGGTCAAATCCTCATTGACAATCAACCCATTAATAAAATCACTCAAGAGAGTCTACGCAGTCAAATTGCCCTGATTCCCCAAGACCCTTCTTTATTCCAGCGTACCCTGATCGAGAATATTCGCTATGGCCGTTTGGATGCCACAGATGAGGAGGTAATGGAAGCTGCTCAGAAAGCCTGTTGTCATGAATTTATTACAGAAATGTCAAAAGGTTATCAAACCCTGGTAGGAGAACGAGGAATAAAACTTTCAGGGGGGCAGCGGCAACGTATTGCGATCGCTAGAGCCATGCTCAGAAATAGTCCTATCCTAATCCTAGATGAAGCCACGTCTTCCCTGGATTCTATCACTGAACAAGCTATCCAGGATGCCCTAAAAAAGGTAATCGAAGGACGAACTGCCATTGTCATTGCCCACCGCCTCTCCACCCTCAGCTTTATGGACCGCATTCTGGTATTTCAGGAAGGAAAGATTATCGAAGATGGTTCAATCAATGAACTGCTATCAAAGAACGGACATTTTGCCTACCTATACAGAACCCAATCCAGCGGATTATTGCCTCAGGAAAAAGAGGAATTTAAATCTAACAAATTAGAGCCAGCAGATGTAAAATTGTAATAGAGTAAAAGAGATTTTATAAAAAATGCGTATCTACATATCGAGTAATCACCAATATCCAGCCAAGATTAATGGCACTGCATCCCAACACACTACAGATTTGCTCGCTAAAGGCTTGGCAGAACTGGGGCATGATGTGTTCTACGATCTCAGAAATAATGAAATTATAGAACCTTTACCAGACAGCGTTAATCAGGTTACGGAGCGAATGTTTGACGTTGATATTTTACAACCTCAAGATATTCCCCCATCTCGTGCATTCGATTCCCATGGTAAGCCTTGGGTCAGAACCTTCCAAGCTCCTTTTGGAAACCATGATATTTCAGGGCTCTCAAAAGAGAATTTGATTTTTGTTTCGCGCTCCCATGCCCAAAGCTATGGTTGCGATCGCTATGTCTACAATAGTATAGATCCTGCTGAATTCATTTATTCTGAAACCAAAGATGATTATTTCATCTTTTTGGTCTGCGGTTTAGAAAGAGCTGTCTTGAAAGGATTTGGTCTCGCCTTACTCTTAGTCCAAGAACTGGGCATCAAGCTAGTGGTCGCAGGTTCGAGTAAAAACCAATTTTATCAACGGCAATTTGCTGCCATGTGCCAGGAGCAAGGAGTTGAGTTTGTTGGTGAAATACGGGGACCACAGAAAGCGCAATTAATCGCTTCCGCCAAAGCACTTCTGGCACCAACACTAATTAACGAACCGTTTGGCTTAGTTGTGCCTGAAGCGTTAATCTCAGGAACTCCAGTAATTTGTAGTCATCATGGAGCTTTTAAGGAAATAGTTTCCTCTGATGTTGGTTTTATTTGTCACAGGCAAAAAGACTATATTGCTGCAGTGGAAAGGCTGGATGAAATTTCTCCTCAAGCCTGTCGGGAAAAGGCAATGAGAGACTTTCATTATCGAACAATGGCTGCTAATTACCTTAAAGAATACGAAAAAGAAATATCAATCACGGCAAGTAATAATGGGTAACATGGATAAAAAATCGATTGCTGTCGTTGCTTTGACTAAGGGCTATGAAAAAAAAGAAAACTATCAAGACTTGATTGCCAGAAATACATCAATCAACAAGTATATTAGTAATCAATTTGATAACATTTTATTTCATGAGGGCAATATATCAGTTGCTCACCAGGAATATATTCAAAGCTTTACCCCAGAAATGGAAATAAAGTTCATCAATATTAAAACTGAATATCCCAGAACAGCCTTCAATAATTGTAAAAATAAAATTAACAATGATTTATGTCCTCCAACGAGTAGATCTAGTCAGTTTACACTAGGATATAAGCATATGTGTCATTTTTGGTTTATAGATTTTTTAGACTACACCAATGACTACCAATATCTGATCAGAATAGATGAAGATTGTTTTATTCATAAATTTGATAACGATATAGTCGAGGTGATGGAGAAAAAAAATCAAGTATTTATCTCCCCCTACTTTAGAAAATTCGATGTACCGGATGTGACTCTTGGTATGACAAAACTCTTACAAGAATTTGTAAATGAGAATAATATTGAACTAAAAAATAAGCTGGAAGAAGATCACAATAGTGTCAAGTGTCCTTACACTAATTGCATGCTCATCAATTGTCAATACTTTAGAAATAATGACATTTTCAGAAAATTTCAAACTAAAGTTGATGAGTCAAGCTGTATTTATAGCAATAGATGGGGGGATTTGCCCTTGTGGGGACTTGTTTTGTGGTACTTTGAAGATAACTATCGCTACCAAGAGGTGAGGACTATAGGTTATCGCCATGGTAGCCATAGTATGACGATAAACTAATTGTAAGCATTCAGCAGTCAGCAGTCAGCAGTCAGCTTTATGGCACAGGCCACAAGCCCTGTGACTTCACTCAGATTAAACCAATGCTTACCGATTTTATTCAAAAGCTGTTCAGTGTAGCTTGCCCTATGCTCATAAGCACATCAAGTAGCGTGCCCGTAGCCCATAAGCACATCAAGTAGCGTGCCCGTAGCGCTTAAGCTGATAGCTGATAGCTGATAGCTGAATACTTACAACTAATGATACTGAAAAAATTTGGCTATTTATTCAAGAAAAAAGAATTCCCTAGAAAAGTAACCATTACCTTCACTCGGTAAAAAATAAATTGCGATAATCAACAAACCTTTATTTTCATTAACAGCTAGTAATGATTTAACCTGGTTGATTTCATAAGTTATATGAAATCCCTTAGCCACACCACCATCTGGACTAGCTGCTAAAGGAATAATTTCAACTTCCCCCCAATCTCCAGGAGCATGACTCGTCTGGGATCCAAAGGCACGAAATTTAGGAACACCATCCTGACTAGAGATTTCAAATGAGGCTATTCCTTTTGTTTCCTTATAGGTGTTAACCCAACGTCCCAGAAACTTACTAATATCTACTTTTGTTTTAGTCATTGTTTGTGCCATAATACTTAGATTTAAGAAAATTATTTGTGGAAAAATTCCCGTGAAAAATCGTTAAATTTGCCGTTACTATCCTTGTAACTGTTATAAACTTGGAGTACTAAAACTCCTCTTTTACAGTTAGCAGCGATTGAAGTTTCCACAAAACCTCGACTATATTGGGTAATAAATCCTCCAACCACAGGAGACGATTGATCTGAAGTAAAGGCTTGTAATTTTGCTTTTCCCCAATCATCAAGCTCAGGGCTACCTGCACTAAAAATATGAATAGTCAGTTGTCCCTCGTCAAATTCGATAATTGCTTTGGTGATATTCTTAGTCTGGGAGTTAGTATTCTTCCAGGTTCCCAATAGTTCACTAGCATCTAGATTGATTTCTTGTTCAACAGGAGCGGGTTTAGTTTCGCTTGATGAAGGATTCATTGTCTGTACTATTTTAAGTCAAGGAATAATTTACCATGTATTAAGTAAGTTTTCAATGTGGCGGGGTGACAAGAGTAGCTAGAAAGCAAACATAATCAAGGTCACAGCTTTGAGACCTCGCTGCTTAAATAGCAATTAATTAATTAACTAATTTATTGAATTGGGAGTACAAATTAGGCCAGTTGTAACAATCTATAGGAATTCTCATAGTTATCAAGTACTTTCGTCCTGGGTTTTAGGGAGCAGGGAATAGGGAATAGGGAATAAGGAAAAAATTTTGTGTACCTCATTAAACTAAAAACCGCTATAAATAATATACAATCAATCATATAATTATAAAGTTTACTAATTATTGTAGCTTCCAGGGCTAACTACGGAACAGTTACTCCCCTGCCTCGTAAAGGAACTGCAACTAAAGTCGCCGAGACATTTGTCCGACCGTAGCTAAAGCTAAATACTTTCCAAACTAGCGATTTTTTTGAAGATGAACTCATTGAGATTTCACTGGCGATTAGCCGCACAAGCAAATAGGTTAGGAGTTGTATCACAAGATGCTAAACTCCAGCCAAGTAATTCACCTGAGCAACAAGTGAATTTACCAGATATCGAGAATAATCTTTTCTTCTGCCGCCGTGCCGAAGAAATTGGTATTGATTCCCTGTTGACTGCCTTCGGCTATTACAGACCAGATCCAATTATACTTTCCACTGCTTTAGCAATGGCAACAGAAACGATAAAATTCATGGTTGCCTATCGACCCGGAGCAATTTCACCTACCTTGTTTGTCCAACAAATTAATACCCTTTCTGCGTTAAGCAATGGCAGAGTGAGTTTAAATGTAATTATGGGTCATTCCCAAAAAGAGCAAGGCTACTATGGCGATTTTCTCGAACACGATCAACGTTATCAGCGAGCCGAAGAATTTTTAGAGATTTGTCAAGGGTTGTGGCAACAAAATGGCGGGTTTACTTTTAAAGGTACCTACTACCATATTGAAGAAGGGCAAGTCGGTACACCTTTTGTGGCACCAGAGAGGAATTCCCCAGAAATTTACATCGGTGGCGGTTCGCCTGGGGCACAGGAACTTGCTGTAAAGCAAGGTAATTGTTGGTTACTTCTTTTCGATACCCCAGATAAACTGCGACCACGTGTTAAAACCATAATTGACCAAGGAATAGAGGTTGGTCTACGTGGTTCTATAATTGCTAGACCTACTCGTGAAGAAGCCATAGAAGCTGCTTATTCTTTGATTAAGACTGGCAATAAACAATGGATTGATCAAGTATTTGTTAAGAACTCTGATTTCCAATCAATAAAATTTGCTTATCAAGAAGAAGCTGATGGTAATTGGCTTACCCCTTGGTTATGGAAGGGTGCTGTACCTGCCCATGGACCGTCTTCTATGGCCCTTGTCGGAAGCCCGATTGATATTGCTGAAGCAATCATGGAATATAAAAAGATGGGCTGCTCTCAGTTCATTTTCTCTGGTTGGCCTGAACTGGAAACAATGACCTACTTTGGTAAGGAAATTTTACCCCTGGTTAGGGAGATGGAAAAAATATCGGTGTGAATGGGGAGATGGGGAGATGGGGAGATGGGGCAGATTTTTATTAAGGGTAATTATCCTGAGATGATATTACCTCTTCTTTCTTCTGGCTGATAGTTTTGTAAGGTGCGTTAGGGGCGGTCGCCCTAATTTTCCGCCTCTTCGTGCTTGGTTTTGACAACCAGCCCGATTGTAACGGGCAAGATGCCCGTTCCACCCACCGGGTGAAACAGCATGCAGTCAAAATTTTAAAACTTAGAAGTAGCAAAAGGTTCATCAGGAATAGCATCGGGCAATTCCTCTTCCAGCAATCTGAGGCGAGGATACTGATAAGCCGCAATGGTTCCAACAACTACTACTAAACCGATAAGAATGTCTAGAAGACCAACTCCACGACCTTGGCCAACTCCAATTATTTTTCCTATATTTCCTGCTAAAATACTATCAGGAGCCATCAGAGGTTCAAAAATCAGATCATCTAGAGGGCCAGCGATCGCATAACCAAGGGTTAAACCCAAACTAGCAATGGGAGCTTTCAAACCAAAAACCCTTCCCTGTACCTCTGGAGGTACTTTCTTTTGAAACATGACTTGCACTAAACCGCTAATAACCGGATATGTAGCTAACAAACAAAAGTCAGAAACCGTGAATAGAGACAGGGAAGGGCGTAAACCTGCCAAAAATATGAAAAGACCTGCTAGGAGGGTAAAGCCAAATATAGTTTTGATGTAATGCTCCTGAGCTTTCCAGATACTCATCATCAGGCTACCTAATACTATTCCAGAACTGCCAATGGATAAAACAATCCCAAGACCAGTAGGGGAGGTGAGAGATAAAACTAGGGGAGTAGTAAGGACATTAAATATTCCTGTACATAAGTTATTGCTAGCAAAAAAAATTAATAATGCTAGCAATCCAGGTTTGGTAGTTAGAAAATTCCAGCCATAGATAACCTCCTTCCAAAAAGATTTGTCCCCTGTCTGTTCATCTAGATTATTTAATTCCTGAAATGTAACTACCATCAAGGGAACAATGGCAAAAAATAAAGTAGCAAAGTCAATGACAATGATGCCTGGGATGTGAACAAGGGGCAGCAATATACCTGCCAAAACTGGTGCAATCAGTTTAGATACACCCCGCCCCAAACTGGTTAAGCCACTGGCACGAGGTAGGTTTTCTTTTGGTACTAGCAGAGTAGTGGCAGCAGCATAAGCATTAGCCTGAAAGGTGCTGAAGCAAGAACTAAGAGCTTCGATGATGTACAAGTGCCAAATTTCTAGGTTTCCTGTGATGAATAACCAAGCTATGCTTAAGGTGCAAAGACCAGCACAAAAATCAGCGATAATCATCGTCCAGCGACGGCTCCAGCGGTCTACAAATCCCCCTGCGATTGGGGAAATGAGTAGACTAGGCAAGCTACCACACAAAACCAGTAAGCCGAACTGGGTAACTGAGCCGGTTTCTTGAAACAACCAGACATTGAAGGCAAACTGAGTTAAGCGAGAACCTACTAGGGAGAGAAATTGTCCAATCCAGATGATCAGAAAAATTCTCATCTAGTTATACACCATTGTCATCTTTTGTGTAACAAAACGTAAGCATTCAGCCGTCAGCCGTCAGTCGTCAGCTTATTTGGCGTTGCTGATTCTGGGTATGGTTTAGCCCCCCTAGGGCGTGTTTTCAAACTCGGAGATCCCCCTAAATCCCCCTTAAAAAAGGGGGACTTTGAGTATGGCTCCCCCCTTTTTTAAGCTATGCTTTATAAACATCTTTCTTAACATAAAACTTGACAAAAAGAGTCAAGTGTGCATAGAGAGGCGATCGCCCTAAATTGACAAAAAGAGTTAAGTGTGTATAAGAGTGCGATCGCTAATCT
>NZ_JAAHFZ010000010.1:0-311379 GCF_010672795.1 Moorena sp. SIO1G6
ACTGCGTCAATATCGGAATAGTTAGGAAATCGGGAATCGGGAATCGGGAATTGGGAATCGGGAATCGGGAATCGGGAATCGGGATTGGGAATGCGATCGCTTTTAGCGTGGCCTACGGCCAATCGCGTAGCGTGACCTACGGTCAATCGCTTTTAGCGTGGCCTACGGCCAATCGCGCAGGGGAGCCAATCCCTATGGCAATATTTATTTAACTGAGTTAATTAATTAATCATTAAGCTTGGTACACAGGATTTTGCCCCACTCCACTACTCCCTGCTCCCTGCTCCCTGCTCCCTGCTCCCTACTCCCTATTCCCTATTCCCTATTCCCTATTCCCGATTCCCTAAAAAAATTTGTTACAAAAGTTTTCAAAAAATGTTATAATGAAATATTTTTTGTGTTATAATAAAATTACCGTGGGCGCTAAAGCGATGCAGAGGTGCGACCCGTGGCGAATTTAATTCGCCAACGGAAAGCGCACCTAAGCGGTCTTGGGGGTTTCCCCCACTCGCTATTGCATCAAGAAACGTTCCACGGTAAGAGCCAGCCTATAGTTTCTCCAGGCTCTCAGGCTGGCTCTGGAGCCCCAGTTAAGGAGATACCTAATATTTTATGTCGTACTCTCAACGCCTATATCCATGGGCGCTCATTCGTCTATTGCCGAAGATGCAGCGAGTGGTTGTGCGTCGTTTTCGCAACCGATCAGATGCGGAGGGGCACTTGCAGGCTGTGAAACGACTGATGCCCGATGAAAAATTTATTATTATCTTCGATTTAGAAGACCCTATAGACGGCGATTCTATAGACGAAGAATCTTAAAAAATAGGAAGTTTGGGAAGTCTGAAAAGCCCAGATCTTCAGTAATCAAATTTTAGTCTGACCCCAGAAACAGCTCTGCAAACTGGGGTGCGTGTAACTCAAAAATTAGTCTTGATTTGGTCAATTGTCTATGGCAAAACGTGCAGATATTGGTAGCAAACGCCTCATCAGTCTCGCTCCTAATGCTTGGGTGCAATGGGTAACCGGCAATTCCCAAGTGCGGGCATCTCAGTTACTGGATGCTGAGTTTCAATGGATTAGTCGCGAAAGCGATGTGATTGTCAAAGCTTCTAGTCCTGAACACTCCGAATTTCTGATTCTCAATGAATTACAACTACGCTATGACCAGAACATGCCTCAGCGAATGCGCAATTATGTGGCTTTAGCTGAGGAGAAATACAACCTATCGGCTTATCCGGTATTAATTAACATCTTGCCGCCCCCAAGCACGGTCACCATTGAAAATTGCTACGAAAGCGAATTCATGGGATTAAAGGCGCGTCAAGATTATCGGGTAATTAATCTGTGGGAAGTAGATGCTGAATTAGTATTAGAACAACCATTACCTCCCCTATTTCCATTTGTACCGATCTTAAAAGGAGGTGGTAGTGAATCGAAATTGCGCTCAGCGGTGCAGGCGCTACGAGCGGATCAAACCTTGAATCAACTAGAGCCATTGTTAGCTTTCTTCGCTAGCTTTGTTTTAGAGATACCTTTAATTCAACAAATCATGAGGTGGGATATGACAGTATTACGAGAATCGCCCTGGTATCAAGAGATTTTACAAGAGGGTCTTGCTCAAGGCATTGAACAAGGAATCCAACAAGGCATCCAACAAGGGGTTGCTCAAGGCATTGAACAAGGCATTGAACAAGGGATTGAACAAGGCATTGAACAAGGGATCCAACAAGAACGTCGAGGCAGTTTAGAGCGCATCCTTAAACTGCGATTTTCCGAGATTCCTGTCGAGATATCCGTGAGAATTCAAGCCTTAACTCTCGAACAATTAGAAGAGTTGATGGCAACAGCATTAACGGTTAACTCCCTAGATGAGTTTACTCAACATTTGCCCAATTAATTAAATAAGGCCACACCCCACATCGACCGTGGGGTGGGCGTAAGTCAATAATTAGTCTTAATTGGATCAATTGTATGACAAAACGTGCAGATATTGGTAGCAAACGCCTCATCAGTTTAGCTCCTAATGCTTGGGTGCAATGGGTAACCGGTAATTCCCAAGTGCGGGCATCTCAGTTACTCGATGCTGAGTTTCAGTGGGTTAGTCGCGAAAGCGATGTGATTGTCAAAGCTTCTAGTCCTGAACATCAAGAATTTCTGATTCTTAATGAATTACAACTACGGTATGACCAGAACATGCCTCAGCGAATGCGCAATTATGTGGCTTTAGCTGAGGAAAAATACAACCTATCCGCTTATCCAGTATTAATTAACATCTTGCCGCCTCCAGCCACCGTAACCATTGAAAATTGCTACGACAGGGAATTCATGGGATTAAAGGCTCGTCAAGATTATCGGGTAATTAATCTCTGGGAAGTAGATGCTGAATTAGTATTAGAACAACCTTTACCTCCCCTATTTCCATTTGTACCGATCTTAAAAGGAGGTGGTAGTGAATCGAAATTGCGGTCAGCGGTGCAGGCTTTACGAGCCGATCAAACATTGAATCAACTAGAACCGTTGTTAGCTTTCTTCGCTAGCTTTGTGTTAGAGATACCCTTAATTCAACAAATCATGAGGTGGGATATGACAGTATTACGAGAATCACCCTGGTATCAAGAGATTTTACAAGAGGGTCTTGCTCAAGGGATTGAACAAGGAATCCAACAAGGTATTGAACAAGGCATTGAACAAGGGATCCAACAAGAACGTCGAGGCAGTTTAGAGCGCATCCTTAAACTGCGATTTTCCGAGATTCCTGTCGAGATATCCGTCAGAATTCAAGCCTTAACTCTCGAACAATTAGAAGAGTTGATGGCCACAGCATTAACGGTTAACTCCCTAGATGAGTTTACTCAACATTTGCCCAAGTAATGTAAGCATTCAGCGGTCAGCGGTCAGCCGTCAGCTTTGTGGCACAGGCTTCTAACCTGTGACTTTCGTGACTATTAAACGAATGCTTGCCTGTTTTATTCAAAAGCTGTTCCCGTAGCGTGCCCATAGCCCATAAGCTGATAGCTGATAGCTGAATGCTGACAGTGCCACACCCCACCTCGACCCTGGGGTTAGGGGTGGGTTACTCTTGCCTATTGCCTAGGCTCAGCAACCCTAACAAACCGGCTCCATAAGCAGGCTCATGGCGAGGCCAAATTACTTTAACATTAGGGCTAAGCATGACTAGAGATGATTCAAATTGCTGACGGATTGAGGAAAGACCATGCCATACACTTCCGGTGGTTACTACCTCACATGCTGAGTCAGGAGCAAATAGGCTTTCAATAACAACTTGGGTAGCTTTGGCTAGTTGATTAACGGTATCTTCGATAATGCTAATGGCTACCTGATCCCCTTCAGCGGCTGCTTGATCCACAATTGGTGCTAAGGATGCAATTTCTTTAACTCCCCACCCTGGCTGATATATGATATCTGTGATCAAATTAAAGTTTGATAAGTTAAAATGGGTGGTGAAGCGCTCCTGAAGACTAGTTGCTCTTAGACTAGTTACTGCGCAGCCATCATAGGCGTTGATAGCGGCTCGTAATCCAGACACGGCAATGTGATAGGCACTGCCAACATCTCCTAGGATATGCCCCCAACCACCAACTCGCTTGGTATTTCCCTGGGCATTGCGTCCAAAAACGATTGAGCCGGTGCCTGCGATCGCAACCACACCCACAGGCTTACCGACTCCCCCCACTAAGGCAATCAAAGCATCATCACAAATCACAACATTAGAGGGGAGTAATGCCCAAGTGACCGGAATTGCCCGACTTGACAACAACTGTTGGACGAAGCCTCGCACCACTTCTTGATCTCGTGGGCGACCAACACCGGCTAATCCCAAACAAATGGCTTCCACTGTGACCGATTCCATGGACAGTTTAGCGGAAGCCTCTTGGGTGGCTAGGCGAATAGCTGATTCTATGGAGACGAAAGCGGTTTTGATACCAACGGTGTGATAATTGGAGGCGTCGGCTTCTCCTCGACCTAGGATTTGACCTTGGTGGTTGAGGACTACACAAAGGGTTTTAGTGGCACCGCCATCTATTCCGATTACACAACTGGTCATTTATAGTTAGTTGATTATAATGAAACTGGCAAGATGCCAGTTCTACGCAAATTGAAACTGGCAAGATGCCAGTTCTACGCAAATGGAAACTGGCAAGATGCCAGTTCTACGCCTGATGCCAGTTCTACCCAAGATGCCAGTTCTGGCAAGATGCCAGTTCTACCAAGATGCCAGTTCCACATCAGCATTCAAAAGTAGCCAAAAGCTCACAATTATTTATTGTCTGAATCTTCTTGCTTGAGAAGGGCATCGACTAATACGGTGACTTGCACCAGGGAATTGATCACATCACTGGCTTGGGTGAAGGGTTTACCTTCATACTCGCAGTAGGCTGACCAAATTACAGGAATAGCAATCAGTCCGACTAGCCAACGCTTGATGGTTTTAGGATTATACATGGGCAGGAATAAAAACAACAGCCTCATCTGTTTTTGTTAACTTTCTCAAAGACCGATTCCATGCCAAATCGAGCTAGAGAGCCCATTTCAAAAATTTTTTCCGACTTTGCATAGAATCCGGGGTTAACCACCGTTAGTTATTTAGAAACTAAAGTGCATCAAGGAGATGGATTGAGATGGAGTTAACCCATGAACGAACTGGAGGAACGACTACAACAGCTAGCTTTGGAAGCTCAAAAGCATTCCCCAAAAAGCCGTGGCCGTGGTCTCGTCCTGACTCGGCTGATTCATATGATTCAAGCATCTGGCAGATTATCTCGCAGGAGATATGACACCCCTCAGGAGGTTTACGATGAAGCACTTCAAGAGACTTGGTTGTATGTGTTCAAAAAAATTGACACTTATCAACCGAGAGGTCCGGTGATTAACTGGATTAATAGTGTCCTCAAGTGGCGGTTGATTGATGCCAAGAAACGACATACCAAAGGGGGACGGGAGTACTCACTAGATGCACCAATAAACTCTTCCGATGGGGGTAAAGTCAATCAATCAGGTAATATGACCTATTTAGATACCGTTGCCCAACCGGAAGAAACTCCTTTACCTTCACAGCTTATACGTCAGTGTATTGAAGAAGACTCTGACGGGCTGTTTGCCAGCAAACACGTTAAAGGACATCCTAAGGCCAACTTCAGAACCATTGCTCTTTTATACCTCGACCGGAAGAGTTGGCAACAGACTGCTGTCGCGGTTGGGTTAAAGCCAAAGCAAGCGTCAACGGTGCAAAGTTTCTACTGGCGCTGTTGCAAGTATTTTGCTGACAAGTTTAAGGAATACTTGCAGGAATAACTGACTAATAAGATTCAATTTATGTAGAGAGTAACCATGAATAACTTAACGGAAAAATTAGCATTTTCTGTGCCTATTACCAGAGATTGGTATCAACTAGCAGAAACCTTTAGTCAGGAACAGCACGAACCGGATAAAGCTCAAGATGTTTACCTCAATACATTAGCAGTTTATGCGGTAAATTTCTACTTACAGTGTCTGGAAGTAGAAACTGATTTAGCAGCAAGTGATAGCAGTAATCCAGCCCTGCGATCGCTGATGAATGTATCCGACTTGATGGTTAAAGATTGGGGTAAATTGGAATGTCGTCCTGTTTTACCTGGTGACATAGTTTGTCACATCCCACCAGAAAGTCGCCAAGACCGAGTTGGTTATGTGGTAGTAGAAATTAATCAACCAAGTAATCAAGCTAAACTGCTAGGATTTGCAAAAACTGCACTGGGAGGAAGCTTGGAGATTAGTAAAATCCAGTCTCTTGAGGAGTTAATTAAGCAATTACCAGAGCCATTACCAGAGCTAGAATCAAATGTCGTGAACTTACGGGAATGGTTTAAGGGTAATTTTGAAGTAGGTTGGCAGTCGCTTAGCGATTTGCTGTCTCCACAACAACTGAGACCAGCATTTAGAAATACCGAAGACCAGCAAGAACGAGCTAAACTGATTGATTTATTTGATTTAGGGCTAGAACTAGCGGGTAATCCTGTCGTTTTAATTATTACTATCCGGAAAATCGACAAGGAAACTGCCAGCGTTCGAGCCCAGATTTATCCCAAGGGTGAAGCACTAACCTTGCCTCCGAATTTGAAACTATCCGTACTAACTGCAACCGGTGATATTTTTACCGAAGTAACCGCTAGAAGTAATGATGAATTCATCCAATATCAGTTTGATGCGGAACACAGAGATAACTTCGGAATTAAGGTGTCTTTAGGTGAAGCCTCCATTATCGAAAGGTTTCAGGTTTGATCGAGAGAGATATAGCAATTATTATTTGGGTGAAAAGCTTTTTAAGGCAAAAGGCAAGAGGCAAAAGGCAAGAGGCAATAGGTTTTTCAGGGAATCAGCCTTGCCCTTAATAAGGGGCACTTTTCCGACTCCCCCCTTATTAAGGGGGGCTGGGGGGGATCGACCATTGGGAATTTTGTTCAGGCTTTTGATCCCCCTAAATCCCCCTTAATAAGGGGGACTTTTCCGACTCCTGCTATTCTTGGGAACACTTAAAATTGTCAAACATAGATCAATGAAGAGGCTGTTAACGTTAATATTAGACGGAGAATTTGAACAGGGGTTTGATGCAACCCTGGAAATTCGGCAAGGGGATATCCATTCTCCGTCCCAAACTCGGATTAAAGGGCGGTTGTCAGGGAATCGAGAGTTACTCAACTGTTATCGCCATTGGCAGCAACGGTATCTGAGTTTGGAAATGCTATTTCGTGCTCTGAGTGCCAATCCCGAACAGGTGACTAATTCATCCCAGCGGGGGAAAGCCTTTGCGGCTTGTCGGCAAGCAGCTGAAGTTTTGGAAGGGAGTCTTAATCACTGGCTCAATAGTGATCCAGAGTTTCGCGGGATTCGGGATAAGTTATTGCGCTCTGGGAAAAAATTTCAACTGCTGTTACAGACCAATAATCCCTGGCTGCGCCGGTTTCCCTGGCACCGCTGGGATTTACTGGCGGAAGCCCAGGCCGAAGTTGCCCTGAGTGCCATTGAATACGATTGTCCCAACCCCCTTAACCGGCAGCCTACCCCCAAGGGCAAGGTCAGAATTCTGGCAATTTTGGGTCAGGGTGCCAATCTTAACCAGCAAGCTGATCAGCAGGAGTTGGAGGAGTTGGCGGGAAAGGCGGGGGCACAAATTACCTGGCGGCAGGAACCCCAGGCATCGGAGTTGAATCAGCAGTTATGGGAGCAGGGGTGGGATATTCTGTTTTTTGCTGGTCACAGTGGCACTTCCCAAGAGGGGCAGCGGGGGGAAATTCAACTCAATCAGACGGAACGGTTGACTATCGACGATCTGCGGTTTGCCTTGAAGAAAGCGATTGGCCGTAGGCCACGCTACGCGAACGCACGAGGGTTGCAGTTAGCTTCATCCGCTCTTATGCCCCACGTCCGCACTGAAAGTCGGCGTGGGATGAATGGCGGACAGGATCGAAGATCGTTTATACTAGATATAGTAGGGAAGACAAAATAAGAGCTAACCGCCACCTACTAATTAAAAATAGAACTTATTGTATTGTTCCGGCGCGGAGGGGCATCCCGTGTCGTTAATAAAGCTTACCGAGTATCCGAAGCGATGGCTGGAGTTGGTAAGAAGCCCACACTGTAATCTTCGATGAGCGTGTGGGAGTATGTCACCTATCTTTAATTCCTGTGATGGTCTCGGCTTAGCCTACCAGTTGGCAGCACAGCAGGATTTGTATTTGCCCCAGGTGATTGTCATGGCCGAGAAAGTGCCAGACCCAGTATCACCCAAGTTTTTGCGGTATTTTCTGGAAGCTTACATCCGGGGTTGACCCGAGGCTGTTAGTGCTGGAACTAACTGAAGAGGATTTTCAGGATCAGTACCAGGATGACCAGGAATAGCCTTTGGGTAGTGCAGCATTTAACCAGCTCAAAACGCTTGTTTCAAGCATCTTGAACAAGTATGGCATCACCATTGCTGGTGAAGGCAGCTGCCTGCAAAGACCGAATCATGATGTTTCGGCCGCCACCGATGTCCCTGGGCAATTCCATCTTGCATTCAGGACATCGAAAAATTTTCGAGCCACCTAGCTTGTTGTGCCGATGACCACAGTTGGTACAAGTTTTACTGGTGTAGGATTCGTTGCACCGTACCACCAGTACATTCTTCCTAGCTGCCATCTGAGTTAAATGCTGGGCAAACTTGTAATGACTCCAACTCAACATATTCCTAACAGTTTTCCGGTTAATCTTCCTCGATGACTTGAGTACCATTTTACTGGTAGCAAAAGTTGGCAGGAAGATTAACTTGTATTTGCCAATCAGGAATGATGCGACCTTGGAGTGCAAATCTTTGACCAAGCACTGAATCTTTTCCCTGATCCGGTCGGCAGCTTTCCGCATTTTGTGCCGTTGCCGCTTGAAAGGAGACTTGGTAGCACGAGAAAGGAGTTGGTCAAGGTGTGAGCATAGTCGGTTGATACGCCCAATGTCGCCCTTACCAATCTCCAAGACATTCTCACCGTCGTAGCCCGTCAAAAAGGCACGGTTTCCAGGGTCGAGAGCAATTACCCTTTCTTGTTTGGTAGGTTCGGTTTCCACATGAAGGGGGAAACAGCCATACCACTTGCCCCGCTGATAAACCAATTCAGTACCATACTCGGATTGACTAGGCAAAGGTTTGGATGCTTTAAAGGTCAAACCCTTGGTTTTCTTGGGATACCAAGTACCGTTCTTAAAGTTCCCTACCTTGAACTGAATGGTTTGAGATTTACTTTGGCAGGACTTGAACTTGGCTTCACCGCCATTAGCTTTGCCTTGCCTGTAAGCGTCTATCGCCTCATCGCAAGCTTCTTGAGCTTGATGCCCAGGTAACTCCCTAACCCAATCTGGTATTGTCAGACTAGTTCGGTAGGCTTTTTGTAGGTCATCTTTCAGATTGAATCCGTTTTTTAACTGCTCCAGTGCCCAGTTAAAAACTTGCCGGTAGGCTGCCAGCCATTGCTTCCAAACCTTGTGCAGTTCAGCAGTTGGATACAGCCTAATTTTCCTGACACTATTTGGTGGTAGTTTGGTGGATTTTCGCGAGTGGCTGTGCCTTTTTGTCTGCTTGTAACGCTTCCCGGAATTTCTTTTGGTATTTTCCCAATCCGTAAAGCCTATAACTGAAGCAATGGAGGATGGACAGCATATCTTCGACCAATTCTTGATCCTTGCTGAGCTTGCACTCACCCCAAACCATGAGTTGGCACTGATTTTTTTCACAGAGCTATCTAACCAGTTCGATGGCAAATCTGAGCAATCGGTCTGGGTGGGCAACCACAAGGCATTGGAGATCGCCTCGGAGAAATCTGTCCAGAATGGCGAGGACTTGTCCCCTCCTAAAATTGAGTCTGGAGCCAATTTCTGATATGTGTTCTGCTTCTGGGAATCTTGAACGTAGTAGTTCAGCTTGTCTTTCAAAATCATCGCGCTGGGAATAAGTTGAGACCCGCGCATAGCAAACAGTGACAATTGGTCAGGATTTTCCTGCTGCTTCCTCGATTTATTCAAGGTTGTAGCGCCTTTGACCCTTTGGCTTCCTGATTGCTTTGAGCCTGGCTTCTGTTTCCCATCACCTGAGTGTTTTTGAGTTAAATCATCGAATTGTGGCGGCTTTTTTCGGCGTGACATCTCTCCTTAATAACCGCTTAAATTTTCTCTTACTAGTATAGTCAAAAATCAGTGGGCTAAACGATTAATCCATGATTTGATTATTTAATGCTACGTCACATCAACAGTGAGGCCATTATTGGTTTAGTTTGTTCCTTCGTTACAGCCTGTTTTCCCATTGTGATGGTCTCGTTATGGTCAATACCTGACGGTTTTTTTTTGGAAAAATCTTTGAAAACCTCTCTAGGAGGAGGTTAAGGGGAGGGCGGTGGAGACGTTGGGGTTTTGAGGGGATTGCTTCCAGGGACAATGGTGGAACTTATTTGTGATTAGTTCCGTCAAGAGTAATGTAACTGATGAGCATTTACCACTGGGTTACTCCAGATATTGGCTACAGTTAGGGGTTCTAAAAAAAACTTTAGCTATATCCGGATATCTAATTTGAATCCAGAAAAAATTTATAGGATATGGAAAACCAGAAATCACTTCTGGATAATTTATCATCTACCTGGTATTGATTGTCCCTTGGGGCAAACCAGGGTTATTTATTCCAAAACCAAAACTCAAGTAATTTAATATGACACTACCTAATCAGAAGTTTATAAGCGCATTAGAAAACCTTAAAAAAACTTACACAGAACATGCCGAAATTTTGGACTTATTGATTGATAAACTTAAAGAAGGAAAAGAAGAACAAATCAAAGCAAAACTCAAAAAATTTGATAATGATAATGACTGGAAATAAGGCTATTCTACATTTCTATTTTGATTAGATTTAAGTTTTATTTAAATCTAGTTAAAAACTAATGAACTATAAAAATAAAGTTAGGGACAGAAAAATACACTTAGTTATCTGTCTCTAACTTTCCTGGATTTTATAGTTTATTTTAAACTAGTTTAGCTAGAGTAAACTTATAAAAAGCATAAAATAAAAATGCCACGATTTCCTCAAAACCAATTCATTTATGACTTATATCAACTTATTCAATCATTTCCAGAATATGCCGAAATTTTATAATTACTAATCGACAAATTTAAGCAAGGAAAGGAACCCGAAATCACAATAATCCTTCAAAGGCTAAAGTATGAGGATAAATACTGGTAAGCATTCCTGGAAAAATTTAACACTTTTTCTATAAGCGTTAAATCAAAACTAGGCTTCTAATTTTATAGGGATTATCTGGATGAGATAGTCCAAGCAAAGGGTTAGTTCTTTAGCTTCTTCGGGAGCAAAACTTAGACTAACCTTTTGGGTTTTGATAAAATCTAGTGCATCTACATAAAGCTGTAAATCCCTATTCACAGGAATCTTTGATTCCTTTATTGCTCTATCCATCAGCTCCCAATCTCCTACGTCTAAACAGTAATATATCAACTTCAAGTATTCTCTAATTTCTTGAGAAAATACCTCAATATCCCCTGAGTAATCTGTATCTACATTGTTTGGATTCTGGTCATAATGCTTCCTTAAAGCTGCTTCGGCAGCTTCTTGGGATAACGCTTTTCGGTTAGCCTTGAGCCATTCCATAGCTTCAAGGCTAGCCTCTTCACTTTTTTTTAACTCACTTAATGCTGTCTCTAGTCCCTTAATTAACTCCCCCGCACGCTCCGAGTCTCCCGTATCCTTGGCTTGGATTTGTTCTATAGATTCTAATAGCAAGGATTCTTCTGAAAATAGTACATCTTCCGGTTTTAGACCTAAAGCTTGGATAATTGCGCTCGCAGAATGCCAATCTACACGTTTTTGCTTGAAAAAGCGCTCAACTGTTTTCTTGCTGATCTGGGCTTTTTGTGCAAGGCCCTCATAACTTAGGGACTTACCTTCGTCATCTCTTTCACTGACTCTAGCTTGCTCAAGACGCATTATTACTTCAGGACTGGCAGTAACGCCACGGGGCTTGCGCTGTTTACTCATATATAACAAATCTGTGTGATTGTCGTTGTTGAGAAGGACAGAAAAGGACACTTATTGATCCGAAACTGCTGCTTGACTGACTTTTCTGGCTTAGTAGGTTGGGTGGAAAATAGGGAAATCGAAGGCTGGCAAGGGTTTGGTTGGGTTTCACTACCGGGTGCATCTGATTAAAGCTGTTTGACCCGGTGGGTGGAACGGGCATCAGGCATGGAACAGGCATCACGGGTGAAATGGGCATCTTGCCCGTTTCATTTCCGGACGCACTGTCCTAACACTGGCTACCGACAAAATGAGGGCGAGCCCGTCCCTAAAGCACCACTAGCAAAATTTACAAAAGTGAGATGCACCCTCGCTACCGATCCACCGCTCTAGGTAAAATCAAGGGTTTTAGGAGTAAAGTCAGTCAATAAGTCCAAAACTATGACTCAAGAGCTTAGAAAAGGACACTTATCTATCTTTGCTTTACTGTTGCTGAACTATTTTAGCGCTCAGCTTGCTCTTGGTGCAAGGCGCTGATAAGTTAGGGGCTTACCTTCGTGATCTCTTTGACTGGCTCTAGCTTGGTTAAGACGCCTTATTCCTTTAGGAATGGCTCTAATGCTACCAAGCTTGCCCTTTTGACTCATTGATAATTAATCCGTGTGATTCTAGTTGTTAAGAAGGACAGAAAAGGACACTTATTGATCCGAAACTGTCACTCAAGAGGTTAGAAAAAGACACTTATTATCTTGCCTTTATCTTTCCTTTACTGTCCTTGATACACCCATCTGCAAAATCTAGGATGGTGTTATAAGCAATCAAGCATCAGGACAAAACCATGACCAACTTACTAAAGCAATTTACTAGCACTTTTAAGGCACAGAAGAATACGCAACAGAATAGAGAAAAAACTACTGTAGTCACAACTCCAGCAACTGATAAAAACGGTGAGTCCCCAGTAGTAAGGCAATTTTCCATCTGGGGAATTGCCTTCCTGCTGATATCTGTATCTATAATTTTTAACCTAGGACCTCACTTGATTGCCAAATCTAAGTTCACAGGGAAATATAATAGCAAGGTAGAGATCAGCGTAGAGGGAATCACGGTAACAACTGAAATAGACACAAGAGAAAGTAGTGGAGCAAATGACAATACCGAAGAAGAAGAAACTGAGGAAACCAGCCAGCTAAGTTCATCCTCTCGTTAACTGGTTATGTATAAGAATTATGGGGGCGATCTGCCCTTAGGCAGCCCCTTTCAGCGATCGCCAAAGGCGATCGCTCCCTCCCCAGTTCCCATACAATAACCAGGATACTGAGAATGATTCGCCTTAATAATGGCTATCCACAGCATAGGCTATTACATACAGGACTTACCCATTGCTCCCATTATCCCCTGCCCCCGTGATCCCCTCAACTGTAGAGGGTGAGGGGATCCAGATTTTGACCTGGTATTTTACCTTGTCTGATTAGTGGTGAGTTAAAGCTTGCTGGGTAAACTACCTATGCTTAATGGGTTAGCTGACCACTGACCACTGACCGCTGACTGCTGATGTATAAATTACATATCATACCCAAACAAATTCGGATCAACATCCTTCAAATCCAAATCCCCTAACCCATACTCAGCCCAACGCCTATCTACCATCGCTGCTACATCCCCATCTGACTCCAAAGTTGCGCCCCATTCATGTTCCGTTTCCGGTGGAATCTTAGTAGTAGCATCAATACCCATCCGTCCCCCTAAGCCAATCTTTTCACTAGCAAAATCCAAACTATCAAAGGGAGTATTGGGCAAAATAAAGACATCCCGCACCGGGTCAACCTTAGAACTAATCGCCCACACCACTTGACGGGGGTCGCGAATATTAATAGTCTCATCCACCACAATCACAAACTTGGTGTAGGTAAATTGAGGCAAGGCACTCCAAAACGCCAAAGCAGCCCGTCGCGCTTGTCCTGGATAGGCTTTCTTAATAGAAATAATGGCCGCTTTATAACTCAGAGCTTCCATGGGCAAGAAGAAATCCACAATTTCTGAGACTTGTTGCCGCAGGATCGGGGTATAAATCCGATTGAGTGCGATCGCCATCATCGCTTCTTCTTTCGGTGGACGCCCACTAAAGGTAGTTAAATAAATCGGATCCTTGCGGTGAGTCATACAGTGGAAGCGAATCAACGGGGAATCCTCCACTCCACCGTAATACCCCATGTGGTCACCAAAGGGACCATCTGGCAACATTTCCCCTGGAGTAATCGTGCCTTCCAGGACAAACTCCGAATCCGCTGGTACTTCTAAATCTAAGGTTTTACATTTGGCTAGGTTCACCCCAGACCCACCATAGAGTCCAGCAAAGAGCCATTCCGACAGGTCAACCGGTATGGGAGTAGCAGCGGCCAGAATAATCAGGGGGTCAACACCGAGTGCGATCGCAATTTCTAATTTCTGTCCTCTCTCCACCGCCTTGCGCAAATGTCGTGCTCCACCCCTAACCGAGAGCCAATGCACAGTCATCGTAGTCTTAGACTGCAGTTGTAGCCGATAAACCCCCACATTAGGAATACCGGTCTCACAATCTTTGGTAATCACCAATCCTAAGGTGATAATCTTGCCAGCATCACCGGGATAAGGGCGAATCAGGGGTAACTTATTCAAATCCAAATCATTTTCCTCGACCACCACCTGGTGACAAGGAGGGAAAAAGTCTCGCCCTGGTTTAGCTTTCACCACATCAAACAAAATTTTGCCAAATTCCACCGCCTGGGAAATTTTCTTAGGTGGCTTTGGTTGTTGCAGCATCCCTAGCTTCTTGCCCAAAGTTTCCAAATCTTCCGGGGTTGACCGGTTCATCGCCCAACAAACCCGTTCTTCTGTTCCCATTAAATTAATCGCAACCGGAAAGGATGACCCTTTTACATTCTCAAACAGCAAGCCAGGTCCACCCGCTTGTAGCATCCGGTTTGATATCTCAGCAATTTCCAAATCTGGGTCAACTAAAGCCTTAATCCGCCGCAATTGTCCCTTCTGTTCTAGCTCTTGGATAAATCCCCTTAGGTCTCTGGCCATGATTACAATTTGTTAAGCTGAGTCCCTCTTACTATACCAGTTCACAATTGCCTGAAGGAGTTTAGTCTTGGGTTAATTGGGAGTAGGGAGTAGGGAGCAGGGAGTAGGGAGTAGGGAACAGGGAATCGGGAATCGGGAGTCGGGAGTCGGGAGTCGGGAGTCGGGAGTCGGGAGCAGGGAATCGGGAACACGGAATAGGGGAAAAATTATGTATACCTGATTACTCCGATAAGCGCTATAATAGCAAATTTAACCCCGTCAAAAAACCAAGTTATCGGAAAACATTTCCGTTATCAAGGATTCTGACTCCTGGCTTCTGGCTGGAAGCTCCTTCAATCTACCAATAGCTGAGTTCTATGGAACTCAAGTTTTTCCACTACCCACTGCTGATCCTTGAGGGATCCATTCAGGAATTGTGGGAATTTTTGTTCCCTACTCCCTGTTCCCGTCTTGATGCAGTCGCTCATGGGGGAAACCACGGCAGTCGCTCATGGGGGGAACCCCCAAGACCGCGCTGCCTCCCCAAGACCGCGCTGCATCGCTGTTCCCTGTTCCCTTTGCTATTCACATATACTGGGTTCATAGATCTGCTTTTGTATTCTGCTCAAAATTACTCACCAAATCTACCAGAAACCATTCGTGAATGACTCTGCCGCGATCAACGAAATTAGCCTTTACCTCTACCAAGCAATCCTTGAGGTTCAGCAGCAGCAGTCCGAATTACTCAAGGAAAAATACCGAAAAATCGCTTGGGATAAGCCCCGTCATCAATCGGCTTTCCTGACCAAGTTCAAATCAGAACTCAGCCAAGAGCAAGATTGGCCCCGACGAATTATCAAAGTCAGGAAATTACTGCAAGTTCTGTTTATTCCTGGTTATTTCAACTCCCTCAGCTTTAGGAAACTGACCCAAAAACTTCGTCACTCTATCCGACCCAAGCCAGCCAATAATTCCCATAACTTAGCTGTCTCTACTAATAATAAAACCCCAACATCGGTTTCCCCTTCGCCAAAGCTAGGCACAGGAATTGCCATCTTACTGCTAGATGCCGAAAATTTACGGCTCAATAGTGAAACCGAAAAGTTCCTAGCTCAAATTTGTTCCTACCCGATCCAAATCAAAATTGCTGTTGCCAATTGGCGTGCTATGGGTAAGTATGACACTGAACTGCATACTCGTGGCTATGAGCTAATTCATGTCCCACCAGGAAAGGACAGCGCTGATTTTAAGATGGCTACCGTTGGCGCTTCTATCTTTATCCATTATCCAACCGCCAAGGAAGTCTTAGTCTGTTCCTCTGATGGGGTAATGACTCATCTTTGCACCACCCTACAAACCCATGGACTAACAGTCTATTTGGTGCGTAAGCAAAACGATAAGATCATTGTTTTAAATAACAAGACTCGTGAAACTCAAGCCCATTCTCTGGTTTCTGTACCAGAAATTCCCACCCTTGAGGAATTTATTAATCAGCTCAAAGACATCCTCAAAGCTGAACAAAAACGCACTTCCAATGCTTGGATAAACCTGTCTAGACTCTCTTATCTATTTGAATCTAAGTATCAGCTTACCATCAATCAAGTTGTCTCCCTGCGCTTGCCTGGAAAACTAACAACCGATATTTTTAGTGATTACCCCAAGGATTTTGTGACTCATCACATACCGGGGACTTCAAATTTTTATGTAACTCTATTTGAAAAGCCAATTTCTTTCATTAAAAAGACATCTCCTTTGAAGACTATTCAGTTAAAACCTACTGTTAAGCCTTTATCTAAAATTGAATCTAAATCAGATTTGGAAGAGATACTAGTTAAACTCCTCAAGGATTTGAAGACAAACTATAAAGATCCTTATGTTCCGATCGCTCATATAGCTACTGAATTTAAAAAACAATACTCTCGACCAATTACTCAGTTGATGAGAGACTTAAATTTAAAAGGTACATTCCCCAAATTTTTGCAATCCTTAGGAGCGTTTAAACTAAAGAAGGTTGGTAAGGCTTATCAAGTTGCTTTACGGTTAGACGGGTTGAATGCACTAGTGATTGAACACTAAAAACTCTAGAGTAGTCGGGAATCGGGAATCGGGAATCGGGAATCGGAAGTCGGGAGTCGGTAAAAAATCTGGCATTGCTGAATCTTTGGATCAATATGAATGAGTGGGCTGGGCATCCTGCCTGCCCGACAAGATCAGTAACGGGCAAGATGCCCGTTCCACACAATATGCTCGTTCCACGCAATATGCCCGGGTAGGTTTTTAACTTTGGGGGGAGTACGTACTTTCATTGCCTAAAAACTCCAATACATAGATATCCAAATCTACAAAAATTTAAGGGACGGGTGCGCCCAGCTTAGGGCGTTTCCCCCATTCGTGACTGCATAAGGTGCAACAGACAGAGAATTCTCAGCATCTCCCCATTTCCCCATCTCCCCATCTCCCCATCTCCCCATTTCCCCATTTCCCGACCCAAATCTCAAAAACCTACCCCTGTCAGGGGTAATTGGTAAGTCCTCAGAGAGGGTAAATGTTACAAATTCGTAATCTTAGTCATAAATACTCACGGGATGAGATAATAATGTAAATAAATATTACATTTTGTTAGATAATGATTAGAGTATTTACAGATTTTGACGGTCCGATCATGAATGTCTCGGAGCGTTACTATCGGGTTTACCAGTTTTGTCTCAAAGAAATCCAACGCCCTAACCAGCCAATCCTGCCCATGTCCAAGGCGGAGTTTTGGCAGTGCAAGAGGGGGCGTGTTCCGGAGATAATTATTGGTATTCGTTCTGGTCTCGATCCCAGCCAAGCTGAAGCATTTGCTCAGCTGCGCCGTCAAACTGTACACACTCTGCCCTACTTAGTCCATGATCAACCGGTTCCCGGAGCTATAGATGCCCTGGAAAAATTACAACAAGCAGGTGTAGATTTAGCCGTCATGACCATGCGTCGGGTGCGAGAGCTTGATGAAGCCTTCAGTCGCTTAGACCTGGAGAAATTTTTTCCCCCTAACCGACGGTATTGCCTGAGTAACGACTATGTTAAGACCGGTGACACTAAGGATAAACCTTTGCTAATGGCAAAAGCCCTCAAAAAACTGCCAGCTGCGTCTGATGTCTGGATGATTGGGGATACAGAAGCGGATATAGTGGCTGCCAAAACCCACGGTATTAAAGCAATTGGAGTTTTATCTGGAATACGCGATCGCGCTCAGCTCAATCTCCACGAACCAGATTTTATCGTCAATAATCTCGCTGAAGCGGTAGATTTAGTTCTAGACAAAGCACTGCTACAAGCCGTATGATTGTGCCATTTTAGCTAATCCGGCTATAGCGCGCCCTACGCCTGACCAAGGGTCAAGGTGGGATGAAATGAACTGTGAAAGTTCATTTCATTTTTAGTGTTCAAAAAGCTATGGCTATGGTGGTGAGATTGTCTCAAAATTCAGGTAATTATATCACTAACTAGCTGTGCAGACAAGGGAAATTGGGATCAGGTAACAGACAGGGTTTGATAAACTTTAATTTTCTTAACACAGTTAAAAAAATTGGGTCTCTAGCCTGTGGCGATGATAAATAGTTAGAAAATAATAATTTTTATAAAAAAATCGCGCTAAAGTCTTGGCTTACAAGGCTTGTGGTTATTTAAAAAAGCAATTTTCATAAAAATTGCTTTTCATGGCCATGATGCAGTCGCTCCCCATGAGCGACTGGCGTGGTTTCCACCGGGCAAACCCAGGCAAGGGTAGAGACGTTTAGGAGATATCACATCAAGGGGAAAAGCACCATTACTACACCAGGAACGTGCTTTTGGAGGCACATCCTGATCCCCAATCCCCCATCCCCATGTTCAACGTAAAAAGCAACTAATCAGCCACAGCAATACAAATGTCACCAATGTAGCCAGTTTTTCTGGTGTCAAGTCTAGGTTGGTGAATTGGATTCCCAGAGAATTCCCCAGCAAACTCCCCAATCCCACACCTAAAAACAGACCTGCCAGGGTTAGCAACACCGCACGACCAAATTGTTGTTCTTTCCGATTGAGAAAATAGATCGTGAATCCAAAGCCTATAGCCATCACCAACGGCAAAATCGACTCTGCCGATGAGGTGTAAAGCACAGTAGCACTGCTTAAGATTAAGAACACTGCACTCGGCCAGATCATGTCTTCTCTTGTCGGAGTATCCCACAAGCGTTTAAGCCACTCAGGAGAGTTATTAACTGGTGTTTGGGGAAAACTCGGTGGAGCTTGAGAAGCCTTCTCTGGGAAACGAATGCGATCAGGAACTTTAATCTTTCCTTCCTGGCGCATCCTAAGTCGATCCATAATAATGGCATCGTAGGCCGCCTCTACGGTATCTAAAAGCTTTTGGTTACCACGATGCTTTTGCATCAGGCGACCTTTGGCATCCTGAATTTCATCAAAGGACGCTTCTTCCGTAACCCCAAGCTGATCATAGGGATTGTTATCACTCATTCAAGACCTCCGAGACATCCCTTCTTTTCACATCCCTTCTTTTCATTAGTATGACAGCAACTTTAAACTAGTTATGTATATGTTAAGGTTAGGCACGAGAAACTCTCAACCTTACTCTGGGTAACCACTGGTCACAGAGTAGCCTTGGTTGAGGGTGGTGCTAATGCCCCTGGGTGCTAGTGTAGCTTGATCTTCAAACAGCAGTGCCGCAGTGAAGTCAACACAATGCCGGTGCATCTCAGTTTTTTGGCCAAATCACCGGAGAATTCCTGAATAATGTTAGAACCGTTAGTAAATCCATATAGACTCATCAAGGCTATGGGTTTTTTGCTCTTTAGAACAAGAAAAAAAGACTTTTTGCCGTGGTTCGGGAAGTCCTACTGTGGGGGAATTTTGAAAATAACTGATCTGCCTATGCGATTGACCAACTATTGGCATTGCCTAATAATCTGAGGATAATTGTCTACAATGCCCAACAGCACCGTTGGTGTCAAAACACTCTGCGTCTTAAATTTGTGATCCCGTTTTCCGTGGAAAGTTATGACCGCCGCCAAGATTCTTGTCGTAGATGACGATCCGGCAATCCGAAATTTAATTCTACGCTTCTTAAGTCAAAAGAATTTTCAAATGCAGGCTGCTCAAGATGGCAAGACGGCTCTTGCCACATTTGAGCAATTTAATCCAGATTTAGTCATTCTAGATGTGAATTTGCCTGACGCCCTTGGCTACAACCTGTGTCAGCAAATGCAGAGCCGCACTGATGTCTTTGTCCTCTTGCTCACCAGTCGGTCGGATGCTGCTGACAAAAATCAAGGATTTCAACAAGGTGCTGATGACTACATCACCAAGCCCTTTGATTTACAAGAGCTGGAAAATCGAGTTAGAGCAATTTTGAAACGGAAGCGGGCTGTTACTGCTACTGAAGCAGAACGCCTAGTCTTCGACCATTTAGTCATCGACCCAGGGCGCAGGGAGGTAACTATAGACGAAATACTTATCCCTCTAACTGCTCTGGAATTTGATCTACTCCATTTTCTGGCCTGTCATCCGGGTCGGGTCTTGCGCCGTTCTGAGTTAATCCAGGAAGTCTGGGAGTACGATTATGTGGGAGATCAGCGAGTAGTTGATGTCCATATCGGTCAAATTCGCCGTAAAATTGAGGTGAATTCCAGTGACCCTTCCTTGATTCAGACAGTTCGAGGTGTTGGCTACAAGTTTGAGGCACCTTCTACTAAGAAGAATGAGAAAAATGGTAAATCCAGTAGCTAACTCATTGTTGACACTCCACGACTATTCAAACCCCTTGCTCGTGGAGCGTCAATGGTTGCCAAGGCAATCGACTACTGAGTTACCGGACTAGAGTTAAAGAGTCGTCTAGTAGAGCACGGCGGAAATAAAGATAGGATTCAAAAATAGCAAAACGCTTATGTAATAAGCATTCAAGAATTGTTAATACCATAATTTTTAATTCCCCGCAGCAGTACTAGTCATCATCCCTGCTTTGGTCTAGCCTCTTGCTGAAATGGCTCGAAGTCCCTGGGATTAGCTTTTTTGAGAGGGAGTCGTAGCATGATTGTTTGATTCTGCTGTATCAACTTCTGCTGTAGCAACTTCTTTGGTGGTAATTTGATCAGATTCACTTGGGGTAGGGGTGTTCAGCCCTTGCTCTATCTGTTGTGCCTCTAGCTTAAACTGATTTTCAAACTCCTTGGAGGCATCTTGAAAGCCTCTAATCGCTTTACCCAGACTACGACCAATTTCTGGCAACTTCTTAGGGCCAAATACTAATAGGGCAATGACCATAATCAACGCCATTTCCGGTAAACCCATACCAAAAACGTTCATTATATAACCTCCTGGGATTTGTCAAGTGCTGGTTTGCTGTTACTAGTTTGCTGTTATTAGTATTCCACATTTGACCCAAATTGACCGCTGTTCCGTTGAACTAAGCCAGTTGAACTAATCCAATTTAACCAAATTATTTTAACTAAAGGTATTAATCCCAGGGACTTCCTAGCCTATCCATTGCTGTCAACAGCATTAAAAAACCCGGACAAGCCGGGAGGGAGCTGAAATATTTGAAATGTTTGATTAGCAGTTGAGCCTGGCAGTATACTACTGCCCTAGGCTTGTCCAATCAACATTGAAACCTTGAATGAGGATTGATTTGTTGTAAATCTGCAAAATAATCAGCAAAAAGACGAAAAATAGCCCCATAAAGACTCCCATTACAGGAGTAGTGCCCCAACCTGGGGCAACTTTACCATATTCCGAGTTAAGGGGTTTGAGAATATCTCCTAGCCGAGTTCTTTGTGCCATGGGTAAATTGAGTTTATGGTAAATTTAGATTTATGTTAATAGATATTGTGACTACTCCCACATCAAATTAAAGATTATGATGTGGGCGCGCTCTTACTCACGAATGAGAATTGCTGCTCCTCGGCGGAAGCCGACGCGGGGCGCGTTCGATATCCTGTACCGATTTACCACAGCCATTGAGCGGCAGTCCAACCGCCATTAATCCACGATTCAATAGGTGCATTTTCCAATGGCCGGGGAACCCGGCCTTGGGTCGCACCTCAATATTGATACCACTGTTTCAGTCCAAAATCAAGAGACCCCGTCAGGCAATTCCCCGGAGACGAAACCTTAGATAGGGTCGCCTTATTACAAAAGACTTAACCCTTTTATGCAAGACGGTTCGCGGAGCGGCTATGGGCGAGCATCACCTATAAAGGCGACCCTATCTTACGGTAACTTCTAACCCGCTAACCCTTACTGGCACTGCCAGACGCTGCTTAACACGGGTATAACGGGAGACCCCAAGCCTTGTGTAGGTTGGAAATTTTGTGAGCTACCGACCTTAGTCGATGGATACCATGTATCAGCTTACACTAAGGAGGCACTAAACCAAAGACATTTATGCTCAACAAGCCGCTTGAATTCAATGAATCCAGACTCGGCAATAGTTTGAGAGAGTTTGCGCCAGCTGCACATCCTTAAGACATGTTTAACTTGCAGGACTATCAAAGCGTGGTTTTTGCCTAAGTACCTGGTGAGGTAAGGGTCGTGGAAATTACAAATTTATATTTGCCGGATGTGGGGCTACATACCCAGTGATGACGCGCCACGTCACCTTTTCCCAAGACAATTAACACATTATTAACACAGTACCTTATATTTGTCAAGCCTGCCGTTCACCACAAGTAATCTTTTTGAGGGACTAGGATTTTTTTATCAACAAACATCAACAAAAGTACACGAAAATCTAAAATATTGTCGAACACTGTCTAACACTGTATAGTATTTATCAGTTTGGCCATGTCTGTTAACAGTGTTAAGATTATGTGCTATTCTTAAAAAAAAGCAATAAAACTAAAATTTGTTAAGACAACATCAAAAAAAGCTACCATTGACTCTGATTCTACTCCTAACAATAGATCCCCTTTAGCTCGCGTTTGGCCTGATCGTTAAAGCACAGGTAGGGGTAGCTGCTCCCATGCTCTCCCTCAAGTAGTCAGCTAAATGTGGAGGTTTGTCGAGGTTTTAGAGAGCAGAGTCTCAAAAAGAAAACAAACTAATATTTTATTTCAGCCATGGAACCCGCAATAGTCCTTAGCATTGTTATCCTTGTTTTTGTGATCGGTATCACTGGTATATCCATTTACACCGCTTTTGGACCCCCTTCAGCGGAATTAGTAGATCAGTTTGAAGAACATGAAGACTAAGAAAATGGTGTTCCATTCAAACCGGGAAAGTCACAAGCGATTAGGGTAGCACAACTCAACTATCAGTTAACCGCTACCCTTAGGCAAAACATAGCCTTGGGCAACAGACCAAGCATTCCCTTAAGCATAGAAGGTAGATTAAAACTTGATCGTCAAACTGTTGTCGTGTCCATTGAGTTCGGAGCCTTGAGGAGCCGGAATTTGCACGGTAAATGTAGTCCATCTCTGAGAGCTTTCTACCTGAATGATGCCGTCGAGCTGCTTGACTAGCTCCTTTACCAAAGCTAGACCTAATCCTGTACCACCTCTCTTCCAAGGATCAGCATTAGGAATGCGATAGAACTTATCGAAGATGTGGGGTAATTCCGTATCAGCAATCTCAGCTTGATTGCTGATTTTAAATATTACCTTGGGTACGGTATATGATCCGACCAAATCCTGATTGTTTTGGTAAAAAAACTCAAGAATAATCTGCCTGTTGGCTGGAGTATATTTACAAGCATTGTTGAACAGTTCTGTCACAATTCGCCCGAAGCTGGTCTTGTCAATCAAAACCGATGGCAAATTATCTGACAGAGTCAACTTCAGGATTTGCTGTTGTGCCTGGATACGGGAGCAAAAGGAATCAATGATTTGGTGTAACCAGATTTTCAAGTCTACTACTGTTCTCGAAACCTGATAAGAGGCGGTTTCTAAACGCTGCAAGTCGAGTAAATCGTTGATTAGTTCAATTTCTCTGTAACACTCAGATTCTAAAATCTCTGTATAGCGCTGTCGTCGTTGACTCTCCGGAGCAATTTTGAGCATCTGTATTGCCATTTTCATATTGGATAGAGGTGTGCGCAGTTCATGAGAAACGGTACTTAAGAAATCATCTTTGAGCATGTTTAGTCTCTGTAGTTCCTGGATTCTCTCTCGTAGTTGTTGGGTGCGCTCAAGTACTTGCCGTTCTAAGTCGGTGTTGAGGTTAGCCAGACGCTGATAAAGCTGGCCTTGCTGAATTGCGATCGCAAGTTGCTCAGCCATCGACTGCACCAAAGTCACTGCGCCATCAGACCATTGGTAATCACTATCAATCTTGATCAGGCACAGTTTTCCCCAAAGGCGGTTTTGAAACCTTAGTGGTACAAGTAACCCATGGCAACTATCCTCAAGGTTTAAGTTGCAGCTATTGTTAATACGCACCACTTCGAGATTTTTGATCTTGCGATTAATCTCATTGTCCGCATCGGGAGTTTCAGCCCCCAAAGGGCTACTCAAGTTAGGGTGTTTACTACATTGAGATACCGTTAACCAAACCTGCCGCTGTGGCAGATATTCTTGAATTTCTACTAGGTCAACGTCCAACAGCTGACTAATTCCTTGAGTGGCTGTGCTAAAAATCTGCTCTAAATCAAGAGAGCTACGAATCTTTTGAGTAAACTGATTGAGCGTTGCTTCCCGTTGGGCTTTGAGTTGGTTTTCCTGATAAATTTGAGCCTGCTGAATCGCAATTCCTACATGGTCTGCTACTGATTTCCACAAATTTCTTTCCCAAAACTGCCACTGTCGTGGTCTACTACACTGATGGGCAACCAGTAGTCCCCACAGAGGTGAGTCTTTAGGTTGGTTTTGGTCTAGTTGAGGGTCACAAATGATCGGAACTACCAAGTTAGCAACGACTTGAAACTGAGCTAGGCAATTAACTTCATAGGAGGACAAGCCCCCAGAATCAGAATAGATATCTTCAATCGCTTGGATTGGAGCATACCGGTACTGATTAGCATGGGTTTCCCAGAAGTGGGGATTATACATTTCCCTACCTGTAATCGGCTGCCAGGGTGATTCTACAGACTCTACTGTGAATCTACCTCTCCAATCCGACTCGAAGCGATAAACTGCTACCCGATCTGCTTGTAACAATCGACGAACTTGATTAACTGTGGTATTTAGAATTGTCTCCACATCTAAAGACTTACGAATGCGGGCTGCAAAGTTTTCCCGAAGGGAATCACCCATTGCCTGCCTCAGCTTATCTTGAGCCACCTGGTTAGACAGTGCGTTCGCGTAGCGTGGCCTATGGCCAATCGCGTAGCGTGACCTACGGTCAATCTCTGCCTGTTTGCCCTCTTTAGCATCAACGACAGTTGCTACAAAACCAATCTGTTTCCCTACCTGATCTTCCAGGACACTAATCCTAAAATCCCTAGCCAATTGGCTACCGTCTTGGCGTTGAATGAGCAACTCACCCTGCCAAAACTCTAACTGGGACAATTGAGCAAAAATTTCTTTGATGGCAGCATGACTTCTAGGGGGAAACATGATCTCGGATAGCTGCGACCCAATAACATCTTGGGCTTGCCATTGATATAGCTTACAGGCATAACTATTCCAATGGATAATTGTTCCATCCATATCTATGGCAATAACCCCAATAGGTAAGTTATCTAATAAACAAGCCTGAAAGTGAATTTGCTCTTGTGCCTTTTGGTATTTGGTTTCCTGAGCTAATAAAATTTCTTGAAGCTGCTCACAAGCTGCTTCATCGACTGTAAGCTCACGTAGAATCTGGAACTGCTCTAATCTCATCATTGATGTCTCAAAATCGAACGATCAGCTCTCAATTCAACAGTTACCATCAGCAAATGTAGCTGTAGTGACTGGGGTGGTTGTATTTCTCACATCAGCCTGTTTTCTATTCTTACCTGTACTCAGATGCAGAAAGTTGAATTGATTTGCCATAGCTAGTTGACTAAAAAATTTCCATATATACAGCCATAGCATTCCCAAAACTATGACTCAGAGCGACAATTGTGTAGAAACATTGATCTAGCAAGCAGGTCAGAACGATTACTTTACCAGACAGCTGAGTAGATTCTTAACGGATCACAACCGTTGCTCATACTCCCCTGAGGTTAATTGTCAACCAAACCCCCAACAAACTACGATGTCCTCTAATTTAGAACAACTTTCGGCTCAGCTGGAAAGCCCTAACATGCGCGATCGCTTGATGGCTCTGGCATCACTACGGGATGTTCAAGCCAGTGATGCCGTGCCCCTAATTAAAAAGGTACTTGATGATCCCAATTTACCAGTTCGCTCTATGGCTATATTCGCCCTGGGAGTCAAGCCTACGGAAGAATGCTACCCAATTTTGGTCAAATTCATGGCAACTGACCCAGATTACGGAATTCGTGCTGCTGCTGCTGGGGCTTTGGGATATCTAGGTGACCCCAAAGCCTTTGAACCTCTAGTTAGGGCGTTCTACGAAGATACTCAATGGTTGGTACGTTTTAGTGCTGCTGTTTCCCTAGGTAATCTCCAAGATCCCCGTGCTCGTGATGTGCTGACCAAGGCGTTAGATAGTCAGGAAGTACTAGTCCAACAAGCTGCTATTGCTGCTTTGGGGGAAATCAAAGCTACAGAAGCTATAGACGATATTCTACGCTTTGCCCAGTCAGAGGATTGGATAGTGCGTCAACGTTTAGCAGAAGCCCTCGGTCAACTGGGTCAGGACAAAAGTATCTCGGCATTAAAGTATTTGGCAAAAGACAGCCATCCTCAAGTGTCTGAAGCTGCTCAAATGGCTATATTGCGTTTGTCTGAAGCCTCAAGCTAGTGTAGCATCCTGGTAATTGGGCTAATCATAGCGCGATAGAATCAACAGTGCACCACTTGATTCCAATTACCAACATCACTGATCTACCACGATCTACCACAAATTTTTACAATCTTAGCCAATGGATATTAAAGAGTTTTTTGAGCAGAGTGCTGGCAGATGGTTTTCTCAACGTACTAGTAATCATATTACCTCTCAACCCATGAAAAATGGTAAGTCCAACATCACTATGGAAATGCTATCTGGTGATGCCCCAGAGGTGATAACACTCTGTAAACAATACCAAATAGAGCCTGGTATGGCTATATTTGGTTTAAAAGTGATTTGGGACGGTACAGTAGTAGGAGAGCAGAAAAAGCAAACTGGTTCCACTGTTGTTGTAGCTGTTCCCAACCCAGAAAATCCTGACATTGGCAAACTATTGCGAACTAATGGTGATGTTGAAGAAACTTCCTTTCTTGATGCAATAGCGAGTGGGGGAAACCCCCTTTGGCCGACTGCATCGCTAAAATGTCGTTACAGTATCAGCCAGGATGATGTTTTAACAATGATTACAGAGGGGAAAACTCTATATGCTGAAGAACGTTTTTGGTTTGCTAGCCCTAACTTTCGCTTACGAACTAACGTTCTCCAGCAGGGGGGGCAATTAACCATGGCTTCTTTGGCCACAGAAATTCGTCTTGGTGTTACCTGAAAGGTAAGCATTCAGTCAGCTATCAGCTATCAGCTATCAGCTATCAGCTATCAGCTATCAGCGAACAGCGATTAGCGCTACGCGCACGCTGTCTTGATGCAATAGCGAGTGGGGGAAACCCCCTTTGGCCGACTGCATCGCTACTTGAGGTGCTTTTGAATAAAACAGGTAAGCATTGGTTTAATCTGAGTTACCTCCCAGGGTCGAAGCCTGTGCCACAAGGCACCTCAAGTAGCGTGAGCCAAAAGCTCACGGCTGACCGCTGACCACTGACCACTGACCGCTGACCGCTGAATGCTTATAGTCTCAATTATTAGTATTTATGTTATTGACTACAAAAGGCTTATCGATAGGTTTTGGTTCTTTACTGTAAGCACTTTCCAGGACTTTGTTCCTGACTAAATTTGCCTCATATTCAGAAAAATAGCCAATCAGGGTACCTCGCCACACTTTCCTGAGCATATATCTCTCTGATGGCACCTGTATATAACCGGCTGGGGCATAGTTATCTTTTATAAATGAATCAGACTTAATCACCTGAGAATTTTTAATATAATCATGTTTTGATTTAAATAGCTTACAATTGTAATTGTAAGCCCATTTGTTAGATATAACGACTCGTTTAAGATTTATTTTATTCAATAAATAACTTGTTGGTACAAAAACAGCAAATTTGCCATCAGGAATCTTAGCACAGGCTCGGGCAGAGTAGTTTTCAAAAATTATTTGGGCAAATAATGTCAGCTGTATTCCAAAAATTAGTCCGGCTATTAAACCAGAAAATAGGGGAAAATAAAAACTTTTTTCATGCATCCAATTTACCTCTATTTACTGTGACTAAAGGACTTTATAATGGAATTAATTATATAAATTAATCGCTAGATATATACCTAATATATTAAATATTAATGAAGATTACTTGATAGTTTGATGAAAGTTTATAAAAAATAATTTAATCACAATGGGGTATGCCATAGGGGGATCAGGGAGGATTTGGTATGATTAGCTCCGAACGCGCCCCGCGTGACCAAAGGTCAATCGCGTAGCGTGGCCTACGGCCAATCATCCCACGGGGATTAATCGTGGGATGGTTAACTTTGATCCAAGTTAACAGTGGCCTGAGAAAGACTCTGTGCCTCTGACCTATTTTCAACCTCCTGATCTTCCGCTGAATCACTGACCTGCTTATCGACTACGGTAGCTGTGACTGTACCAGAGTCTTGGTGCTGGACAACTGCCTTCAGCTTTTGGTAGACATCTGAAGAGTCTGGTGGTGGATGAAATTGGTGAATTGGCTTCTTGTTAAGCTCATAACTTGACCAATCTACATTGTAGCTAGGACTAGCACGGGCTTTGGTCAGAGGCTTTGGGAAGCTTTCTCTGGGCTTGACTGATTTTTCAGGTATTTTGGATGATATGCTCTTGGCTGGGGGGGAAGTGTCCTGTTGGCCTGTTGGTGGTGCTTGGAGTGTCTTTGACTCAAGCATCCCTTGCTCTGGTGTAGTTTCATCGGAACTAGTACCTAGAGAGGTTTCAGCAACATTGTCTACCCACTGTAAACTTAGTTCTAAGCTCTCGGTTGTGGATCTACTATCAACCGGAGCGGTTAAATTTTGGGGAAATTTACGACAAACCATCCGCTCAAACTCATGATTAAAGCGATATATAGGCTGTCCTCGTCGTAACCAGACTGCCAAAATTTGCTCTACAGATATCGCTTTGTAACGCCCTTGATAAAGTGCCTCAATCACCGCTAGACGCACCCAATTGGCAGGATAGTTCTCAAGCCATAGATTGACTAATTCTTCTACAGTGTAACCCCTGAGCTCAAACCCATAGTGACTGAGCAAGGCAAGGGCATAGGCAATGGCTAAATCTGAGTCATTGGTCATGGGTAAAAGGGCTCAAGGTGGGAAGGTGGTACGATTCCAGGTGGAAAGGTCGCACATGTGGCAAATTATTGACGCACAGCGGCTTCTGGCAACGTCGCTTGGTAATATAACCTATATCCTGCAACCAGCAACCTGCAACCTGTAACCTGCAACCTGCAACCTGTAACCTACAACCTGCAACCTGTAACCAGCAACCAGCAACCAGCAACCAGCAACCTGTAACCTAGAACCTGCAACTAGTTTTGGTAGTGAGTTGGTTGGTCAGTGAAATCAGGACTTAGGACTTATGACAACACTATACGGTGAGTTGAACTCAGTGACACGTCCTGTCTTCACCAAGGCCTGATCGATAAATGCGAACGCGCCCCGCGTGGCCTACGGCCAATCGCATCAGCTCGCTTTGGCTTCTCCCTTGGGATGGAACAGGGTTGGGTTGGGGTGGTTAACGACAATTTTGGCGATGGTAGCGTACGCAACTGCTTCGGTAGCATAAGCAGGAATATCCTTCCAATCTTCATAAATTTTAGAAATGTCAGAAGACTCTTTCACTGACTTCCCTAGAGTTTTGGCTAAAGACAGCCCATTGACTAGAGAGGCAATCAAATCAACACGGCGCAAGGTCTGCTGAGGATGGAAGGTTTGGTCTGGGTATCGAGAGAGAAAACCACCACGATAGGATTGGTTGATAGCTGGTAATGCCCAGAAATTCAGGGGGACATCAATAAATTGGGTAACTGGACGGATTGGATTGGGGTCAAACACTTTCACCAGTAGGGCAGCTTAATCAGCCCAAGTTAGAGGGGCATCTGGTTGAAAGCTGCCATCGGCAAAGCCACTAATCAGGTTTAGACTACCGAGGCGGCGAATAAAATCTTCTGCCCAGTGTCCAGGTATATCGCTAAAGGAGGTAATGTCAGGGTTAGGGTTAACAATATAAGGAGATGCGAACGCGCCCCGCGTGGCCTACGGCCAATCGCATCTGCAGAGCCTGTGGCTACCAATGCTTGGTAAATCAATGCTGCCACCTCAGCACGGTTAATCGGCCTCATGGGATTGAGCTGATTGGGTTGGGGATAATTCACTACCATTCGTCTTTGAGTTGCTGTGGCTACCGCTTGGGTAGCATAACTGGGAATTTGAGTGCGATCGCGATAAAACCCGAGTTCGCTAGACTCACCACCTGTTAACCCCAAACCCTTCACTAGGGATACCAGACCTTGCACTCTGGTCAGATTTTGCTGGGGGCGAAATGTTCGATCGGGGAATCCGGAAATAAAACCCATAACTGCTGCTTTCCGAATTGCCTGTGATGCCCAAAATTTCGCGCTCGAATCCACAAACTCCCCTCTGCCTTTACCCACCTGCCGTGGGCTTTCAAATGTTTTGGCAATAATTGCTGCATACTGTGCTAAGCGTGAGGTTGGCTTCTGGCTTGAATGTGCCATCTCCAAAGCCACTAACTAGTCCTCTAATCACTAATTCTCCAATAAACTGGCTTGCCCAATGACCTGCCAAATCACTGAATTGAAATGGACCAGTCTGTCGGACTGGAACTTGAGATGAACGTAACTCTACCGCACCCTCAATTCTAGATGGATTGAGCTGATTGCCCACCGAAACTAAGCTGACAGAGGTGCTATTTTGGAGATCAGCCTTACCATTATTGCGCAGGATATTACCCGCTGGGTCTTGAGAATTGCCTAAATCTGGTCTAGCCCTACCATTAACCACTAAACCACCATGAGTATTGTTCTCAATCAGATTACGACGCAATACTGGTTGCACCTGACGCATCAAAACGATTCCAGCTCGGTTACCTAGTATTTTATTATCTGCTATTAACGGTGCAGCCGAGTCGCTGATGGCAATCCCATAACCAGTCTTTTGACAAACATTGCCTCGCACTTCCCCTTTGGCATTACGCACCAGAAAGATGCCACTGGAAGCGTTAGCGATCAATACATTATCCAGAATCATGGGTTTGGCTGTGCCAGTAACAAATATCCCTTCACGACCACAGCGAGTAAAGGTATTATTGGCAATAATCGGTGAGGTAGATTCAATCCAGACCGCTGTCCCCAATTTGCCCGGATTAGTAACCGTTACTCCTCTTAATTGGGCCTTGGAATCCAAACGGATGGTAATATTTTGACGATTAAACGTGGGGCTGACATAGTTCCCACTGCCGGAAATCACAATATCCTTACCTTTGGTCGGTTCATTGCCGAGAACCATTACCATCTTAGGAATAACTAGAGGAAAAACTTCGACCCTAGCAGCATTATAGGTACCAGCGGCTAAGTGAATGGTAGTTCCAGCAGTGCCAATAGAAAGTGCCTTAGTCAAGGTTTTAAACGGAACAGTATCACCAGTATCGCTATCCTTACCAGTGACTGGGTTAACGTGAATAATAGATTTAACCATATTAGTCAGTAAATGGCAATTAACAATTCACACGTAATACTTAACACCTAATATTTAACAGGTAATAATTTAAACTTAATAGTTTATTAACAATACTTAATAGTTAATATTCAACACCTAACATTTAACAGATAATACTTAATACCTAATACTTAACACGTAATACTTAAAAATATGATAGAAGTAGAGCATCTAAGCAAAATCTATGGCACCACCCCAGGGATAGAGAATGTTACTTTCAGGGTTGAACCAGGAGAAATCCTAGGGTTCCTTGGACCGAATGGTGCAGGGAAAACCACTACCATGCGAATTTTGGCAGGTTATTTACCAGCAACCCATGGTACTGCCCGAATTGCTAATTATGATGTTCATGAAAATTCTATGGCAGTACGACGCCGAATTGGTTATTTACCGGAATTTCCGCCACTGTATCCGGACATGACCGTTGAAGGATTTTTGCACTTTGTTGCCCGTATTAAAGGTGTTGCTGCAGGCGATCGCACTACTAAGGTCAAAACTGCCATGGAGCGCTGTAACATAACGAGCAAGGCCAAGCTACTGATCCGCAAGCTTTCTAAGGGCTTCCGTCAACGGGTGGGTATCGCTCAGGCGATTGTACATGACCCACCGGCCATCATTTTAGATGAACCTACAGTCGGTCTTGATCCTCGGCAAATTATTGATGTCCGTAACTTAATTAAGAGCCTTGCTGGTGACCATACTATTATCCTCTCAACCCACATTCTACCAGAAGTGAGTATGACCTGTAGCCGGGTAGCTATCATCAATGAAGGCAAAATTGTAGCAACAGATAGTCCAGAAAAGTTACTGGCGGAGTTAACCGGGGGATCAGGTTATGAATTAGAAATAGATGGTGATGCACAGGAGTTACAGAAATTATTACAAGTTATACCAGGAGTTTGCCTGGTGGAACTGGTTAATGATCACAATTTACCTGGCGGACGATCTTTATTCCACATCGTATCAGCACCGGGAGCAGAACCCGCACGGGATATTGCAGCTGTGACTGTGGGAGCTGGTGTAGGGATATACGAAATGCGACGGACTCGCGCTACTCTGGAAGATGTCTTTTTGAAACTGACTACCACCGAAAAACCACTGCCTGAACCAGATCCTGATTTACAGGAGTCTGATGAAGGATGAAGGATTAATAATGAAGAATTAATAATGAAGGATTAATAATGAAGGATTAATAATGAAGGATGAAAGTTATTTTTAACCCCTTTCAAGAAGTAACATTAAACTAAATAATAGTAATCGTTTAACTAACTAACCTTCAACTTTAAACCTTCAACTTAATTAACTAACCTTCACCATTGAAGCTTCACCATTGAACCTTCAACCTTAAACCTTAAACCTTAAACCTTCAACCTTAAAATTACTCTATACAATAAAAAAATGATTATAATTAGCAATATATTAGCCATTTTTCGTAAAGAATTACAGGGCTATTTTGCTTCACCATTCGCTTATGTGATCGCTGGTGTATTTTGGTGGCTGTCTGGCTCCTTTTTTGTGGAAATTCTTTTGGATCAAGAGGGCATTATTAACCAAGTGGCAACGGCAGAACAATTGGGTTTACCGATACCACCAGTGGATGTTGCCTATGTATTTTTGCGTCAATTCTTGGAAGTGATGGGTTCACTGTCGTTATTTGTGTTACCAATTCTGTCGATGGGACTCTATGCTGAGGAACGCAAGCGCAGGACTTTGGAACTTTTGGCAACTTCTCCACTAACGAATTGGGCTGTAGCCGTGGGTAAACTCTTGGGAGTGGTGACATTTTATAGCTTTATGGTGCTACCCTTACTTGCCTATGAAGCGATCGCATTTAGTGCTACAGACCCCCCCGTTCAACCTATCCTACCCTTACTAGCCCACGTTGGATTAATTTTACTGGCAGCATCGGTGCTTTCTCTGGGGATGTTCATTTCTTCCCTAACTGATAGCTCAATTTTGTCAGCAATCCTCACCTTTGCTTTGGTTTTGGGACTTTGGGTGATTGATTTGATTGCTAAAAATGTTAGTGGACCGCTTGGAGAAGCCTTAGGTCATTTATCGTTGTTGGAAAATTATAAAAATCTGATTCAGGGTGTTTTGGATACTAGTAGTATAATTCTGTTTTTGAGTTATATCTTTATCGGTATTTTTCTAACTGCTCAGTCTATTGATGCATTGAGATTTCAGCGTTCTTAGTATGTAAGTATTCAGCGGTCAGCGGTCAGCGGTCAGCAGTCAGCGGTCAGCAGACTTAACTCAGATTAAACGAATGCTTACCTGTTGTCTTGATGCAATAGCGAGTGGGGGAAACCACGGCAATAGCGAGTGGGGGGGACCCCCAAGACCGCGCTGCCTCCCCAAGACCGTAATGGTGCGTTTGACCCGTAATTAAATTCGCCACGGGTCGCACCTCTGCATCGCTTATTCAAAAGCACCTCAAGTAGCGTGGCCATTCCCGTAGCGTGGCCAAAGGCTGATAGCTGAATGCTTTCCTCAAAACCTACCAATTTCTTACAGCAATTTCTGACATCGAACTAAGACTAGTCATTGTCAGTTAAACAACACCAGACAAAACTGAGACAAAAACTGAGACATTTTGCTCTTGTCTTCCTAGTAGTCTGACATTATAGAAAGTTCAGGGATAGGCAACTATTGACCTAACACCCCTGACTGGTTGTATCCTGTCCGGTGCTGGGTGATAGTGTTCTTTAGCCCAAATCTGGACAGTTTTATATTTTAAAGACAGACAGATTAGATACAGAAATATACAGAAATTCTGTGTATAAGAAAACTGCTGTTTTCTGTCTCACTATCCCCACAGGAGTAGATTATGAGGTTTCACACTGGAGAGATTGCTGTTCAAACTCGGGCTGGGGTAAGGGAAAAAGCGGAGCAACTCAGCTCGATGATTACTCCGGTGATTAGACCTGCTGCTCAGATGCTCCTGACAACCCAACAATTAGCGATCGCTAGTAGTGTGGATACCAATGGCTTGGTTTGGGCATCACTGCTGACTGGTCAACCTGGTTTTGTCCAAGTTTTAGATAATCAAACTGTTGAGATTAACTGTATCCCGATCGATGGGGATCCGTTGTACGAAAACTTGGTGAAAAATGGAGTACTGGGACTTCTGGTGATTGACCTGACTAGCCGTAAACGATTGCGGATGAATGGCTTGGCTAGAGTAGAAGGCCAAGGGCAGATTATGATGCAGACCACTGAGGTATTTTTCAACTGTCCCAAATACATCCAGCTGCGTCATCTAGAGACTGATACCCCTGAGTCAACGCAGCCAAATGAAATTCGCAGCTTTGAGGCTTTGACCACAACCGAGCAAGACTGGATTACCCAATCTGATACCTTTTTCATTGCCAGTTTCAATCCAGAAACTGGGGCAGATGCCTCTCATCGGGGTGGATATCCGGGATTTATCCAGGTGATCAGTGATCATCAGCTAGTGTTTCCCAATTATGCTGGCAATAATATGTTTCAAACCCTAGGTAACCTGACAGTGAATCCCCATGCTGGTCTGCTGTTCATCGATTTTGAGCGAGGCAATACCTTACAACTAACAGGAACAGCCGAGGTGATTTGGGATCAGTCACGATTCACTACCGTTCCAGGAGCGCAACGGTTAGTGGAGTTTCATATTGACCAGGTCTTAGAGACAACTAATGCTAGCCCTATACGCTGGCGCTTTGGAGAGTATTCTGCCGCTAATCCTGCGGTTAAGAAGGAGAGTTTACCAGATGCCCTGGTTGTTTAACACAGGCAACAGGGAACAGGCAACAGGCAACAGGCAACAGGCAACAGGCAACAGGGAATGAAAAAGCTGATCACATAGCGCTGCATCACTTTTATGATCATGTTTTCGTCAATTCTTCATCCGAATTTCCGAGAGCCGAAGTTCTCTGTTCCCGACAACTGCCGCGAAGTCTAGTCTGTCAGAGCATCAATCAAAGCATCAAGTTTAGCCAGTATTCTTAAGGCTTCTTCTGGGTTGCCAGTTGCACTCATTGGTTTAAATCTGGTATGGGCATCAAATTCTGCTCCCCTCTCCCCAGACTATTCCCCCTGTTCCCTATTCCCTGTTCCCTATTCCCTGGGCACAGCGCTATAGTTTTTAGCTAACCTGCCACTACTTAACTCTTATTCCTTGTGTTTTGAGAGTGATTAGTCTAATTCCTGGATTATAAGTATAAACACGTCGAAAACTAAGTGTAATCACTGATGCATTAGGAGCTAGTGGTTGTTTTAAGGTGATATAACCTTTAGTTGGTGTCCTAGAAGGCATGACTGTTCCATCCCAACTAGAGCCTGAATAACCTCTATAATTATTTCCTAAGTTATCAACGGCGATAAAATCTGAAAATCTGCTATCTTTATTATTGTAATTATAAGCTTTAAAATAAATTTTTAATTGGCCATTTTTCCACTTTTCTATCTTATCAACGACGAAGCGAGCGCCATTAACTTGTGGGGATGACCAATAATTTCTAAAAACTTGAGGGATTTGGCTTTGCCATTCAGCAATTAATCGTTGTGCTTCTTGATAAGATGGCGTAGGGTTATGAATCCGTTTGGCGATGGATATTGCTTGACTATACTGTCGCTGATTAGCATAGTGATTTGCCTTGATAATCAGGTTTTCTCCTTGTATTTCTAATTCAGCAGCTAGTCTTTCTAATTCAGCAGCTTTTAGTTTGGTTTCAGCAGTGTTAATAATTTGGATTGCTTGCTCCTGGAAACGTTCAGCCTTAACCTGTGCTGCCATTGCTTTGGCTTGTTGCCATTTACGTTTCTTTAGGTCTTGTTGAGCTTGTTGAATTAAATTTTGCTCACTTTGCCATTGCTTCCATTGAGTAATTAACTGTTGTGCTTCTTGGTAACTATTACTCTCAGAAGGTATTTTTTTAGCTTCAGTAATTGCTTTATAGATAAGTCTGGGGTTCTCTACTAGTTTAGTGGATTGATTTAGTTGTGCGACAGAACAGTCATTTAAGAGGCATATCGATTTTTCATTGATGCTCAAAAAATCCGGAACTTCTTGAGCTAAGTTAATACATTTTTCATAGTCTCCATTGCTCCAATGCTGTTGAATTTTACTTACTACTAGTTGCTCAATTTGGTTTAATCCGTAGGTAAGACCTAACCCTAAACTAATTACAGTAACTATAGCAGAACTTAGTCGTTTATTCAGGTTCTTTACTTTCAGTTTATTGCTAAACTCGGCTATTACTTTTCTTTGAATTGACTGTGGTGATGGAACCGATTTAAAAATACGTTCTAGATTGGCAAGACGCTTTTTAGGGTCAGGTTCTACCATTTTGTCTAGGTATTTAAGAAATTCTTTGCTATAACCTGAAGCTAAATGCTTGAATTTTATACGATGATTGCTTAAATCAATTAAATTACTAATTTCCGCCGTTTTAATTCCGGTTACCAAACAAACAAGTGTCACTCCTAAACTATAAATATCTGATGCTTTATTGAGGGGGTGATTATATAATTGTTCTGGTGGCATAAATCCAGCTGTGCCAGCCATAGTAGTACTTCCATTAATTGAACCATAGGCAAGTTTTGATAAACCAAAATCAATTAAGTAAACCCGCATTTTGTAATCTAACAAAACATTTTCTGGTTTAATATCTCGGTGAATTATCGGATTATAAAAATGCTGGATATAATCCAAAATTCCGAGCATTTGAACGGCAATTTGCTGAATTTGCTCTGGTGTAAAGCTTGGGTATGCAGACAAAGGTTGAGCATTTTTGTACTCCTGTACTAAACAAAAACCACCTTCAGGAGCAAAGGAGTCAAGATAGCGAGGAATCCTAGGATGGTGTAACTGTTTTAGTACCTTAATCTCATTTTCAATGGATTGGTAACCATGCCAGCTACTGTTATATTGAGCAAATTTAAATAGCTTGATTACAACTTTTTGCTGAGTTTTAAGATGAATGGCTTGATAAGTTACTCGACCACTGTGATAGTTCTGACCTAATGTTTTTTTGACTTGGTAGCCATAGTTATAAAAATCAGGAAATTCACTCATCGAATGTAGGTTTGTGCATCAGTTACAAAATGTATACGGTTTATAGTACTCCAACTTCAACAAAATAATAACGGATTGAGTTTTAAGTAATTGAAAGCCCAAGTCTATTTAGAGTTTGCGCTGATAGTGACCTGAAAGCTAGAGCTGGTAAGTATTGTGGAGCACTTGTGGCCCCCCAGTAAGTTTATACAAACTTTATATTTAAGCAAAGCCTTTATACAAAGTTTACAAAAAAACTATGAATGATAATCTTTTTATGGATAAAAATATTGTCAACTTATTCACCAATTTATAAACCGAACTAATAGTGTGGCTGGATGTGTGGAATCACTACTGAATGCTGAGTACTGAGTGCTGAGTGCTGATACCTGATAGCTAAATAATTATCTGATAGCTAAATAATTAGGACTTATGAAAATTAGTTATTTTAATTTTTCAATCTATAGCTGTCCTATGATTACCCGCTGAAGTTCCATGGGATGCTAACCATTGAGCCGCTACGCGATGCTAACCATTGAGCTGCTAAGCGATCGCATAATTACCATCTTAAGTTCGATGCGATCGCATAATTACCATCTTAAGTTCGATGCGATCGCATAATTACCATCTTAAGTTCGATGCGATCGCATAATTACCCTCTCAAATTCGATGCGATCGCATAATTACCCTGTGAAACCCCCTAACGCCTAACCCCTAAGCCTAACCCCTAAGCCTAATGCCTAATACCTAGGGGGTTAAGCTGAATGCTTACAATCAGTAATGATAGTTGCAGCTCCCGTGAGGTTTGAGATGAAGACAAGCAAAACCAAGAAGTATCTCCTTTACCTTTTCTGGCTCGGGCCACTACTGACCATGGCGGGAATCACTGTCAGGATTATTACTGAAAAATGGTCCCCAGACGCATTAGGGTTACTGATTGCTGGTATTGTCATTAGTCTTGTGGGGCTAGTATTTTTAGCCCAGTTGGCCCCGAAATTTTGGCAAAGCCGTTCTACCCAAGTCGGAACCAATGCTATTATTTCTACCGTAGCTATGTTAGTGATTTTAGGGCTGATTAACTTTTTAGGGGTGCGCTATACCCAACGCATCGATTTCACAGAAAATCAGTTATATACTCTGTCACCCCAGTCCCAGCAAGTGGTGCAAAATTTACGACAGCCCCTTAAGGTTTGGATCTTTAACCCACAACCCAATCCAGATGACCGAGAGTTGTTAGAGAACTTTCGTCGGTATGGGTCAAACTTTGAATTTCAGTTTGTTGACCCTCAGCTAAAACCAGCACTAGCTCAGAAATTTGGTGTTCAGTCTATCGGAGAAGTTTATCTACAATATAAAGACAAGCAACAATTATTGCAAGCTGTTAATGATACCCAACCTCTGTCAGAAGCTAGTCTTACTAGTGGTATCGAAACCCTGACTCGGGAAATTTCGGTTAGGGTTTACTTCCTCCAAGGTCACGGAGAAAAATCCTTAGCAGAAGTAGAAGGAGGATTATCTGAGGCCGTACGTGTTCTAGAGGATAAAAATTTTACGGTTCAACCCCTTAACCTAGGTGAACGCTCAGAGGTTCCAGCCGATGCATCAATCGTGGTTAGTGCAGGTCCGATGCGAGCATTTTTAGAAAAAGAAGTCAAAGGGTTACGTAACTATCTATCTAAGGGTGGTAGCTTACTATTGATGCTCGACCCTGATACTAATCCTGAATTGGATAGCTTTCTCAAAGACTGGGGAATTAAGCTAGACAGTAGGTTAGTGATTGACCCGTCTGCTCCAGAACGTTCCTTAGTGCTTGGTGCAGCAACTCCCATGGTCACCAGCTACGGGAATCATCCTATTACCAACGAATTTGCCGACGGATTTTCCTTTTATCCCTGGGCGCGATCGCTCTTAATTACCCCAGTAGATGGTATCCAGGAGACTCCTCTGCTGATTACCAATGACAGAACTTGGGCTGAGAGCAATCCTAAACAGCAGCCACTGGAATTGAATCCAGAAAGCGATCGCCCTGGTCCGTTAATCCTAGGTGTAGCCTTAAGCCGCCAAGGGGAAGGGATTGATCAAGCTACTCCTCAAGAGGATGGTAACAAAAAGACCTCTTCATCTCGTCTAGTAGTCTATGGTAACTCTAATTTTGCCACCAATGGTTGGTTTGATCAGCAATTAAATGGTGATGTTTTTCTCAACACCATTAGCTGGTTAAGCAAGCAAGATGATCAAGTCCTATCTATCCGCCCTAAAGAACAAAACAATCGACGGATTAACCTAACAGCAATCCAGGCTGAGTTACTGGGTTGGACTGCCCTGTTACTTATGCCCTTAGTCGGGTTTACCACAGCTGGGTTGGTATGGTGGCAACGCCGTTAGCATTGATAACTGATATAACTATAGGAAAGGGAACAGCGGATGTGGGAACAGCGGATGTGGGAATAGGGAGTAGGGAGCGGTGCGACCCTAGGCGAATTTAATTCGCCTAGGGAAAGCGCAGCGTAGGGAATATGGCATCAATAATTTTCACAATTCCTACACGGATCCCTATCAACCTATCATAATCCTATAAACCTATGATAATTCTACAAGCTAGTCACCTATCTCTAGAAGATGTGCATCATACCTTTGGCTTTCAACGGCAATACAATAGTTCATTAACTTCCCGGTTATCCCTAGACACTATCACTGAATTTGAGCAACGGGAATTGGAACAAATTAGGACTGATTTTGATAATTACTTGATCGCAGGTAAAGTATCTGAAGGACTGGTAAAAGCCCTAACTGTTTTTCCCTTACTGCGATTAGCTGGCTTCTATCGCTCTCCAATAAAGATTTCCTTGGAAGAAGGGATTGCTGATATTGATATTCAAGACCAGGATCCCAAAATTACTGGCAGACTAGATATTCTAGCAATTAACAAAGCTCAACAGACAGTAGATAAAGTATCGTTTTGGGTCTTAGTTATCGAAACTAAAAACAGTCTAGGTGCGCTTTCCGTTGCCGAATTAAATTCGCCACGGGTCGCACCTGCTGATGTATCCGTTGGGTTACCTCAATTACTGACCTATGCCTATAAGAGTTTAGACCATCAAGACTCAGTTTGGGGACTATCGACTAACGGATACATTTATCAGTTTATTTATATCCAAGCTGGCAATCCTCCGATTTATCAGTTGATGCCAGTATTAAACCTGATGGAATCGGAGTCATCGATTAAATTACTACAAGTTATTAAAGCTATAGCGCTTCTAGATTAACTCTCAACTTAAACGGCTATAGTTTTTAGTTAAACTGGGATTTTTTAGTCTGTTCAACCCAATTTTACTGCCGAAAGTAGGCAACAATTCCATAAACTGAATTGTCACCACCTCCTAGGGGTGCTGTTGAAACAAGTTCCCATTTCTCTTGAGCCATGTGGGTTAAGAAATTTACCCACAGTTGATCCTTCCATTCAGGACGTTCTTCACCCTCTATACGAAGCCATCTAATTTCTTGAGTCAAGCCTCTTCCCTTCCAAGCATAAACTACGCTGCAATACTTTGTTGACATGACGTTTTAAAATTAAAATAGCATTTCCCAATCAATTAGAAAAACCGATGCAGTGCCGCGCTGCCTCAAGATAAGGATAACCGTTTTTTCCATTACCCAAATTTCTTGCCTGTTGCCTGTTGCCTCTTGCCTCTTGGCAATATCCAAGCCCGACTATGTTCACTCTCCAAATCTAGTCAATAATTCTAGTCGAGACAATTGTAATAGTAGGGGGGTAAATTCTTCTGGAGAGAGTGCCATCAATGGCTCAATGATTGCCAGCAGTTCCTGGTCTAGTTCACCAAAACGGCTACGCAATAAGTAAGTGACCATACTACGGCGTTCGTTTTGCTTGCCCTGGACTAGTCCTTCTTCTTTGCCCTGGACTAGTCCCTGGACTAGTCCCTCTTGTTTGCCCTGGACTAGTCCTTCTTGTTTGCCAAGCTCGGTAGCCAATTCCAGTCGTTGTTGATATATCTGAGATAATTGCATGATTAACTCCCGGTCATCTTCCTCAAGGTCTTGATTTTGTTTGATACGTGCCTCTAAGATCGCCAGCATGTCATATACTAATTCTAGGATATTGTCTTTGTGCTGACTCCCGTTCGGTAGGGATTTCAATTCCTCAATGGCTTGCTGTTGCACTCTACCTCTACCGAGAATTCTCAACCATAAGGTTTCCGGTATCACTGGTAGTTGGTGAATCGCCACAATGGCGGTATACAAGGATTTCCCTAGAAAGTAGATACCCTTGGGATAATTAACTAGATCTGGTTGAACATTGAAGCTTTCTAAAAACTCTTCCGAAGCGGTTGGGGAGAGAATCCATAAACGAGGCAGTTGGGTGACCCTAACTTGGGCATTAGTGCGTTTAGCCTGACGAAAAACTTGACCATGAACCTGCGCCAGTTTACCGATACAACTGAGCACCTCAAATTTACTAACTGGGTTGCGGAACGGTTCAAATATAGCAGGAGTTGTGGCCAGTTTTCCGAGTAATCCTAGGCTTTGTCCATTAGTGGTTAGTGGCTGGGATGGCAAAAAGTAAACATCAATTTCTTGAACTTCCCCAGGCACTTTCCAGCTTGTTTCCACTTTTCCCAATGGGTCGAGGAGTTCTTTCAGACATTGTTTGGCAAATTGGTCATGGACGTTTCTGGTCATGGAACACCCTGATAACTATTGATTTAATTAGTATTTAATTAGTAGTTAAGTAATAAGCGGATGATCGAGCTAGTCCACCGGCACGACATTGGTGATTAATCACCTAATTTTCCTCTCTAAATCGAGTCAATAATTCTAGTCGAGACAATTGTAAGAGTAGGGGGGTAAATTCTTCTGGAGAGAGTGCCATCAATGGCTCAATGATTGCCAGCAGTTCCTGGTCTAGTTCACCAAAACGGCTACGCAATAAGTAAGTGACCATACTACGGCGTTCGTTTTGCTTGCCCTGGACTAGTCCCTGCACTAATCCTTCTTGTTTGCCAAGCTCGGTAGCCAATTCCAGTCGTTGTTGATATATCTGAGATAATTGCATGATTAACTCCCGGTCATCTTCCTCAAGGTCTTGATTTTGTTTGATACGTGCCTCTAAGATCGCCAGCATGTCATATACTAATTCTAGGATATTGTCTTTGTGCTGACTCCCGTTCGGTAGGGATTTCAATTCCTCAATGGCTTGCTGTTGCACTCTACCTCTACCGAGAATTCTCAACCATAAGGTTTCCGGTATCACTGGTAGTTGGTGAATCGCCACAATTGCCGTATACAAGGATTTACCCAGAAAGTACATCCCCCTGGGATAATTAACTAGATCTGGATAAGCATGGAAGCTTTCTAAAAACTCTTCCGAAACCGTTGGGGAGAGAATCCATAAACGAGGCAGTTGGGTGACCGTAACTTGGGCATTAGTGCGCTTAGCCTGACGGAAAACTTGACCATGAACCTGGATCAGTTTACCGATACAACTAAGCACATCAAATTTAGTGACTGGGTTGCGGAACGGTTCAAAAATAGCAGGGGTTGTGGCCAGTTTTCCGAGTAATCCTAGGCTTTGTCCATTGGTGGTTAGTGGCTGAGATGGCAAAAAGTAAACATCAATTTCTTGAACTTCCCCAGGCACTTTCCAGCTTGTTTCTACTTTCCCCAGGGGGTCGAGGAGTTCTTTAAGACATTGTTTGGCAAATTGGTCATGGACGTTTCTGGTCATGGAACACTTTAAAGACTATAGGAAAGGGAGTAGGGAGTAGGGAATAGGGAGTAGGGAGTAGGGAGTAGGGAGTAGGGAGTAGGGAGTAGGGAGTAGGGAGTAGGAAAAAATATCGCTTATTTATAATTAGTATAAGCGATAATTATTCAGTTTTTTTTAATAAACTTTAAATCATAAAAACTGTTATTTTTAAAATAAATTACCATGAAAATCAAGGGTAATTTAGCATCATAATAAAAACTGGCCAGATTTATTTCCTACTCTTCCTTCCTGTTACCTGTTCCCTGTTCCCTGTTCCCTAGGACCGACTATTTATAAATTTTCAACCGAAAATGATCTAAAATAGAGTGGGTGCATAATGCCAGCTAGGATGAACGGTTCCATGTTCCAACCGCAGCTTGGTACAGAATAGGGAAAAAACTCTACCAATATAAAATTAATATGACCGATTTACAAACGTTTTACCGAGCTACCAACCCCAGTAAAACCTTAGCGGTGGACAATGAGGAGGATCGCAAGTATTACATTGATTTATCTTCAGTACGCGGCGGTCAGATTATTGAAAAACTTAGAAAAAAGATTGCTATCTTTTCATCTAATCAGCCTACCTGTGAACTGTTTACTGGACATATTGGCTGCGGCAAGTCTACGGAGTTGCTCAGGTTAAAGCTGGATTTAGAACGGTCAGGATTTCATGTGGTTTACTTCGAGTCAGATCAAGACTTGGAAATGAGCGATGTTGATATCAGTGATATTTTACTGGCGATCGCCCGTCGAGTTAGTGAAAGTCTGGAAGGCGCTGGCATTAGCCTTCAAGCAGGTTACTTCCAGAAGTTATTTGGCGAAGTCAAAGATATCTTAAAAACACCGATGGAGCTATCGGATGTAGAATTTTCTGTAGGGATTGCCACCATTACCAGTCAAGCCAAAGCTAGCCCTAAGCAGCGGGATAAGTTGAGAGGATATCTAGAGCCTAGAACCACTGGACTTATTGAGGCCATTAATCAGGAGGTGCTGGAGCCTGCTATCAAGAAATTGAAACAGACCGGGAAAAAAGGACTAGTAGTAATTGTCGATAACCTTGACCGCGTGGACTCTATTCAAAAGCCCTTTGGTCGTCTTCAGCCAGAATATTTGTTTGCGGATCGAGGCGCACAGTTGCGGGGACTGGGCTGTCACGTGGTTTACACTATTCCACTGTCCCTGCGCTTTTCCAATGACTTTGGGATGGTGACTGAACGGTTTATGACCGACCCCAAAGTCCTGCCAATGGTTCCTGTAAAGTTACGCAACGGTAGTAAACATGAACAGGGAATGGCACTGCTGCGACAGATGGTGCTGGCAAGAGCATTCCCAGATTTAGAGCCAAACCAGCGTCTGACTAAAATTACAGCAATTTTTGACAGTGCTGAAACCTTAGACCGTTTATGTCTTGCTAGTGGCGGTCATGTGCGCAATTTGCTCCGGTTTCTCAATGAATGGATCATGGAGGAAGGAAAACTACCCCTTTCCCGTAATGGTCTAGAACGTATGATTAAGGCTCAGCTTCATAAACTTGTCTTAGCGATCACTAATGATGAGTGGGATTTACTGGGTAAAGTAGCTAAGGAGAAGAAAGTGACTGGAGATGATGGATACGAAATATTAATCCGCAGTCGCTTTGTTTATGAGTATTATGATCAAGAAGAACCTTGGTTTGATGTTAATCCGATTTTGGCAGAAGCTAAAGAACTAAAGCTATAGCATTTATAAATAGTTTGACCTGGTGGTGCGTTACGGGACGGACTATCGCAACGCTGGCGCTTGAGCGAAAAATAAGGACAAGTCCGCCCCTAACACACCCTACGCACCTCCCTGTTCCCTGTTCCCTGTTCCCTGTTCCCTTTGCGATATATGAGTGCCTCCGATAAAACCAAAGAGGTTGCTGCCTACAACGACCGTGCGTTGCAAAGATTGGCTTGGGCAATTGAAGCTTCTCAGGGGCAATTTTCGCTGATTTTTGCACACTGTAACTATACCTATGTACAGCAGCAAATGACTGAGGGGCTCCGAGAAACCTGTTCTGTTCAAATCCGCGACGTTGTGCTAAAAAAGTCTGATAGCAGACTTTATAGCAAGATTCGGCAGGAATTAGGTGATCAGCAGCCAGGGGTTGTGATGGTCTTTGGCTTAGAGGCTGTTGATGATATTGATAGCTTGCTGGCTGCCACTAACCGAGTGCGGGAAGAGTTTCGGAAAAATTTCCATTTCCCCCTAGTGCTGTGGATTAATGATCAGGTTCAAACCAAATTGCTTCGGGTTGCTCCTGATTTGGAGAGTTGGGGCACAACTAGGGAGTTTCAAACCCCTCCTGATTCCTTATCTTATGAATTAATCTATACTCTCTCTCAAAAAGCCAAGGAGATATTGACTAACTTTCCAGACTCTGATCCTGACAAATTTTTGTATGAGCTAAATCGGGGGATAGATGATCTATCAGAATTTGAGTCAGCTTGGCAAGATTTACAACATCACAACCAGGAAATAGAACCAGAGTTAGAAGCTAGTTTTTACTTGATGGTAGGTCGCAATTACTATGCTAAACAACAGTTTGAAGAATCCTTACGTTACTTTCATAAAAGCTTAGATCTATGGCAAAGACTAACCCGCTGCGATTGGCAAGGCATGGTTTTATTTCATATCGGGTTGTGTCCTTATGGAAAACCTGAACCACAAAATTTAGTTGAACAATGTGTTGATAGTTTAGCTCAGATATCTGATCAGGATTTAGCTAACCGATTGATTACTCAATTTGCCAGAGTCTTGCAACGCTTACAACGATGGGCAGACTTGGAAACCTTAGCCCAAAGGTCTCTAACACTGCATAGTGCCAATGGTAAGTCAATTGAGTTAGCGAAAGATTATGGTTTTCTGGCGGAGGTGGCTTTAGATAAATTAGCTTGGACTGAAGCTAAGGGATTAGCAGAGCAAGCACTCTCCATCCTGAAAACTAGTTTGTCGCCTGAATCAACAGCAACCTCATCCAAACAAAAAGCAAAATTAGATGGGATTCAATCCTTTGATAAAGCTTGGTATTTATTATTATTAGCAAGAGCAGAAAAAGGTCTTTGTAAGTATCAAGACAGTATCAAGTATCTCGAAATAGCTAAAGCAGAAACTCCAGCCCATTATGCTCCAGAGCTTTATATTATGATTTTGGCAAGCTGGCGAGAATTATACCTTGAAAAGGGTGACTATCTAGCTGCTTTTAGAGTTAAACAAGAACGAATATCCATTGAGCAACAGTTTGGCTTGCGAGCTTTTATCGGTACAGGGAGATTACAGCCAAAACGCAGAAGAGCTAAGTCTCAACTTCCAGCCCTTGAGCAGCCGGAAATGGTTGCAGATGAAATTATTGCTTCTGGTAGACAACAAGATATCAATAATTTGCTCGAAAGAATTGGCAATACTAGTTGTAAATTAACTGTTATTCATGGACCATCTGGAGTTGGAAAAAGTTCCTTAATCTATGCAGGATTAGTTCCAATTCTCAAGCAAAGAGCTATTGGTCAACGAGATGTATTGCCAATTGCCATACGAGTCTATACTGACTGGGTTAGGCAGTTAGGCGAGTTATTGGTTAATGCACTAAGAGCAAGAGGGCTTAGTCTTTCTGTTGAAGCAGATTCAGTAACTAGCATCTTGCAACAGTTGCAAGAAAATGGTGACCGAAACTTACTAACAGTTTTAATTTTTGATCAGTTTGAAGAATTATTTGTTGCTGTCCCAGATATAGTCGATCTTAATCTTTTATTGGAATTTTTAAAAACAGCAATTGACTATATTCCTTATACTCAAGTGATTCTGTCATTAAGGGAAGACTATCTACACTATCTCTTAAAATTTCAACGTTCAAAAAAAATAGATACTATCAATTACATATTAAGCCAAGATATACTTTATTATCTAGGAAACTTTTCTCAAGAAAATAGTGATAATTTTATACAACATGTAACAACTAAACTTCATTTGTATTTGGAAAATGCTTTGATTAATCAACTTGTAAATGATTTAGCAGGAGAGCTAGGTGAAGTTCGTCCCATTGAGTTACAGATTGTGGGATTACAATTACAAGAAGAGAAAATTTATAAACTGGTTGAGTATCAAGCAATCGGTTCTAAACAAAAGCTATTGGAGCGATTTTTAGCTGGAGTTGTTAAAGACTGTGGTTATTGGAATGAACGTGAGGCAAGACTAGTTTTATACCTCCTAACAGATGAAAATAACACTCGACCACTCAAGTCAAGGGCAGAGTTAGGATCGGGTTTATTCGATCTCGGAGTAGGAGAGATAGAAAACCTAGATTTAATATTAGAGATCTTCGTCAACTCAGGATTGGTTTTACTTTTGCCAGAATTTTCGACTGCGCACTATCAATTAGTACACGACTATCTTGTTCCTATTATTCGTCAATCGACAGGAGCTTTAATAATCACTGAATTGGAACAGGAGAGACTAGCAAGAAAAGAGGCGGAACGAAGTAAATTAAGACTAGAAGAGGCGTTTTTTAAAAGCCGATTTAGAGCATCAATTGTCAAAAAAATGATTATTATGGTAGTATTAATACTATTGACCGGACTACTATTTGCGAGACAAGTTAAAATACTAAAGACTCTTGCTCTTGCTCAATCCTCAGAAGCCCTATTTAACAGAAATAGGGAGTCACTTGATCCACTCATATTAGCTTTAAAGGCAGGAACACAACTTAAGTCAGCAATCGCAGTAGGAACCAATACCCGCACTCAGACTTTAGCTGCATTACAGCAAGCCCTTTATGGAGTCAGAGAGCGCAATCGTTTGGAAGGTTATGACAGTTGGGTTAATAGCGTCACTTTCAGTCCTGATGGTGAAATCCTTGCCACTAGCATTGCTGATAGTACGGTCAAACTTTGGAGGGGAGATGATGAAATACTAACCGTTCTCCCAGGGCATACAGATACAGTCAATAGCGTCAGTGTTAGTCGTGATGGTGAAATCCTTGCCACTGGCAGTGCTGATGGCACCGTCAAACTCTGGAGTATAGACGGTCAATTACGACACACCCTCCAGGGGCATGAAACTGAGGTTACAAGTATCGGTTTCAGCCGGGACGGTCAGGTGATTGTCAGTGGTAGTCGCGGCGGAATAGTAAGATTGTGGGACAGACAGGGCAACCCAATTGGGCAACCCTTTGCAATACAGAACGCTAGTATTACGAGTCTCAGTTTCAGTCCTGACGGTAAGGTGATTGCCAGTGGTAGTAGCAACGGAATAGTAAGATTGTGGGACAAACAAGGCAACCGAATTGGGCAAACCTTTATGGGGCATAAAGCTGATGTTACAAGTATCAGTTTTAGCCCTGATGGTCAGACCCTTGCCACTGCTAGTCTGGATGGAGCTGTTAGACTTTGGAATCTTCAAGGAAAGGAAATTCTTACTTTCCAGAGTTCTGGTGCCACAATCAACAGCGTTAGCTTCAGTCTTGATGGTCAGACAATTGCCACTGGCAGTTTAGATGGAACTGTTAAGCTTTGGAGTCGGGAAGGTCAGGAACTCCAAATCTTGCGGGGTCATAAGAGAGGGATTGCAATTATGAGCTTTAGTCCCGATGGCAAAATTTTAGCCACCGCCAGCAGAGACTTGACCGTCAGACTCTGGAGCGTTGAGGACTATGATCTCAAAACCCAAACCCTATTTGGACATAAGGCTGTGGTTGATAGCGTCAGCTTTAGTCCCGATGGTCGCACAATTGCCACTGCTAGCTTCGATGGAACTGTTAAAGTATGGGAACGAGACGGTACACTAGTCAGTACCTTAGAAGGACATCAAGGTGCAGTCATAAGTCTTAGTTTCAGCCCTGATGATAATGTCATTGCCAGTCTTGGTTTGGATGGAAGTGTCAAACTCTGGAAACTAGACGGTACACTAGTGAAGACCTTAGAAGAAAATCAAAATCCAATCATAAGTTTTAGTTTCAGCCCTGATGGGAAATTCCTTGCCAGTGCTGGTTTGGATGGAACGGTAAAGCTATGGAGTCTGGAGGGTAAACTAATCAAAACTATTGATGCCCATAAAGCTAGTGTTTACAGCGTCAGTTTCAGCCCTGATGCACAATTATTTGCCAGTGCTAGTAACGATGGAACCGTAAAACTCTGGAATTTAATAGGTCAACAACTGGCAACTCTCAAGGGACATAACGATGATTTTGACAGTGTCAAGTTCAGCCCTAATGGCAAAATCATCGCTACTGCTAGTAAGGATGGAACCCTTAAACTCTGGAATTTGAGCGGTGAAGAACTTGAAACTCTCAAGGGGCATAGTGCTGCGGTGATTAGCCTCAGCTTTAGCCGTGACGGTCAGACCCTTGCTACCGCGAGTCTGGATGGAACTATTAAACTTTGGAATTTGCAAGGTCAACAACTGGCAACTCTTAAGGGACATAGTGGTGTAGTCAATAGCCTCAGTTTTATCCCCTACGGTACCATACTTGCCAGTGGTAGTAGTGACGGGACAGTCAAACTCTGGAGTCTTCCGGAGGGTAAAGTACTCCAAACCCTCAAGAGTAGTGGTGCTGCGATCAATAGTGTTAGCTTCAGCCCTGACGGCAAGACTCTTGCTACGGCTAGTGAGGATAAAACTGTAATGTTATGGAATATCGATCTAGCTCTAAGTAGTCTAGATGAGCTACTGCGACGTGGTTGCGATTGGGCTGGGGATTATCTAAGGAATAACCCGAATGTAAGTGAACGCGATCGCACTGTTTGTGAAGGCATCAACTAAAACGCGATTGACCTTTGGTCACGCTTCGCGATCGCACTCTTTGTCGAGGTATCAACTAAAACGCGATTGACCTTTGGTCACGCTTTAGGCTTTGCCGACGCTGCTTGAGGTGCGAACGCACTGGTCCGATTGTGATTAATCCGTTGGTGGGCAGTGCCTACTTTGGCGATTGCTAACCACATGAATCGGTCGAAAGCACTGCCCACCCTACATCAACTACTAAAACGCGAATGCACTGTTTGTCGAGGCATTCACTAAAACGCGATTGACCTTTGGTCACGCTTTAGGCTTTGCCGACGCTGCTTGAGGTGCGAACGCACTGTTTGTCGAGGTATCAACTAAAACGCGATTGACCTTTGGTCACGCTTTAGGCTTTGCCGACGCTGCTTGAGGTGCGAACGCACTACGGGCATCTTTCCGATTGAGTTGCAGCAAGAACTGCTGCGGGAACTGGGTGCCATTGAAGTAGGAGTGGGAACTTTGGTCGCTACCAATGCCAGAATGGCAGAAGCGGTCAAAGGTAGCGTTGACCGCTTGCGGGAATGGGTGAAAGGACAGCTAATGGTGCATGTAGATGAATCTCCTTGAGGTGCTTTTGAATAAAATAAGCACCTCAAGCAGCGTGAGCCTTAGGCTGACTGCTGACGGCTGATGGCTGAATGCTTACAAGCCAAAGGCCGAACAATCAAGGTATTCGGTGCATTCATTGGGGACGAAGCCTTTCATCCCCTAATAACTTGATGACGCCAGACCTGAATCCTTACATTTTAACTACCCCCTTACCTATTGAGGAAAGTCTTTACGCTCCAGAATTTTTGCTCCCGCAAGCAGTGTTCTAGCACTGAGGCCAATCAGTATAAAAATACCAATCCATTCCAGATATGGAAGATGGGGAATTTGTTGAACAAACTCGTCAGCCCATTGAGTATGAATAGGTTCAATCGCCTTAAAATAATGTTGATAAAGGAAACTATAAACTACAACTGCTTCAGTTATTAGGAGTAAATATGCGAGAGAACGCAAACCTACTACCAGTAACAGTGCAAAAATATTACTGGTTAACTCAAATGCGATGGTTCGTTGTCGCAACTCAGGTAAAATCAGGTTATTGTACTCGCTAATAGTGTCAAAGAACTGGTTAATCGAAGTTCTAATACTTTTTGGCTCTAAACTTTGTTTGAGAGCACGTCGATCTGCCTGGCGATTATATTTTCTAGATGTCTTGAAGAAATCAAAGTCAGGTAATAGGTACTGCATTGTACCATCTAGAGTTAAAAAAGATCGAGTCACTTTGAGAAAAGTCCAATTATTTGGGATACCATATCTGGCAATCACTTTAGATAATTCAGCCGTTGCCCCACCAAAAGACTTTTCTTTATACTCTATCCCTTTAAGTTGGGCTTTGGAGGACCAAAAATCTATAGCACGCGACATCTCTGCCCTGACTCTAGGTATATTAACTCTGGGAATATCAACAGCCAACCGCAAGATATAATCACTCGCTTTGCCAAAATCTCCATTTGTCAATGCATTCGTATACTCATTATAAGTTTCCCTCAAATCTCTATCCAGGGATCCCACGCTACCCATGTCAATGAATGCGACTTTGCTCCGACGCAATAAAATAATATTGCCTGGATGTAGATCTCCATGGTACAAGTTATCTTCAAATACTTGTCGAAGCAATGAAATAAACATCTTTTCACCTACTTTTTCAGTATCACAGTCATTTTCATCCTCCCATTGAGAGGCTCTGACGGGATCCCTAGCAAATACTTTAATATAATCAGAGGCAAGAACCCCATCGATATATTCCATAACTAAAACTCGACGTTTAGAATATTTGTCATAAATCTTTGGAACATATATTTTATGGGATTTTAGTGTTTTTCTCATCTTACGAGTATTAGATGCTTCATAGCGATAATCTAATTCCTCATTAAAAATTTTCTCTAACTCCGATACTGCTTCATCTAAACGTAGGTAACTCAAAACATTAAAAGCAATTAACAGTTTGGCAATGACTTTAATTAAATCCAAATCTCGCTTGAACGCTTCTTCTAGATTTGGACGTTGAATTTTAACGACTACCGGAACATTTTTTCTTTTCCTTCGCAACGTTGCTCGATGAACCTGACCAATTGATGCAGCTGCCAAAGGAGTCTCATCAAAATCTTCAAATATTTTTTCTAGGGGTGCTCCTAGCTCTGACTCAATTGTTGATCTAACTAAAGCCATAGGAAATCCAATGGCTTCAAACTGAAGACGTAATAACTGCTCACAAACCTCTTCTGGGAAAAGATCGGTCCGCAATGCTAACAACTGACCCGTTTTTACCCAGAAGCCTCCCAAATCTTGAAAGATATCACGCAGCTCGTTCGCAGTCTTTTGTATGTCTGGCTTATTTGTAATTCTGCGACGTTGTATACCTAAATAGTAAATAATAAATCGTTGGATAATGTAGATAGCAGGAAAACGACGAATTTTAAAGTTTTCAGCTATTTTAACTTTTTTTCGTTGTTTGTTATCAATAATAGGAGTAGGAATATCTTTTTTATTTATCATATAGCAGGCAAAAATAAATTTCAATAATAATCATTGATCTCTGGTAGTCCTCCTATCATGAAATCCTGAATGTAGCCTGATCAAAAACTAGTTTTAGGCAGTCCACGATAGTTTCGCTACTGAAACTGTTACTCTTTAAAAAGTACTGCAGTGCATCTTGGATGAGTTTGCGGTATTGGCAGACATAAATAAAGAAACTGATCAACATCAAAATAATTACCAACGATATAATAATATCAATTTTTCCTTGAAGGAGATTCAGAAAATTACAAAGTTCAAAGTTCAAAAAAAAACATAACCTGGTGCAAAAATATGTGCCTAGTGCTGTTGATACCATTATATACCAATCCTAAATGATATCAGAGAAAGCCTCATAAGTACTTAAATCAGGCATAGTGAATAAATGATACTCAATAAATAATTCAAAGAGTTTATTTGTAATGGTGAAAGAGCGACACCATAGATGGATATGGCGTAAAAGTTGCTTGATATGCCCCCAAATATTTTCAATGGGATTTTCTCCTGGTGCATAGGGAGCAAATCTGAGACAGTGAACTTCCTTTTGCTCACTATTCCTTTTGCTCACCATGATTAACTAATGTCTTGATCATGGGTGAGGAACCAATCGGCGATCATCTGGTTTTGTTCCTCCACCACAGAGCTATTTTATCTGGGACTTTGTCTTGATGCAATAGCGAGTGGGGGAAACCCCCAAGACCGTAATGGTGCGTTTTCCGTAGGCGAATTAAATTCGCCACGGGTCGCACCTCTGCATCGCTTTTTTACCTTTATGCCAACTCATCCCAGCTTTTTTGAGTAATTCGTAATAGCTTTGTAATGAGCAATACACTACACCATAACTCTGTTCGATGTAGTCCATTACCTCCCATACAGTTGTTTGGGTTTTAGATTTAATCCGCTGGATTACTTCTGTTGACTGTGAGTGCTTTAAATATCCTAAACTCTCTTTATAGGCTAGTTCTAAACCTTTCACTCCTTGCTCACGATTGCGACGTTCCCAACGACTTATATAGCTTGACTGAACTCCCAATACTGGTTGAATTTCCCGATGCTTGAGACCTTGAAGGCGCATCTTCATCGCTATTGCTCGTTTGAGTTCTATGGGATCCCGATTACTGGCCATTAATTCTTCCAGGGTCATAATATTAATATATATTCATTACACCAATACACTTTAAATTATAACCCATTACAGCACTCTTTTCTCCAAATTCATTTAGGATTGGTATAGTCCAGCTCAAAGTCTCGGAAGAATCTTTGTAGCAGTTTGTAGTTCGATGCTGTTTTTGCTGTACCCATAAACCCCAGGGTAATCGCAGCTAAATTAAGTCTTCCTAGATATAGCATTATTTGAGCTTGTTAGGACTAGAAAATGGTGAAGTGGTCGGACCGGTGCCCTCAAAAATGTCCTAACTTATGGGCAAGGGTGCTATATCCCAAACCCAGAGTCAATTTTCACACCTTTGATTTATAGCAGAAGTCATTTGTCAGAAGTCATTTGTCAGAAGTCAAACTCTTGCGCTTACAAAGGGTGTGAGACTTTTGTCATGTCCTAACTGCCCTGGCGACTGCTATAAATTTATGACTGGCTTCAAGGGTGATTAATATAGGCCGTAATGAACTTGATCAGGCTTTCCTCCTTTGTCTTCTGAAGGAGTAACAATTTCTGGGAGTCTCTAGACAACATCATGCCCCAACAAAACACTCAGAGCATAGTCATTATCTAACGCAGCACTATAGCGTTTCATCGCCAGACTCTGTTTTGAGGGTTCTTGGTTGAGTAAATTGATACACAAGTGGTGTAATACAGCCATATTCTCAGGCCCATGTCCAGTGCGAATCCGACTAGCATCTTGATGGAAGGTCATATCAAGCACCCAATGCAAGCTATTTTCAATGCCCCAGTGAGAGCGAATCGCTTCGGCCAAGACTAAGGCCGAAGCTCCTAAACTGGTTATGTAGTAACAGATCTGTGTGGTTGTTTTATTCCACAGTTGTCGCTCTCGTTTGACCATGACTACTGTCGTGAAACTTTTCCACTGTTGGGCACCCCAAAACCGCTGGACATTGGTTGATGGACACTGCCCAAACCTGACGATGTTCGATGGGATGATGCCCTGCCTCTGTGGTCTCGGTGTAGCTGTAGTCTATTCCTTGCCAATCGAAGGCTTGAGCTTGCTTGAAAAAGGCTTTGACATCCTTGTAAAGATTGTCCTGATTACCCTTGAGCATCAGAACATAGTCCCCACCCTGTGACACAATTTGGGCAGCTATCTTCTTTTGTGCTCCCATCGCATCAATAGTGATAATTGCTCCAGTTAGATCTAGCAACTGTAATAGTTCCGGGATAGCTGTAATCTCATTGGACTTCTGCTCCACTGCTTGTTGGGCTAACACCAGATGATGCTCACTCGCCCATGCAGTGATGGTGTGTAAGGCTGTGATTCCCTGATTTCGGTCATAGGAACCTCTCGAGGTCTTACCATCAATGCTGATCAGGTTGATGGCAAGCTTTCTACTCAAGTGACTAACCCACGATAAAAAACATTCACGCATCTGCTGTGGGTCGATCTGAGCCAAGACTCTTGAAAACGTCTCATGGGAAGGAATCCCATAGGGTAACTCCAAAAAGGTCTCTAACCACTTCTGCTTGCGTTTGCCATAAGTCTCTATTGCTACCATGCTATCCGAGCCGCTTATGACTGCCAGTATCGTTATTGTCAGGATATCAATGAGTAGATGTTGAGGTTGACGTTTCGTTCGTGGGTCATCCAAGCCAATGAATTCTTCCATAATGCTTCCCTTGAGCTTTTTGGTGGTGGCGCAAGGCCAGGAAGAAGTAATCGGAGCAAAACCTTGGGACATCAAGATTGGCCTCGTTCAAAGGGTTCTCCTCTAATCTCCTGGATTTCCTTGTTGTTGTCTAGACTCAAAATCGGGTTCTTCGGAACTTAGTCTGTAAAAGATCGCTCAAACCTATGCTGCGCGGTGTTTTAGGCTAAAACTGCTCAAAACTGACTTCAAATCTCGCCATCCATTACCAGATTAGGGCTACAGGGTTTTATCCAGCACACCAGGTTCGGAAGAACCCAAAATCGAGAGCTACTCACTCGGTTCAAGTCAAGTACATTTTATTCAAAATAGGGTGGTGATAAACATGTAGTGATACAACATTTACTTTAGCCTAAATAAGACATTTGTTAATCAAAAATAGAGTCAGTTGACTGTAAATTTATTAGCAATACTTATATAATCTATTATAAATATTGATTGAATAAATCTTATGAAACTGCTATTTTTTTATTAGTAATAAAATGCTTTTTTGATCAACAATTCCTGGTAAACAATGAATGCAAAACCTGATTTAATAACCCGACCTAATTGCCCTTACTGCAATTGTGAGCGAACAGTTAAAAATGGCAGCACTCATCATAAAAAGCCAAAATACCTGTGTAAAAACTGTAAGAAGCAGTTTATAAAAAATCCGACAAAAAAGCCGATACCCTTGTCGAAAAAAAATAAAGATAATAGATGACCTCTTGCTTGAAAAAATATCTTTAGCTGGCATTGCACGATCAGTTGGAGTTTCAAAAACATGGCTCCAAAATTATGTTAATAAAAAATATGCCGAAACTCCCCGAAAAATCAAGGTGTCCGAAAAACCATGCATGTAAAATTACCATAGAATGTGATGAAATGTGGTCTTTTGTTAATAATAAAGATAATCAGCATTTGAAGTTACCGTAAGAGAGTGGTTTGAAGTTACCGTAAGAATAAAGGAGCCTTTCTGGTTGCTCGGCTATACATAAAAGGGTTAAAACTTATTGATTAAGGCTCCTTTATTCTAAGGTTTCATCTCCGGCCTTTATAGGGACAGGTTATGGGTAAGAGTTTTAAGTTATATGAAATAAGGCGACCCTCTCTAAGGTTTCGTCTCCAATGGATTTGGTTGGCAATTGATGGCCGTTGGCCACGCTACGCGAACAAAAAACTAGAGAAATAATTGGAGTTTATATTGGTGATCGTACTCGATACTCGGCAAAAAAATTATGGCAGTCTTTCCCTCCAGCTGACAATGTGCTGTGTGTTATACAGATTTTTGGGAAGCTTATAAAACAGTAATACCACAAAAACGTCACAAACCAGTAGCAAAAAAAACTGCTAAAACTAATCATATTGAAAGATTAAATAATACCTTAAGACAAAGGATTAGTCGTCTGGTAAGAAAAACTTTGTCATTTTCAAAAAAATTATAAAATCACTTAGGAGCTATTTGGAATTTTATTCATCACTATAATCAATGTTTGTCGGTTTGATTAGGCCATCACTACATGTTTATCACTACCAAACTTTCCTTGTTTTCTCAGTTTTGTTAATTGATCATAATCAATTCCTAATAATACTTTGGTTTGTTTAGGATGTTTTTGAATATAATCCCAAGTATAATTACTCATTGTTTCCGCTTATCTATGGATATTTACGTCCATTATACTCTATTTTTAGAATTTTATAGTATTATGGAGATGTATAATAAGTTAGTGAAAGTACTTCAAAAGATAAAGCCCGTGGTTGCTGGAACGGGTGCGCAGACCAAGTACAACCGGACTAAGCTGGGCTTTCCTAAGGAGCATTGGATTGATGCCGCCTGTGTCGGAGATATTGAAGCCTTGCAGTTAAGGACAAACCAACCACTGTTAGTAACTTGTTTTGGCCAAGGAGGTAGGCAAAAAGCAGCACTCAACAAGTATGGCTATCCCATCAGACACAACCCATTAAAGCCGATTGGCCGTAGGCCACGCTGCGCGAACAAAGGTTGGTGTAGTGGAGATATAGCCAAAAACCTCCTGACTGGGGAGTTCGGAAGAGTTAACCCCAGAAGCAAAAGTAACTCTTTCAATTACACAGTCCCGGGGAAAAAGGCAATAAGCTTGCACGTCAAAAACCTGATAAGAGTCCACAGAAAAGATGGATACACTTACAGCTTTTGCGAGCAAATACCAGAAATTACCTGGGAATAGTCGTCCTACCGTTGACAGACTAAATCCCCTGGCTAATTTGGTTTGAGTACATTTGTTCATCACCTCTAAACGACGTCCATTTATTTGCTCTGCCTCCCAAGGTGCTTCGGTCAGAAAATGGTGTATTCTGTGGTAAGTTACCTCTACGGAGTCTCTCGCTATCTGAGATAGATTTTTTCGTTGACTTTCTCCCAATAATCCCTCTATGTAGTTTCCTTACTCTCTTTTCTTCGGCTAATTCCTCAATAAATCATCGAACTTACACTCACCTTTGTTAAAACAGGGAGGCATTGCTGCTGGGGTTGTTTCTTTCATGGGGGCGTACCCTTAAGCATAACGACGTTAAAACTATGTAAAATCTGTAGTATACCCTACCTTTCGTTTTCCAGGCGAAAGCGTGTCTTCCTAACCGTTTTAGCTGTCGAGTGCAGGTGAGTGGAAATCTGTTCAACATAAAGCGCCTTGATGACTTAAATGAACCGCTTCTGCTCGATCGCGTAGCGTGGCCTACGGCCAATCTTTGACTCGTTAACTGACGGTGGTGGCCCTCCTCAACTCCGGTGAGCGTTCTTTCTTCTTCTTGGGTGAGAAACACTCTCAGTCTGGCTCCCATACCTCTGACTCCTTTCTTCGGCAACACTTTATAATTTGTAACATACCTCCTTTTTTCTGGCACGACCTACTTATGAAATGATGCACTTTCCCTACTCACGCTGGGGGGGTGACATACAAGCTTAAATCCTTACTGGATAATAATTTCAGCCCATAAGTTACTTCAGGTGCGCTTGACCGTGGCGAATTTAATTCGCCACGGTCAAGCGCACCTAAAATATACATTCTGTTTTGGGCTGACTTTGGACGTAGTTATAAGGGTTTGAGCTTGCCATTAAGCGATGCAGCTTCGGAACAGGGGAGGCAGCGCGGTCTTGGGGGTTCCCCCCATGAGCGACTGCCGTGGTTTCCCCCACTCGCGCTTTGCNCTGCCGACTATAAAGGCTCCACTCTACTTACGGTAACTTCAAGCCCTCCGGGCATTACTACTTTCAGGTCGGTAAGTTACGGGTCTCTCTCCCGGCTCAGCCTGCGGTTTCTCAGCCTGTACCCTATACTTTAATTACACCCTAGCGCCAATGTATTGTCAACTCGGCGACTCAAGTCGCTACGGTCTTTCATCCCCGGTTTAAAAACACGGGGCTTTCAGCCTTAGGAGTTCCGTAAAAATTCATGATGATAGTGGCACACCAGAAGAACGGGTGGCTGCTCAGACAAAGGTATATCAAGATATCCTGCAAGTTTGTCTAGAGGCTCCCAATTGTACAGCGTTCTTAACTTGGGAATTTGCAGATCATCATTCCTGGATTCCCGATTTCTTTGGTAAACCAGATTCCCCTCTACCTTTCGATAACTCCTATCGTCGTAAAGCTGCTTATCACGCGATGGTGGAGGTTTTAAAAGTTGATGCTTAAATAGTCAAAAATAAAAGTAAAAATAGCTTAAATTGTACTTGTTATTTCATAAAAATATTCTATAATTTTGGAGGTAATTAACATGGTATATTTACCTAATACCCTCGAATTAACTATTAATTTAAGTGACGAACAATTTTTTCAGATTTGTCAAGATAACAGGGATTTAAGATTTGAGCGCACCTCTGAAGGAGATTTAATCATCATATCACCTACCGGAGGAAATACAGGTAGACGAAATATTAAACTATCGACTCAACTAGAATTGTGGAGCAGTCAAATGAAACTTGGTGTTGCATTTGACTCTAATACAGGATTTCAACTGCCTAATGGAGCAAATCGTTCTCCTGATGCGTCTTGGGTTAAACGAGAGCGTTGGGAAGGGTTAACATCAGAAGAACAGGATAAATTTGTTCCTTTATGTCCTGATTTTGTGATCGAATTGCGTTCTCCCAGTGATTCCCTGAAAATGGTGCAAGCTAAAGTCCGAGAATATATGGAAAATGGCGCTAGATTAGGATGGTTAATTGATCCCCAAAATAAGGTTGTGGAAATCTATCGTCCCAATCAAGAGGTAGAAATTATCCAATCTCCGAAAACCTTATCAGGAGAAGATGTTTTGCCTGGATTTACTTTAGATTTATCAGAAATTATATGATATATTATGCTATCAATAACAGTTATCAATTGGTTTGCTAACTGCTATAGTTGAATAAGCTAATCTTGAGATAGTATCTCTACATCTGTCCAGAAAATTACTGAAGCATCACTCTCGTTTTCGTAGATATCCTGTACGCTCGAACCCAAATAACCACTTACTATCAAGCTATTCAATAACCACAGTAGTAGCGGAAGTGTACAAATACTAATCAAAAAGATTAGGGATTTTCGGAGAGTGTTTATCACTGTCCTAACTCCGGTATAGGAAAAATAATTCCGCTTAACATTAGCCAAGCTATAGCCAAAGTCAGGACAATGTTAAAACTCTGCCCTACCAAATAAAAAATCATGGGTTTACCACCCTGAAGTTGTGTTCCTAAATCCCGAAAGTTCGAGTCTAGACCAATGGACAAAAATGCGATACAAAATAGCCAGCCACGATAGATCTTGGTTTGACTAAGAATGTTTTTAACTGTATCCATCCCCATCAAGGGAATACAAACAAAGGATACTAACAGAGAAGCAGCTATAAAACCTAAGATAAACTTGGGCAAACGTACCCATAATTCCCTCAGTTGTGGTTTAGGAGCATTTGGCTCGCGCTCTATAAAAAACACCCAAAATAAAGCGATCGCAAAAGCTATCACTCCGATCAGCATATTTTGAATCATCTTAACTAAAGCAGCAGCTTGACCAGCGATTTCCCCTACTGTTTCACCAGCAGCGACAACTGCGCCAGTAGAATCAATGGTTCCCCCCAGCCATGCACCACTGACTAATTCATTCATACCTACAGCCTTGACAAACAAGGGCATGATCACCATCATGGCAACAGTAAAAATGAGAGTCATCCCTACAGCTAAAGTCAACTCGTTTTTCTTAGCCTTACAGGCTGCTGCTGCTGCAATAGCGGCTGATACACCACACACTGATGTGGATGTGGCGACTACCATCACCAGTGATTTCTGCTGCATTTTCAGAACCCGAGTACCAAACAGATACATAAATATGATCACAATAGGCGTAACCAGCCAAGCGGACGCTAAACCATAGGGTCCGAATTCGACAATTCGGTTAAAGAGAATTTCTGCACCGAGAATCACTAAGCCAGTCTTGATGTAATATTCAGTACGCACCGCTGGCATCATCCACCTTGGTGTACCAATCGTATTACTGATGATTAGTCCAATCAACAATGCCCAGAAAGCATAGCCGAGGTTAATTGCTTTAGCGGTCTGTGAATTCCCAAGTATATAGGATAAAACTGACAAGAGAAAGATAACCAAAAAGCCTGGTATCATGTTTCTGCCTTCTTTGCCCTTCATTACCAGGTTGCCAAGGGTAAACAGAGCACATAAACCAATGGCGAGCAATGCCAGTTTAGGAAACAATTCCCAGGGGAGTGCCGATAAGAAATCTATCCCTTTCCATTTAGGCATCTTTGGCACAACGGTTATGATGCCACTAAACACCGTCCCCAATAACAGCAGACCAATCCATACAGACCACCAGTCTTCTAATTTGTAGAAGTTAGACCATTTTGTTTGACTCATTAGTAGATTTTATTTTACCCTGGAAGCCACCACCGAAATAATATCAATACATAATACCAATTCATAAAAGTAGCACGCTAAGATGCAGATGGGGAGATGGACATCTCCCCGCGCCGGGGTCTGTTTTTGTAACTATTTCCTATTCCCTGGGCACAGCGCTATAGTTTATTAACGGTGACGATTGCTCCTAGTGGTACTTTCAAAGGCTCTAGACTCGAAATCCCCTAAAAGCGAAGCAGAGCTAGGAAAATACATCGGCGCTACCAAAATGACTGAAACCCAAGGTTCATGTAGGGTGGGCAGTGCACCACAGATCATGAACCTTGCAAAGGGCGTTGGTAGGCACTGCCCAGCCTACGATTAATGACAATGGTGCAAGATCTCGGAAATACGTCGGCGCTACCAAAATGACTGAAACCCACGTGGAGCAGCGACTGCATCAAGAGAAGGAGATACTGCTGATGGACTATTACCTAGCTCTGGATCTACTTTTGAGGCTATTTAGGAGGGTTTATCTTAAAATCCCACTACAAACTGCTGGTCGAACCTGAACATAAATTCAACTCTCAACCCATTAATTCCTTCCCAGGAAATATTCCGAAACACAGGAGCAGCCTCTGCTTTATAAACGTAACATGCGATCGCAATACAAAGAGCAACACTGGTGACTGCAGTATTAACAATTTTGGCCAGTTTTTTTTTCATTTTTAGATTATCTCGACTACATTTGGTTACTACTGACTGTTCAAACAAGAATTAACTTTAATGGCTGATTAGATTGGTAGTTGATAAATTATCTAGCAACGAGAGGTTAGAACTAACAGCGCTAATATAATTCAGGAGCTCCCTCAAACCCCTCAATGAATGTTGATAACTATAGCTTCCTATGCCGTTCCAGGTTTCTGTAAAAACAATCTTGACGTTGATTAGAACGATCTTATCAGGTGTTCCGGACAACGTGCATCAAGTTATTATCAATATAATTAATGGTTTTGTTAAGAGAGCTTTAAGGAAATATGAAACTAGTTTAGGACTTAGGCAAAACTATTCAAAAAAAACTATAGCTAGTAGAACACTACAAGTCGATTTGCTGTCTAATTGTAAGCATTCAGCATTCAGCATTCAGCTATCAGCATTCAGCTATCAGCATTCAGCTATCAGCATTCAGCATTCAGCTATCAGCATTCAGCTATCAGCATTCAGCATTCAGCATTCAGCATTCAGCTATCAGCCATAGGCCAACGGCTGACGGCTGACGGCACCTCAAGTAGCGTGGCCAAAGGCCAACGGCTGACGGCTGAATGCTTACGTCTAATTCCTGTAGTTAAGACTAGGGCGTGTTTTCAAAGTTTTCCGCAAGATATTAGATCCCCCCCAGCCCCCCTTATTAAGGGGGGAGCCATACTCAAAGTCCCCCTTTTTTAAGGGGGACCAACGGGGGTACTCGGAGTTTGAAGACACGCCCTAGTCTCGTTAGACTATGAAAACTAAAAATTATGAATTGTGAAGACTGATAATACCTGATTTTGACATAACAAACTATCCTCCGATTGAGGAGCTTTGAGTCAGGAGTAATATTAATTTATTTTACAGTAATTTTTAAGATAAATTAGTCCTTGACTACTCACAAAACTCTTGATATAATTCCTCAGTATTAGTTTTCCAACTATCTAAGTCCCCAAACACCGAAATCACTCGTACCACATCTAGGAAAAGATCGCGATCAGCAAAGTAACTCGCATGCTGATCTCGAAACTGCTCAGCTGGCAATTCAGCTTGGATAATCTGATACGCTTCACCACCCATAACTTGAAAGGGAATAGTTTCGGTATCTGTAATTAGTTGTCCATTATTATCCGTTGTGTTGTACTCTACCCAGTAATAATATTCTTTACCTCGTTGAAGTGGCTGACCTTTACCATCAGCATTGTACATAACACTAGTCTGATTATCGTTTACCTGATAAGACCATAACGCTTGTCCATTGCGAGAGGAACGAACTTGAATGATATTAACACTTCCTTCCCAAGCAAATAGAGGTTGGTCACTCCAGGTGCGATAGGCAGCAATATTAGGGGAAATTGAACAAAACTCTCCATGGGTACCTGCTTCATCCTTCTTCCTACGAAAAATATCTCGGATCTTAGCCCATACAGATTGTGTTTCCTGTTTGGTTTGACTCACTGCTTTCGCTACTTGATTCCCTTGACTGGTAAACGAAGCTGCAATTGATACTGATGAGGTCGGACAACTAATACTCATCGTTCCAGTAATTAGCAGTAGATAAAAGACTCTAATTAATCGATACATAGGATTTAAATGTTAAAGGCTTGCCGGAAATTAAATTAATAATTACCAATTAATAATTAACTAAATAATATAAAACCAGAGTATAATTGATGGTAAAGCTATAGGCATTAAAAGAGAAGCTGAGATATAAGCCTGTAGTCCGATTATTCCATAGACCGCTGTAGCACCAAATAATATCAATATTGATTGCTGTCGTTCTTGAGGCTTTTGCTGGAGCAGTAGCAGCATTGTTCCTTTTCCTGACAATGCTGCTAATAGAATCATCCAGCTGTCGGGAATTAATTTTATTGTATGCTGCGATAAAAAATGGTGAACCATGTAAGCATGGGCTTCACCTCCGGTAAATACCTTGGGACAAGTATCTGGTGGCTTTCTGGTTCGATTCAGTGGATTACACCAATATTCAATAGCTAGAGGTAGAGAAAAATTATCCTCGGCTTCATCATATCCCCCAGAGGCAATGATAACCACTTGCTGCTCAATGTTAGAAAAGTCACTTTTGAGGAATTCCCAAGCAGGCTTGTGCTCATAAGCCTGTTCTGGAGGAATAGAAAAGTCAATAATATAGCGCATCCCTAACGGTAGATTCTTTGGTTTAACGGATGCGTTCGCGTAGCGTGGCCTACGGCCAATCGCATTATCCTGGCTACTGACTTGCTGAAGATACTGACTAACTTGCTGCTGAAAGTTGGTGGTACTTTCAACATTAGGATTTAATCCTATCCCGTGGTTTGGCTGTTGGTGCAACTGGTGTGATAGAGCCAGTAGATAGGCAAAAGGACATGACTTGTTGCAGGTGGCATCCTGGGGGAGTTCCATATCCCAACGGAAAAAGGTAATATCCCCTTGTAGACTCCATTTAGGGCTAGCAATTTTCGGAAAGACCTTGCGATTTTTATCCTGATTGACCCCAAAGACAAACCAGGTATCCTGTTGACTGACAGCGGATTGAATCGCACTAGCCAGTTTTTCCTCTCTCGCTTCTTGGGTATGGAGCAGATAATCAATTCCAATTACCTTAGCGCCTGAGTTCGAGAGTTGTCTGACTAATTTGCCAAGGTATTCCCGTTCCATCGGCTGGGTTTTAAAGCCTTTAATCTCCAGTTGTGCCTGATTGATTGAGTCTTGATCAATAGCAATTAACAGTACAGAGCGTGGCTTAGCCGAGGATAACCCCTCCCGAGGAAACTGGTTTGTGCTATCGCGATAGACAGCTTGAAGAAACGTTCGCCCATCTAGCAACATGTCTTGTACAGGAACCATAGCGCTAACTAAAAGCACACTAGCTAATGCGATCGCTTCTTTTGGTTTAGGTAGCCACTGCTGAAGTAGTTTCTGGTAACCCCAAGGCTCAATCCGAAATGGCTTAGCACCATAGGGACTAAAAAACGAAGGAATCAGGTAAGCTGATGGATAAACAAACTTCTCACCTACCTGTAAATTGCGACAAGCTGCCAGCATTGCTTCCTGGACATCCTGATACTGAGCTAAGCGGCTGCAAAATTCTTTGAGAAATACATGAGCAACATTATCATGAACTTCCTCCCGCATGATCACCACTTGCAATCCTAAATCAGCCAACCGATTCGCAATCTTTAGACCATTACAGGAGTTAAAGACGCACAACTGAAGTCCCTGATTTTTAGCAGTAGTTAGGTATTCCTTAATTTCACTGATAGATACCAACTGATCTGGGGCGATCGCTAATTTTCCATCCGTAACTTTTGTCTCATCACTATGACCCATAAAAAATAGAGCATCCCACCCCCTTTCATCCGTTATTTCTGCCGCCAGTGCTGCTTTAAGATTCACCCCATCTCCTTGGTGTTGCCAGTCAAAGAACTCTACTTGAGCAACTCCTTTGAGCAACTTAACAGCCTGCTTATCTTTCTCCAAATTCAGATCTGTATTATCCCCCAAAATCGCTAAAATCCGAGGTTTACCATGGCGCAGTTTATTATCTAGCGCTATTGTTTCTGCCTGAGTAGTCATCGGAATCCTGGTAATCCGAATTCTCCCACTGGGGATATCCTCTGGAAGCAACTGCCATGCTTCCCAAGGAAGCCGTGCCAATTCCACAGAATCGCAGGCTATAAAAATAGCTACTTCTCGATAGGCTTCTGCTGTCTTCTTTGACTGTGATTCCTTTCTAGCAATAGTGAAAATTTGATGTTGAATTGTTTCTCGAATAGTCTGTAATTGACCTAACCACCGTTGAAAGACATCCAGAAATATCTCTTTTGCTTCTTCTAATTCATGTCCCAAGTCATCGACTAATGGTGTGATGGCACCACTGGATAATTCTCTTGCTCGCAATTTCGGGTAAAACTGGAGGTAAAGGTATCGCCACTCCTCATAACAGTCTATTACTTTAGCTGGATAGTCCAACTTTGCGGATACTTCCTGTCCGTGATTACCCCGTAAATAAAACAGACAGGATGAATCAGCTTGCCAAACATTTAGTCTAAAACTACTTTGATGATTAGTTGTCAATCGCTTCGCTCCAATTCAAAATTATCAATTAAAAATTAAAAAAAATACTACAAATGAAGTCGGGGGCTTGAAACATCGCTTCGCTCCAATTTAAAAATGGTAATTTGTTACTTTTTTATTCCCCCTACTCCCTACTCCCTACTCCCTACTCCCTCTTAAAATATCATAAACATTTATCAGGATCAAAAGCGAAGGGAAGTAGGGTTAATGAGGCTCCATTACTTAGAGAAATGGTAGCTACAAATTTTTGGTTCCACCTACCTGCTACTGCAACATGGAGATAACGTTCATTTACCAATATCGCTTCAGAGACAACACCAGTGAATTCGCTGATTCGTAACTTCATACCAGGGGGAAGTGTATTACCAAGACAGTCTTCGATTAGCAATAGCAATGCCCATTCTCGAGTATCTTCTGGTGCTTTCTGGTAAATGAACCAGGTAACAGCACATAGTTTGAACAGAATGCCATTTAAATTAACAGTTTGGTAAGAGCCACGAGCATGAGACGGAACAATTAATCCTTTTTGTCTTCTCAACTCTTTAGCGATCGCTCGATATCTGTCTGGTTCATCCGATACTGGACTAATCCGACGCATTGATGGCTTAGAAAAGGTATAGTCAGGAAGCAGTTGCCAAGATAAACAGCTTGCTAACTCATCCATTTCTCCTCGCAGCCATTCTGCTGTATTAATGGCTGTTTCAGCAAAGAATGGTAGGATTTCCTGAACAGAACGCTTAGTATCAGCAACTGGAATTGTGATCTCTTGGGAATCTAACCAACGCAAGTAGTGCAGTAAATGATTTGGTTGCTGATCAAATAAAGACAGAGGTAAGTTATAGTTACGGTTACCTTGTGGTAAGTTAGCTGTTTCGCGATAGTTAACCAACTCGTCGTGACGTAAAATACCTCTAATAATACCCTGTTCTTGGGTTTCTTTCACCTCAATTATGATATAAAAATGAGCGGCAAGTTCTGGTAATTCAACAGCAGCTATTGGTATATTAACCCCTGGATATATGAGGGTTTCCGTGACAATTATACACAGATTAAAATTACCAACTTTAAAATTACATACCGTTTCAATCAGATTAGCATACTCTGGTTGAAACACCGAACATTTATCCTTATTAATTGGCAGCTTAACCCGTTCTTCTAACCATCTTTCAAAACCAAATAAGGCTAAACTATTTAGATAATTTGGCCAATTTTTGGCCTCACTATTAACTTTTTCACTAATCTTTATCGCTTGCTCAAAGTCTTCAGGTTCTAGCCAAAATACTTCTCGGTTTGCAAGGGCTATATCCCTGGAATCTGTCCTATCCTTATTCATTAGTTTCATCCTTATTTTTTTTGATTGTGTTCATCTAGATATCGGCACAATCGCTGAGCATATAAACTAGCCATTGAACGGGTTTTAGAAGTACTCAGTTCTGCTACCGCTTCTTGAAAAACTTGTGTGTTCAAGAAAGCCTCTACTTCCTGCATCAGGTTACTCAAATAATCGAGCTTTGTGGCATTTTCTTCCAGAGCTAATCCCTTAGTAGTTGTTGAGATAAGCTGGAAAAAATTTTCTACACTCAGATAATGAACGCGATTCAGCAGTTTCCCTGGTGCCAAGACTCGGCTGGCTTGGGAATGATTGGTCATCTTCACAAGGGTTGCTATCTCTTTAAGAGACTTACCCTCACAGTAAAGGAATCGGAAACCTGGGATAACCTTTGAAGCAAAACAAGCGTAACGGCGACTTTGCTCTAAAGAGGCAATGTGCTCAGCCAAGGCTTGCGCTATCGCGTGATCTAAAACCTCAATCAGTCCCTGTTCAAGAAAATCCTGCAATTCAGATTGTCCTAAATGATCTATGGTATTAATAGAGTTTAGATCAGGTAATTCTTTGGGGACATACTCGCCAGTTTCTGGATCCCGTGCTTCTAGAGGTTCCCAGATCGGACTTCCTCTGCGGCTCCAAATCTCCTCTTCTTGCAGACCCTTGGCTATCCTGGTTAGTTCTTTGTGAAGCTCTTTGGTGGAATTGATGATAACACCACGTTCTGGCAACAGGTGGAGCATGTCTTGGAGTTGGTCATCCCTAGGCTCAAGGCATTGGTTAACTCTAGGGTTAAGTTTATGGTTAACTCTATGGCGCCGTTGCTGTTGTCTGTCTTGAGAATAGACAGTATGGAAGGTTTCTACTAGTTTGCGATCGCGTGGATAGAGCTGTTCAAGGTGTCTGAGTTTAACTCGTCCCAACAGTGACCAGTTACTGGACAAGGGCAATCCCTGTTCAGCTAAGCAACGTTTGATATCAGGATGTTGTTTGGTTTTCAGATATGCCCAATTGTCCAAACTGAAGCGAGCTGGTGAGTTCAGACGATAGCTTGCCAAGACATCAATCGTAAAAAACTGACCAAGTCCAGGTTCAATCTCACCTTGCTTATTAACAACCAGTTGAGCTTTGCCATCACTATCGAGAATAATCGGAGTTTTGCCATCATCATTGAGTACATAGGATAGCAGCTCACGGTAAGTTAACCGATAGTCAAGGCAAAACTGACTCGCTAGTTTTTTACAAGCCTTTAGGATAGGCATTGAAACATAGCACCGAAGACACAGTCCAGCTAACGCCCGGTATTTAGTATCACATGTAGTATCAACAGTAGATAGCTCAGCACGAAACCAGGATAGCAGTAAATCCTGGATACCTCGCTCCCACTGAGCTAATAACCTTTCCTTTTGATCCAATCCCAGGAGTGTTTGTTGAAAAAACTCCTGTGCTTCCTGTTGATGGCAGACTTTGTAGCCTTTTTCGTTATTGGTTGGGTCAAATACCCGAATTGTCGAGTATCTAGATGCATCCATAACCGATTGAGACAGCACTCTACTAGTATATAGATGTCAGGCTATTTAACCTGTGCAGTTTTCTCTAGCAACAGCAACAGGCAAGGCGTTGGTCAATGGTGGAACGATTGAGGGTAATCGGTAATCATTAATCAGTAATCAGTAATCAGTAATCAGTAATCAGTAATCAGTAATCAGTAATCAGTAATCAGTAATGTTAATTTGAGATTCCCTCACCGTCAATCATCAAACTCCAACCTACCCTACAACGGACGCCTGGACAAAAACCACCTCCAAGCCTTCAACCTTCAACCTTGGCCAATAGGCCACGCCATCGCGTTCAACCCTCCAACCTTCAACCTTGGCCAATAGGCCACGGGTTCGCTGAAAGCGGGACGAAGTCCATCGCGTTCAACCTTCAACCTCCCAACCTCCCAACCTTCAACCTCCCAACCTTCAACCTCCCAACCTTCAACCTCCCAACCTTCAACCTCCCAACCTTCAACCTCCCAACCTTCAACCTCCCAACCTCCAACCTCCCAACCTTGGCCAATAGGCCACGCGTGCGCGTTCAACCTCCCAACCTTCCAAAGCCTATTACTTGTGAAAATCAATTCATTTAAGCGACGAAAATTTCTATTCCAAAGTTTAGTAGCTCTGGGAATAACGCTGTTATCAACTGCTTGCCAAAAAGCGTACAATTCTCAAGAGATCACCTACTCTGATGGAGATAAATCTTTGCAGCTGAACTATATTAACATTCCCCCTACCAACAATCAACCACCAGCTGGATTAATTGTCTGCTTACATGGCTTTGGAGCCAACTCCCAAGATTTGGTATCTTTGGCTAAGGCGCTAAACTTACCAGACTATCAGTTTCTATTTGCTGAAGCTCCCTTTGACCATCCTGCTGTACCTGAGGGTAAAATGTGGTATGATTTGAATGGCCCGGAGTATCAAGGCTTAACCGAAAGCAGACAGCAGCTAATTGATTGGCTCAAATCCCTGGCCAAAAGGCCACGCTACGCGAACGAAGTGAGCACTGGCGTGCCCCTATCCCGCACCATTCTGAGTGGATTTTCCCAAGGCGGAGCCATGACATTAGATGTAGGGTTGACCTTGCCAATAGCAGGCTTAGTATCCATGAGTGGCTATTTACATAGCCGAACCCAACCTCCTACAGGCTCATCGTTACCAGCAATTTTGATAGTTCATGGTAGACAAGACGAGGTTGTACCGTTAATGGCTGCTCACAATGCTAGATATACTCTAACTGGTTTAGGGATACAGGTCAAGTATCAAGAATTTGACATGGGACATCAAATCATCCCAGAGGTAGTAGTGCTCTTTCGTAATTTTGTTCTTGAAGTAATGGGTAATCGGTAATCTGAATGACTTTTCGTTAATTTAGTTTAGTTAATTTAATTTTTTCGATAGTTTACACCATTCGCCTTTACGAAATCCTGATAGCAATTTTAAATTCAGTAGAATACAAAAGTTCGTCAGATTAAGCCTCGATCGATCTTCCCCATCTTGCCATCCCTCCCTTTCTACACAACTAGGTGTAGTCTACTTGAGTGCAGACTACTATTATAATTACTCCCCTATCAATCTTGTTTTCAATTAACAGACTACTAGGGAGGAAAGTGTCAAGCTGAGATATTTCACAAAAAGTTTACAAAGTATTGAAATTCTTTCAGTGTAGATAACACAAACTTGATGAGGAGTTGGTCACTTTAAGAGGCTTAGCTAATCAACCAGAGAACTGTATGAACGTTATTGAAACCAAAATACCCGAAGTCTTAATTCTTGAACCCCGTGTCTTTGGTGATGACCGTGGTTTTTTCTTTGAAAGCTACAATAAACGAGTTCTAGCAGATAAAGCTGGGATCACCGCTGAGTTTGTCCAGGATAACTATTCCCGTTCAGCCCAAGGGGTGCTTCGAGGATTACACTACCAGATTCAGCAGCCCCAAGGTAAACTGGTGCGGGTTTTACTCGGAACTATATTTGATGTGGCAGTGGATATTAGAAAAAGCTCCCCGACCTTTGGACAGTGGGTTAGTTGTTTGCTGAGTGCAGAAAATAAACAACAAATCTGGATTCCAGCTGGATTTGCCCACGGATTCCTGGTAGTCTCTGAATTCGCTGAAGTTTTATATAAGACTACTGACTTCTACGCTCCTGATCACGAGCGGACTATTGTGTGGAATGACCCTGACCTAGCCATTCATTGGCCTCTGACCGACTCTCCCAGTCTGTCGGCTAAAGATCAAGCGGGTAAGTCTTTCAAAACAGCCGAGGTTTTTGCATGAAAAAAATCTTACTCACTGGGATTACTGGACAAGTGGGTCAAGAGTTGGAAGATACTCTGAGTCCCCTAGGCCAAGTCATCGGTGTGGGGCGCAGCGATATGGACTTAGCTGAGCCAGAGAGTATTCGTCAGGTAATTCATCAGATTAAGCCTGACGTGATTGTCAATGCAGCGGCTTACACGGCTGTGGATAAAGCAGAGACAGAACTGGCACTGGCTAAATCGATTAATGCTGTTGCTCCAACCATCATGGCAGAGGAAGCTCAGAATTTAGGAGCCATCCTGCTCCATATTTCCACCGACTATGTGTTCGATGGCAAAAAAAATACTCCTTACACGGAGCAAGACACTCCTAATCCCATCGGTTCTTATGGTAAGTCGAAACTGCAAGGGGAAGAAGGGGTGCAGCAAAAATGCGATCGCATTCTCATCCTCAGGACTGCTTGGGTTTATGGTACTCGTGGTCATGGCAACTTTGTCAAAACCATGTTACGACTAGGGGCTGAGCGAGAAGAGCTTCGGGTGGTAGCGGATCAAGTGGGTACTCCTACCTGGGCTAAAGATATAGCAGTAACCATTACTCAACTTTTGCAAGCAATGGATTCTAATCCAATGCTAGGAGGAATCTATCACTTCACCAACACTGGTGTCACCAGTTGGTATGACTTTGCCGTTGCCATCTTTGAAGAAGCCAAACTGCTGGGCTTCCCCTTAAAATTGCAGCGAGTTGTCCCAATTACTACCCCAGAATACCCCACTCCCGCTCAGCGTCCAGCTTACTCAGTTCTCTCAAACCAGAAAATATCCCAAACCTTGGGAAGCTATCCGCCCCATTGGCGTCAATCTTTGAGGCAAATGCTAGCAGAACTTTATCAAAAGCTTGGGTAATTGCTATAAGCATAGGGAGTAGGGAGTAGGGAGTAGGGAATCGGGCATCGGGCATCGGGCATCGGGCATCGGAAAACAATCCTGTGTACCTGATTAGTATGAGAACCGCTATAGTTCAAGTTCAACCAAACAACCTGCCAACCAAACAACCAAACAACCAAACAACCTTCAACCTACCCTACGGGAACGCCAAGGGCGAACAACCTTCAACCTACCCTTCACCGAATGCCAAGGGCGAACAACCTTAATAATTCATATTTCATATTTCAGACTTTATAGTGAGGATTTCATATAGCTTATGAAAGCACTAATTCTTTCTGGGGGAAAAGGAACTCGTTTACGTCCCCTAACTTATACTGGTGCCAAACAGTTAGTACCTGTTGCCAATAAACCAATTTTGTGGTATGGGCTTGAAGCGATTATCGCTGCTGGTATTACTGATATCGGTATTATTATCAGTCCTGAAACTGGGGAAGAAGTTAAGGCTAAAACAGGAAATGGCGATCGCTTCGGAGCCAACATTACCTATATCCTCCAAGACCAACCCTTAGGACTTGCCCACGCCGTTAAAGTGGCCCAACCCTTTCTCGGAGATTCTCCCTTTGTCATGTACTTGGGAGACAACTTGGTTCAAAGTGAGCTGAACTTATTTGTAGAGAATTTCCAGAACAAAAATCTGGATGCTTTAACTCTGCTACGGGAGGTAGATAATCCTACTGCTTTTGGTGTTGCCAAAGTCGATGAATTCGGGCGAGTGTTGCAGCTAGTAGAAAAACCGAAAGTTCCTCCTTCTAATCTGGCACTGGTAGGTGTTTACCTATTTTCTCCTGTTATCCATCAAGCAATTGCTAATATCCAGCCTTCTGCTAGAGGGGAACTGGAAATTACCGATGCGATTCAATACTTGATTGATCAACAAAAAAATGTAGAAGCGTTTCAAATCAAAGGTTGGTGGCTGGATACTGGTAAAAAAGATGACTTGTTAGCTGCTAACCAGATTATTCTAGATACTTGCCTAGAATCTGCTGTTGATGGTGAAATTGACTCCGAAAGTCGAATTAGCGGACGGGTACAGATTGGTAAGGGGTCTTCTATTACTAATTGTACCATTCGTGGTCCAGTTACCATTGGTGAAAACTGCCATCTGGAAAACTGCTTCATTGGTCCATATACTAGCATTGCTGACCAAGCTACTCTCTTAGATGCTGACATTGAGCATAGCGTGATTCTAAAAGGTGCTAAATTAACGGGGATTCATCAACGAATTGTTGATAGTTTAATTGGAGAACGAGCTCAAGTTAAAGCTGCACCCCAACATCCAAAAGCCTTACGATTCATGATTGGTGATGACTCACAAGTTGAACTAACTTAAGGTAATAATTCAGCGGTCAGCCGTCAGCGATCAGCGGTCAGCTTCAAATAAACCTTGAACGGTCGAATTTAATAGTTCGAGATTAATGAGAATTGAAGGTCTGGGTAAAAGCCATTGGCCAATGGCTGATAGCTGATAGCTGATGGCTGAATGCTGAATGCTGATAACTGATAGATGAATGCTGATAACTGAATGCTGATAGATGAATGCTGATAACTGAATGCTGATAGCTCAATGCTTACTTTTCTACTAACCCATTGAAGCACTAACCCACTCAAACTAATCATGAATTCTTTTGAACAAAAATCCCTGACTACTAGACAACCTCGCCAATTACTAGTAACAGGTGGTGCAGGATTTATTGGCTCGAATTTTGTTCATCACTGGTGTGAACAGTACCCAGGCGATCGCGTGGTGGTACTAGATGCTCTGACTTATGCTGGTAACCGCCAGAATCTGGCCGGTCTGGAAGACAAAGCAAATTTGCGGTTTGTCCAGGGAGACATATGCGATCGCACTCTAGTAGACCGCCTGCTCCAGGAAGAAAACATCGACACCGTCGCCCACTTTGCTGCTGAATCCCATGTTGACCGCTCCATTTTAGGACCCGATGCTTTTATCCGCACTAATGTGGTCGGTTCCTTCACCCTACTAGAATCCTTCCGGCAACAATGGCAAAATCAAGGACAACCAAGGGATTATCGCTTCCTCCATGTTTCCACGGATGAAGTGTATGGCAGTCTAAGTGCTGATGACCCAGCCTTCTGTGAAACCACACCCTATGCCCCCAACAGTCCCTATTCAGCTTCCAAAGCTGGCAGTGACCATCTTGCCCGGGCTTATTACCATACCTATGGGGTTCCCACTATTATTACCAATTGCTCCAATAACTACGGACCCTATCATTTTCCAGAAAAATTAATTCCCCTGATGTGCATCAACATCCTGTTGGGCAAATCTCTACCAGTCTACGGGGATGGACAAAATATTCGAGATTGGCTGTATGTGGGTGATCATTGCCGTGCTTTAGATGTGGTGATTCACAAAGGTCAACCAGGAGAAACCTATAACATTGGTGGCAATAACGAAGTCAAAAACCTAGACCTAGTTCACCAGATTTGCGAGCTGATGAATGAATTAGCCCCTGATCTACCGGTTGCTCCAGCACAACAGTTAATTACCTTTGTCAAAGACCGCCCAGGCCATGACCGTCGCTATGCTATTGATGCGACTAAAATTAAAACTGAACTGGGTTGGGTACCAACAGAAACCTTAGCAGGTGGCCTACGTAAAACTATTGAGTGGTATCTAAGCAACCGGGATTGGTGGCAACCATTGCTATCCCAAGAGTATCAAGCTTACTATCAAAAAGTTTATGCCTAGAAGGATGTTCGCGTAGCCTGGCCGTTCGCGTAGCGTGGCCTAAAGGCCAAAAGGCTAAGGGTTAGGTACCCTCGTCCTAGATTTTAGGGAGTAGGGAGTAGGGAGTAGGGAGTAGCGATGCAGTGTGGTCAAGACCGCTTAGGTGCGTTTTCCGTAGACGAATTAAATTCGCCACGGGTCGCACCTCTGCATCGCTTTTTAATAACACCAAAAAATCTTCCGAGCTTTTTCCTACTGTTCCCTATTCCCTGTTCCCTGTTCCCTTGTAAATGCTATAGATGATATCCATTGTGGATCAAGGGATAAACTATCGAATTTTCTCTCATCATATTTTTTTTTATACAAGCTTTATATAGTTAAAGTTTTAGTTAGTTGTTCGTTAAACATGGGTATGCTACCAATTCCTAATAATAAGAGACCTAATAAAATATTTTAATCCTATTACAGGGAACAATTTTTTGAGCAAATTGGGACTATATTTAAGGCTTTATACGAACGAGATGCCGAGATAGCTAACTTAGATAAGATAGAGCGCAGTCAGTCTAATAGCTTAGAAACAGTTAATACTCGAATTGATGAAATTAAGTCTTGTTTTAGTGCGATTATTTGTCTACCTTCATTAGAAGAATCATCTCAACAATTTCAGGCTATAGCCTATCTCGATTTAGGAGCTTGCTTGGCTCTTTTTCCTCAAAAAACTCTCCTTATCTATAAATCAGTTGTGCCGCCACAAGGCTTAAAGAGCAAAGAATTAGAAACGTTCAAGTTTTCCGGGAATTTAGATTTTCAAACAGGCATGGAACTATATGGAAAAATCTTGAAAATATTAAAATCTTGAACATCTTACAAACAGGTTGCTGAACTGATAACAGGGAAACTATGACAGACGAAGAATTTACAAGGTACTTTGTCGAAAATTTACCAGACAAAGTGTATAGTGCAGTAATTAAGTTATGCGATCGCTTTTTAGAAAAAAGGAGGAGTCTTTCCTACGAACAACATCTCATTGCTTTTTCTACTCTTGAACAGTTTATCATATATCACACTATTCCCTATTCAATCCCCAGAATTTTTGAGGATTATGGAATATCAAACTATCAAAGAGAAGAAGCCATTGTCGAATTCTTTAGAACTATCAAGCAAACTATCCAATCGCTTCCATGGAGCGAGCAGTCAAAGTTGATGCAGCAATCTCTGAGTAGCACCTGGAAGCCAAAGGAAAACCTTCAACCGAAAGAAGAACTTAAATCTTTATCTCAAGATGCTTTGCTACGTTTGATTCAAGAAAAAGATAATTTAATTAATCTTTTAATTAGACAGGTAGAAACAGCGCTACAGCGTCCGAGTTTGTATGCAGAAAATTATCACAATGAGGGAAACACTATGTCTGAACAGCCAATTAACAATGACCTCCGTGGTGCCAAATTTGGTGGTGGCTTCGCTAATAGAGATCAGCACGGTGGTACGTTAAACGACTATTCCAAAGACCATAATTTAACTGAGGCAGCAGCATAAATTCAACAGCTTTTAGAGCAACTGTCCCAAACTAACCCCACTTCAACCAATGCTGAAAAAATGGCAGTGGTGGCTAAGGCGGTGGATCAGATTGAAGGTAAACCCACCCTAAAACAAAGGGTGATTAATGTCTTAAAAACGGGGGGAACAGAGGCATTTAAAGAGGCGGTAGATCATCCCTTGGTGAATGTTTTGTTCGCAGCTATTGAAGGTTGGCAGGAAGGTTCGTAATTCAGTTACTTATGGAACTCTGGTGCCCAAGTTAGCCACCACCGTACATTCGGAGCCACAAAACAGCATAAGTAAACACCATCACTAAGAAGCTACCGATGACTCACTACGTTAGGAATCGGTGCTTCTTGTGGAATATGCTGCCAATGACTCAAGAATGGTAGCAACACTGCTACCAATAACCTTGGCATTCAACAGACATGGGCAGTACTTGATTCGAGCCAGTGACGTCCTGCTGTTAAGCCAGGGGCTCTACTAAAGCCCCGTGGAAAGGACGCCAGTTGCTCCGCGCGCCCCACACTTACCATATTTACCACACTTTAAACACCTACCACGCCTGCCTATGTTTCCCTGTTCCCTTTTCCCTGTTCCCTTTTCCCTTGTGGGGAAAGGGATAAACTATCGAATTTTATATCATCATATTTTTTTTTATCCAATCTTGATCTACTTAAAGTTTTAGTTATTTTACCTTAAAATTTATAAATTTTAGCTGAGTTAGATATAAACTGATAGTCGAGACAATAATTAAGTACGAACTACTAAGAGTTGATTGAAATATTAATTATTTAAATTCAAGGGAAAACTATGGAGATTTGATAGGTTAGTTGATGGTGTTAGTTTTGGAATGGTTAACAGGCCACTTTTTTTATCAAAACTATTTGAAGATAACGTATTTTTAACAAAAACTTTAGGATTGATATATCAGTATTATATAGCGTTTTAAAACGATTGAAAAACTGAGAATATCTTATTTGATTTTACTATAAAAATCTGGAGCTATTGCCTATTGTCTATTGCCTTTTTCCACAATCTATGACTTGACAACTCCTTTGAAAACGCTATAGCTGGATTCTTGATTCCTTGAATCGTAGTTTCTACGTCCTCTTACTTAAGCAATTACTACGTTAATTGATAATACATTTATGATCAGTGTTATTACTATAGTTGGTATTGTTTTTTTTCGATTATACTGAAGTGTCTTCCATTTAAATCAAACCTAATAACTTGTTATTGAGGATTCATGGAACAAAAACTAGTATCTACAGTGCTCAAATTCCGACTAGTTATTAGCTAATAACAGAACTAATAACTAGTCTTTAAATCACCTGCTATCCGATCCAAATTTACCTATTATTAATTAGGTTTTTACTGGTGCAATATCTTTAATAACCAGTGCCAACTAGGCATTTGGAGCTTTATGCTGTTCTATTTTAGTCAAAACTATGGAAAACCTTAAGAGTACAATCAACCTAATCAAAGAAAGGATATTTGATTCCGACTTCCAGCTCGGCAACATCCCTCTTTCCACGATACTTATGGTGGTGGTCATCCTCCTCCTCACCCAAATATGTCGAGGTTTGTTCACTGCCATAATCATTGACAGAATTGAGCGTCTGACTAGCGCTACAGAAACTACCCTAGACGATGAGTTTATTAAGATTCTTAGGGCACCATTAGGCTGGCTAATTTGGCTGGCTGGATTATGGCTAGTACATAGTGTTGCGGCAACCCATCTTAGTCCTGAACAGAATCAGAAAATCCCCGAGATGCTCTTTGTGAGCGCTCTGTTCATTGCCACCTATATTCTTTACCGTGCTGCTCCACTACTGGGGGAGCTGCTAGCGGGATTGGCGGCACACACTGAAACTGAACTGGACGATTTGTTCGTCCCCTACTTCCCAAGGCTTTTTCAGACAGCAGCAATCCTGATTGCTGTGATTAAAGCCAGTGAGATTTTGTTGGGGACATCGGCCGGTGCACTGATCGGTCTAGTCGGTGGTGCAGGTGTTGCCTTAGGTTTGTTAATGAAAGATATTATCTATGACTGGTTTTGTACGGTGATTATCTACGCTGATGGTCTCTATAAACCCGGTGACTGGGTAGCAGTGGACGGAGTCAATGGTTTTGTTCAGATCGTCAGTATTGGTCTAAGAAGTACACAGCTTCGTCTGACTGAGTGGGGTTCTATCAAAAAAGTTCCCAATTCTAAAATGATTGCTGGCGTTGTGGAAAATTGGTCCCAGAAGACTGGCGATACCTTTGAGTGGGGCATAAATTTAACTCTGAAAGTTGATGGAATTTCGGCTGAGCAAACTAGCCGCATTTGTCAGGCTATTGAAGATAAAATTCCGTCTATCGATGGCTTGCATAAGCAGAACATGTTAGTTTTATTTTCCCACATTGAAGAGAATGCTCGTGTGATTATAGTTAGGGTATTTGTGATTGATACAAACCTATACATTGCTGCCCAGCAAAACTTGAATCTAGCCCTATTAGAAATCCTGGAAAAAGAGGAGATTGATCACCTGCATGTTGAGCTGGAAAAGCAACTTCAAGACTACAAACAGGTGAAGGAAAATGGCTCTGCCAGTGTGGCTATGATAAATTTTTAGAAAATAATCCCTACAAAGCTTACTAACCAACACTTATAGCGATCGCTAGTAAGCATTCAGCGGTCAGCGGTCAGCGGTCAGTCGTCTCGATTAGCTGACTTGACACTCCCCGGTCATTAGACGCGGGGATTCTTGCTTCATAGAGCCAACTTGCTCAACCAGACCGGAATCAGGAAGAGTAGAGGTCGATTCTCCACAAGAGTTTGGATCAATGATCCAGGTTCCGGTGTGCCCCACCGTACCCAAGGCTCTTTTCAGGATATTGATTGCAGCGTTGTGGTCTCGGTTTAACTGGCACCCACACTTACAGACATGAGTCCTAGTTGACAGTGACTTTTTAACCGCTTCGCCACAATCTGAACAATTCTGGCTTGTATAGGCAGGATTTACCGCAACGGTGACTCTACCAAATTTTTGGCCAAAGTGCTCTAACCATTTTCTGAATTGATACCAACCTGCATCGTTAATAGATTTAGCTAGACAATGGTTTTTAACCAGGTTTTTCACTCTCAAATCGACCTAGGCGACCAGGTCGTTAGACCGGATTACGCAACGTGCCGGAGACGAAACCTTAGATAGTGGAGCCTTTATGGGTGTTCGGCTTTGCATAAAAGGGTTAAATCTTTTGTAATAAGGCTCCACTATCTTACGGTAACTTCTAACCAGTCTCTTGGCATGTTCTTCACGCTGCCTACTTATTTTGAGATGTTGTCTGCCTAGTCTATTAACGGCCTTCTTACGGTTAGATGAGCCTTTCTTTTTTCGAGATACTCGACGCTGATAAAATTTCAGACGCTTTTCCCCAGTTCTATAAAATCGGGGATTGGGTTCTGTGTTACCTCTAGAATCGGTGTATAAATCTTTTAGCCCTACATCTAATCCTACAGTAGCGTCAACTGGATCCAATTGTTCATTTATCTCAGCAGAGATGCAAAATTGAACATAATACCCATCAGCCCTTTTTACAATGCGAACCCGTTTAATTTGCTTCTTGTCCAAGCGCCACAAGTCCCAGGTACCCTTGAGCTTTAGCTTTCCAATTCCCTTCTTGTCACTGAAAGTGATTGATTTCTTGTCAGGGGATAACTTCCATCCTGATTGCTTATACTCAACCGACCTACAGTGTTTTTGAAAGCTAGGAAAACCTTTCTTTCCTGGTACCTTTTTCTTGCAGTTTTCAAAGAAGCGAGAAATTGATGACCGGAGATGAAACCTTAGAAGAGTGGAGCCTTATTTCATGAGTTTTAACCCTTTTTTGCATAGCCTGTCGCCTATAAAGGCTCCACTCTTCTTACGGTAACTTCTAACCATGCCCTTTCAGCCGCAGCTTGCCGAGCAGTAGAGTTTAATTCATTGGCAAATGAGAATTCTTTAGCAAGTATCTTGCAATATTTGCTAAGGTCATATTTCCCCGTCCCTTTATTGTCCATCCATAGACGGATGCAGCTATTACGGATAAATTTGACTGTCCGAATTGCTTCTTCTATAGCTTGATATTGGATAGGTTTCCCGTATGCCTTAAACTCTATTATGATCATCAGAACTCGACCTATTCTGTTATATTATTACGCTAGTACGTTTGAGGAAAACTGTCAAGTTATAGTCAAACCTTTTTCACGGCGACTAAAGTCGCTACTAGCTTTCATCCCGGAGACGAAACCTTAGAATAGTGCAGCCTTACAACAAAACCTGTCACCTTTAATGCATAGCCTACCAACTATAAAGGCTGCACTATTCTTGCGGTAACTTCTGACCCGGTTTAAAAACACGGGGCTTTCAGCTTTGGGGGTTACGTAACTCAGATTAAACAAATGGTTACCTGTTTTCTTCAAAAGCACCTGAAGTAGCGATGCAGCGCCACCAAAGCGGGTTTCCCCCACTCGCGCTTTGCATCAAGACAGCGTGGCCGTAGGGCATTAACTGAATGGTAATAGCTAATAAGTGATAGCTGAATGCTGATAGCTGAATGCTTACGATCCCTACAAGCCATTTGTGTAAAAATGGCTTTTCATTGTCTTGATGCCGCCCCTCCTCATGAGCGACTGCATCAAGATAGGGATTCCCGACAACAGAAGAAAAAAAATATCCATTGAGGAATAAATTCGTAAACCGATACTTTTTAGCTACCAAAGTCTACCAAGATAGACCAAGGCCCGCCAATGCAAGATGCAATAGCATCCAGGGGGTATCTCCGCGCTTCTCTGACGGAATATCCCGCGAGCGCCATAAAAATGTCAAAAAAGTTGGTTCCACCGGGATTACAGCGCAACTATTAAACCCTTGGTTTTCGGCTTTAATTTAAGTTACATAATAATCCCTGTCGGTGTTACCCTAATTTAAGTCTAACAAATAATAAGAGTTTTTGGTAGACTCTGCGACATTTTTTCTAGCTGTTTACTAACCTTGGAATTTGACGGACATGGGCAGTACTGGATTCGAACCAGTGACGTCCTGCTTGTAAGGCAGGCGCTCTACCGCTGAGCTAACCGCCCGTATGCAATACTTACTTACTATAGCATATTTTTCCAAAGACGACAACAACTATAAAAAATATGTCCTCTGGCTATATACATGATCGCATAACCTTGTGGAGTTTGCCAGTAGTCACGGTTTTGAGCCTGGTAGTAACCCGGAGTAGTGATTTGACCTTGATTGTAGCTGGAGGGTTCCTGTTCGGTGGCTTGATGTTTAGCCCTGACTTAGACCTATACTCTCGACCCTTTAAGCGTTGGGGCTGGTTGCGCTGGATTTGGATCCCTTATCAGAGGATGGTGCCTCACCGTTCTATTTTTTCTCATGGACCAGTGATTGGGACAATTTTGCGACTGCTTTATCTAGCCAATTGGATCGTCTTGTTTGGGGGTGTGGGATTGCTGGTGTTTCAGCTATTCCAAGATGAACCAGATCGTTGGCTGGAGCTGATTCAAGGGCTGGGGGGTAGGGTGTGGGAATATCGTACCTGGTTGATGGCCTGTGTGGTGGGATTGGAGTTGGGTGCGATCGCGCATTTTGTCAGTGATTGGGGAAGTTCGGCTTATAAGCAGTTTAAAAAAGGGGGGATCACGGGGTTATGGTCTCCCAAGCAAGGGAGGAGCAAGGCCAGGGGTGCGGGTAAGACTAAACCACAAAGACCCAAAGCACGCAAAAGCAAGAGGTAAGCATATGCGCTACGCGCAGGCTACGCCAACAGCTATCAGCTGTCAGCCCTCAGCTAATCAACGGTCGGTAGTAAACAAGGTGGGGGGTGCTGGTACGGCTGGTTGAAAATCCCTGCTCGCTTTACTAATCCGACCCCGTACAGTTAAAGCGCCTGAAAGCTGATAGCACTTCAAGTAGCGTGGGCATAAGCTGATAGCTAATAGCTGATAGCTGATACGCGACACGCTGATAGCTGAATGCTTACATAAAATTTGGCATTGGTGCTGGATTTCGTTAAGAATAATTAAGTTGCGTTTCGCTTTTCGGTTTTATGTGTAGTTCCCCTCAACAAGCTCAGCCAGTTAATCAGGTGTCGATGTTGGCCGCTTTGCAAGAGTTGATTGATGTAGTAGCCAGATTGCGATCGCCTGAGGGTGGTTGTCCTTGGGATTTGGCTCAGACCCCTCAATCCCTAATTCCTTATGTAATTGAAGAAGCTTATGAAGTAGTGGATGCAATTCGCAGTGAGGAGCAAAATGCGATCGCAGAGGAGTTGGGTGATTTGTTATTGCAGGTAGTTCTGCAAGCTCAAATTAGTAGTGAGCAAGGTCAGTTTACCTTGACCGAGGTAGCTCAGGGGATTACTCAAAAGCTAATCCGCCGTCATCCCCATGTTTTCGGTGATGTCGAGGTTGATAATGTCGAGGAGGTGCGTCAAAACTGGGAAAACATTAAGGCAGCAGAGAAAGGAGAAACCATTGCGGATAAGCAATTATTGAGTCGTAAACTGAGTCGCTATAGTAAAACTCTTCCCCCTCTAATGGCTGGGATGAAGATATCGAAAAAGGCCGCTAGTGGTGGGTTTGAGTGGGATAATGTTGAGGGAGTTTGGGATAAGTTTCACGAAGAATTGGCTGAGTTTCAACAAGCACTTGAACAGGACGATAAAGCCCACCAGGAAGCAGAATTGGGAGACGTATTGTTTACTCTGATTAATATTGCGCGTTGGTATGACCTTGACCCTTCAGCTGCTTTGCAGGGAACCCAGGGAAGGTTTATTGAAAGGTTAGCGCAAGTCGAAGCATTGGCTGAGCGCCCACTGTCTGATTACACCTTGGATGAGTTGGATGCTCTGTGGCAAAAGGCTAAAGCACTCTTAGCTCAGAAGTAGGGTCTCCTTAGAAGCATTCAGCAGAAGAAAAGACCCACGCTTAGTGGAAGTAGAAAGTGGGTGCCCAAGCAGATTTGATATTACAGGGGGTATAGCCCCACATCCCCAAGCTCCGGAAAAAGGTTAAAAATATAAACAACAGCCATTACCCTATAGTATAATGTTGGCTCCAGTTCGTCTTATTCCCGGTGCTATACCAGAACTATTTGCTAAAGTTAGCAGCTCTGGAAAAATTACTCTTGCTGATCGATATGGATTGATGGCAGCACTATTGGAGGATTCACTCACCTCCGAAGAGAGAGACTCCATCGACAGATTGCTCCACGCTGTACATCGGGGCAGGGTGAAACTTGCTACCTAGTGCATATACTATAGGTAGTAGATGCGTCTACTTAAGAAAACGATATAGAAAACAATAGATAAAAAGAAATCCCCCATTGATGTGAGGGGCATGGGGGGCTGGAGAAAACATTGAATCTACTCTATTTCATTAAACAAGAATTTGAGTCGATTTGATAGGCATTCTGGCTGTAGTTTAGGATTTCCTGCCTTTGTCCTTGATTTCGTCCCTTTCATCGATTGGTGATTGGGCTTCTGATTTTCCGGTCAGAGGTTGGACTACCTTTGCGATCGCTTCACTGACAAAGGCTTTAATAAACTCATCCCGCTGGTTTAACTGAAACTGCTTCTGCACCACTTCACTCATCCCTCCATCTCCCCAGTCTTGGTCATTGCGGAAGTATTCAATAAAGCTTTTCCCAGCAATTCGGATCAGATAAGCAGCAGTTACCCCCTGAATGGCTTTGCCGACAACATAGGTGGCAAGATTCAGTCTTAGTGTAGTGCTAAGGATTTGAATCGCTCCCTTGACAATACCCAAACTAGCTAAAGTTTTTCCCAAGGATAGGGCTAATTCCCTACCCCGTTCCATATTCAGTTCACAGCCGTAGATTTTGCCAATTTCGACTACCATTTGGGCATTTACTGCTGCAGTTGCTAATAAATCCACCACAGGTAAGGGAGTCAGAGAAATTACACTGGCCCCAATCCACTGGAACCGTTCCACCACTTTCTCTGCTTCTCGCCTGCGCTGCTTGTCGAGGATGTGTCGAGCTTCTTGGCCTAAGCGTTGGGATTGTAGCAGTATGTTATCAGCAATCAACTCTTCTCCCTCTGCTCTTAATACAGCAGCTAAGCGACGGATTAAGGGCAAAATTTCCGGTTCAGGTTGGCAAAGCTGACCATTTTCTAGGGTAACAGGCTGGGGATTGGCTGCGATCGCAACTACATCTGAAGCAGGAATAAAGCCCCTTACTCGCTGGCGCAATCGTGCTAGAACCCTTTCTGAGTCTTGTTCCGTGTACAGGTCAATTTTATTGAAGACAAGAAGCGATCGCTTCCCAATCTGTGCCAATTTTTCGAATGGATCATACTCTGAGTGTCGTAAATCGTTATCCACCACAAACAACAACAAATCCGCTTCCGTTGCCAGATGTCGTGCCCATTGCTCTCGCTGAGTGCCAACTACACCAGATTCTAAAATTCCTGGTGTATCAGTAATCAGAATCGGGCGTTCTAATCCCTTCAGCTTTAGTTTGTAGGTTTCCCCAACCTCCGTCGTTCCCATGGGCGCACCCACTTGACCCACCATCCGACCAATCAAAGCATTCACTAGAGAGGTTTTGCCCGCTGAACCAGTACCAAACACTACCACTAACAGTTCCCCACGGGAGAGGATAGCTTCAATTTCTTCAGAGCGGCGCAGCATCGCTTGCCGTGACACTTCATCCTGAATCTGTTTGACCTGTTGCCTTACTGCTTTAAGGGTTTCTTCTGCTGCTTCGGTTTTCACCTCGGGGGCTTTAGGTTCCAGACGACCCTTACCTGGCCGTTTCCGGGATTTACCAAATAACCCCATGGTGTAGATTAAGGCCCATATTAGTAGCCCTAGCAAGGTAATCACCAACAGGAGCAGTAAATTAGCCAGTAGGGGAGCAGTAAAGGAAATTTGGATATACAGTTGGTACAGACCATTAATCAACCAAAGCATTAGCCCCAGAATAATAATGAGACCAATAATTAGGGTTAGTAAGCGTGGCAGGGGCATGGAAGATACGAGAGGTTTTAATTATTAATGTTAGAATATCCGACAAGAATTCCCCGATCTCCATCAGCCCGATCCGCTGTCTAATCACCTCTGTGTATAAGACCTGTAATAAGTGTGGATTGAGGCAACAGTGCAGGAGACAGAAAGCCCTAGCTAACTCGAAGGGTGTAGTGGAGGAGACTTCACGTTAAGTAGTCAGCTATCAGCTATAGTGGGAAACTAAATCAGTAATTTATAATTGATTTTGGAAATAACTGTTTAAATCTGAATAAATCTGACTGTTTAAATCTGTAAAAAAAACAATGAGCTTATTCAATACTATTCTCAGTGCCATTAATAGTCCTACACAACAAGCTAGTTCTAGTCAGCTAGGGGATATTCTGGACACGGTACAGCAGTTGAGTGGTAACCATCACACCAATCCCTCAGCCGTGCAATCTGCTACCTCAATTGTAGGTAAGTATGTGCGTTCAGCCCTCCAACAAAAGCGCACAAGTGAAGGAGATGAGCAGGTACAAGCACTAGTTAATCAATTTGGTGGCATTGGTGCTAGTTCTCAAGTGGTCAATATGCTCTTTAGTGCGCCTCAGATCCAGGAGCTTGTTGGAGAAATTACTAGCAAGACAGGCATTAATGCTGGTATCATCCAAGCTATGCTACCCACCCTAGTCCCCGTGGTATTGAATTTCCTCAAGACTGGCACCAATATTGAGAATCCCCTTGGTTCTAATTCTGTACTCAGTGGCTTTCTAGATGCTGATGGGGATGGGGATGTGGATATTTATGATGCCATGCAGCTGGCATCACGGCACTTAGGAAGATAACCAAAAAACCCAGCTTGTTGGCTCTAGGAAGAAGCACGAGTTGCTGGAATCAGTAACTTAACCAGTTTTGACAGCTGGGGTTTATCAAAGGCTTGGATGAGTACCTTGGCAGCGGCTTTTGGTTCTAGCACAATCGTAATTTCCTTACCCTTAGTGGTTCGGCTTCGCCCAGTAGCTCCTACAGCTGCTAGTTTTTGGAGTCCTGAACTTGGAGCGATCGCAGCCGCTGCCTTTCGTAACTCCTCTAGATTACCCTGTGCTGCTTGCAACTGGTCACTAGCTTCCTTGAGTTCTTTGATTACTAATGGTGCTAACTGGATATAGGAGTTTTTAGGATTTGCGATCGCTTTATGGCAAACTCCCACTAATTTATGCCAACTACCAATCCCAGCCCCCAGTTTAGCCAGACGCTTACAAAGCTTTTGAAGTTGTTGGCGATTGGTTGGTGTGGAAGATTGTTTAAACAGCTCTAGCATATCTTTAAGCAGGCTAATCACCTTCGGCCCAAAGTCTGGGGGAAATTTTCCTTTTGCTGAAGAAGAAGCTTTGCTAGTCGAAACTTGATCAGAACGAATTGCTTTTTCAGCAGCAGAGCTAGAAGCCATTGCCGCTGGTAATTGACTCTCACCACTGACCAAAGTTTTGAGATAATTCTGTAATTGTTCAAAGCCTGGCTGAGCTGCTTTTAGAGTTTTTTCTGCTTCACTTTGCTCAAACCCAAACGGTCCTTCCAACAGATCAATCAAAGCTTTGAGGGTATCATAACTCTTTAAAAACAGAGTCTCCAGCTGTTGATCAACCTGAATCTTATTCTCTTGAAGTACTTTGAAAGAATCTTCTAAACGATGGGCAGTCTTTTGAATACTTGTAAACCCCAACATGGCCGCCCCGCCTTTAACAGAATGAGCAGCGCGAAACAATTCATTAACCGTCTCTGGTTCATTGACCACTGAGCCCAGATTTAACAGTCCCTGTTCAATGGTTTCCAGGTGTTCTTTCGCTTCTTCAATGAAATAGCCTAAAATCCTTTGCTGATTCCCAGCTTCCACGGCAATTTTTCCTTATCAGAACGGCTAATCACAACAGATTGATGATAATCATCAGAGCAACATTCGATCTGGTCAACGCAGTTTTAAAATTAGTAGACCATAGCGTTGGTTACAGCAACAGCTTATTCTGAGCTTACCCCAAATCAGCTATTGGGCTATCAATGGTGAAAACTGCTCTTAGATCTTCAGTTGGATCTCTATTGTGGCATCCCACACCAAGTCAGCAAAGACTTTACGCGAGCGTGAACTACCCCAACCTACTACGTAGAGGTTGGGGCTTCCAGTTTCACGGAAGAACGCCTTAGCTTAGACGGACGCCCTCGCTTTGGTCTTACTTCTTCTCCACTGGCGTTGACCTCCCCCGTCCCAGAGGAGGATAGCATTCTGATACCTTCTGCTCTAATATTCTTGGCCGCATTACGGTCTCTATCGTGATGAGTGCCACAACTTGGACAAATCCAAGATCTTACATCTAGCGGCAACTCTTTGATTCGGTAATGACAATTAGAGCAGGTTTTAGAGCTGGGAAACCACCGATCTATCTCGACCAGTACTTTTCCTTCTTTTTCGCATTTATAAGAGAGGAAATTTACAAAAGTTCCCCAACTCAGATCAGATATTGCTTTAGCTAATTTATGGTTACGAACCATGCCCTTGACATTTAGGTTTTCAACTACCACTACCTGGTTCTGGTCTACGATTTTCCTAGATAGTTTATGAAGGTAGTCTTGGCGGACATTTCCAATACGTTCATATACCTTAGCTACAATCTTTCTAGCTTTCCTTCGCCCGCTACTTCCTTTTTTTTTGCGGGCAGCAATACGTTGTTTCCTAGTTAGCTTCTTTTCGTATTTAGCTAAATGTTTAGGATTTCCAAATTTAGAAGTCTTTTCGCCATCGTAGGTGATCGCAAAATCCTTGATACCCAAATCAATACCAATTACTTTCCCTTCCTTAAATAGTTTCACATCTGTTAATTCGTATTCTATCAAAACAGAAGCGTAATACTTACCAGAAGGGTCTCTGCTGACTGTTACAGTTTTGATATCCCCGTCTAGTGGCCGATGAATTCTTGCCTTGACAGTTCCTAGCTTTCCAGGGAACTTAAGGCAGTTACCCACTTGTTTGACATTTTGAGGGTACTGAATTGATTGGCGATGATGATATGACTTGAATCTAGGATATTTTGCTCTGCCTTCAAAAAAATTCTGATATGCACGACTAAGGTTGAGACTTACAGATTGTAATACCTGGGAGTAACAGTCCTTTAGCCATTCAGTCTCTTTTTGTTTTTTGAGTTTTGGCAGCATGGAATTGAGCGCAGATTGTTTTAGTCCTTTTCCAGTTGCCTTGTAAGTTTCTATGCACTGATTTAGTCCATAGTTCCACCACCAGCGAGCGCATCCAAAATGCTGAGCTAATATTTGAACTTGCTCTTGTGTGGGATAAATTCTTACTTTGATGGCTTTATGTCTCACTGCACTCAACCTTATTATCGACCTCTATTACTATTATAGAGATTTCGCAGTAAGGCGTCAACCTTTGCAGTAAAATTCCTGAGTCGCTATCCATCCTAGAGACGCGCGCCTTAGTAGAGTGGAGCCTTAATCAAACAGTTTTAACCCTTTTTACCATAGCCGACCAACCATAAAGGCTCCACTCTACTTACGGTAACTTCAACACCCTGTAAGAGGGTGGGGAATTCCGCTATTTTTATTAAAAGCACAAGGAATAGCTAGGGTTAGCTTGAAGCCGACACTTACCTGTTCGGATAAGCTTCATATTGTATCACCAATCGATTGCAGGCACCGATAAGAATAGCTTATCTCTAGATAAAACTTCCAAATATAACATAATCCTTTACATACAAAAAGTATTATTAACATTATGTTACATTAAAAGTAACACTATGTCATGTTGGCGCGGCTGCCAGCTATGGATACCCCAATGGATACTAATGAGCTTCTAGAGCGTTATTCAGCAGGTGAGAGGGATTTCCGTGGAGTAGATCTCCAGCAAATCAACCTCAGTGAAGTCAATCTTACTGGAGTAATTTTCAGACGAGTCAACCTAGCTGATGCCAACCTGAGTCTCGCGGTTTTACAGGAAGTCAACCTGAATCAGGCAAATCTGACTGGAGCGAAACTGTGGCGAACTAATTTGAAAAAAACCTCTCTGGTGGAGGCTAACTTGAGTCAGGCATTTATGATTCGGGCGAATCTCACTAGAGTAAACCTGCGCCAAGCCATTCTAACCCGAGCCGATTTAAGATTAACCATTCTTCAGGATACCGATTTGCGAGGAGCCAATTTAACCAGGGCAGACCTGCGCTACGCTGACTTAAGAGGGGCTAACTTGACTGGTGCTTGTCTGCACCAGGCAGACTTGACTAGGGCAAATCTGTGTGATGCTGACCTTTCTCAAGCAAACTTGAGTGGAGCAATTTTGAGTCAGGTAGATTTGAGACGGGTTACTCTCTCAAATGTAGATTTGGGTCAAGCTGAGCTTTCTGGGGCAACGGTACCAGATCAACTGACTAGTGAATATTCAAAATTCCAAAAGCTAACAGCTAACAACTAATAAATAATCCCTTGATCAAAAGGGTTGGTTTGATCACAAGGGTTGGTTTGATCACAAAGGTTTGTTGAGGTAAAACTATCCCCCTCATGAGTGGAGTGGGACTAATTAGGGAGGGATTTCTAGGTGAACAATCCGAATTCGTTACTGGGAGATTTACGGCAAGAGTTACCACATCTGCGCTGCCAAATGTACTTCAAATCTTCCTTGACAGCTCTTTCTCATGCCATGGAAGACCTCGTGCTAGCAGTGGATGACTCTCCCTTGGTGATTGCCAATTTCCAGCATGAGAAGTTTTATCGTCAGGAAGTCCACCGCTATCAGCGAATTGCCCAACGTACAAACCAAGTTTATGTGTTGGCGGCACCAGAATCCGAGTCTGGCTTTGCTGTGGTTGAAGAATCCTTAGAAACTATCCCCTTAGGCCCAAATGATGGTCTTGCCCAAGAGTGGCACCTGGTGATTTTGGCGCAGAAGTATACAGCTTGCCTAATTTGTCGAGAACAACTGACACCAGCAATTTCCATGGATCAGGCGCGCAGGTTTGAGGGATTTTGGTCCTTTGACCCCCGAGTTACCATTCATGCTGCTCGATTGTTACTCGGACGGATTGCTAGTTATCGACCAGAACTAGCCCCAAAAGTGGAGCAGGTATGGCAGCACTATGGTTTGACTACAGAAGTCCCAGAGCAAACATTGTTGCTGACCAGTGCAGGGATTGATATTAGTATTTTTGCCCAGCGGCTAGTAACTTATCTGCAAGCGAGTCAATATAAGCTCCTGAAAGCTTATCGAGTCCTGACCACCAAAGAAAGCAAGGAGCGTCTGATTAATACTATCACCGCCACCATCCGTCGCTCCCTCAATCCCCAAGATGTTCTAGCAGCGACAGTAAAGGAGTTAGGAAACACCTTTAATTCTTGCCGTTGCCTGCTTTATCGCTGTAGTCCTAGTGACCAGCAAGCAAAAATTGAGTATGAATCGGTTGCTACTGGTTTACCGTCCCTAACCGGACAAATGTGGTCGTTAGCAGATAATCCTCTGATTCAAGTCGCTCTAGCTCAGGAACGAGCCATTGCCATTGCTGATGTCACTAAGACCCCCAATTTACACAATAATCTAGCTCTCAGGACAACTATTCAAGGTTGGCAGATTCGATCTTGGTTACTGGTACCAATACACTATCAAGGAACACTGCTGGGGATGCTGGAACTTCACCATGGCGGTTCGGAACCCTATAGATGGCTCGAAGACGATATTGATTTAGTAGAAGCGATCGCAACTCAAGCTGGGGTAGCCTTGAATCAAGCCCAAGCTTATACTGACTTAACTGAACTCCATAACCAACTAGAAGCCCTAGAACGAACCCGCAATAATCTGATTGCTATCGTTGGTCATGAATTACGAACTCCCTTATCAACTATCCGAGTTTGCCTAGAAAGTTTAGAGAGTGAACCAGAAATGCCAACGGAGTTTCGGGAAACTATGCTTGATACGGCGTTAACCGATGCCGAGCGCATGCGTAAACTGATTCAAGATTTTCTCACTCTCTCTAAGTTAGAAAGTGGTCAGACCTGTCGTTACCCGGAATCAATCCAGATTATCGAAGTCTTAGACTTGGCTCTTTCTGCTCTGAGATCGATTTGGTCACCAGAGACTCTACCAGAAATCAACGTTAAACTACCCTCTGTCTTACCTACAGTCTTAGCAGATGGTGAAGGGTTGGTAGAAGTCTTAACCAAACTCCTAGACAATGCCTGTAAGTTTACTGAGCCAGGGGGTAAAATCACTATCCAAGCCCAAATTAATGAAACTCAAGCAGAGTCGATAGGATTCTTCACCAAGAATCGCCGCCATAATCCCATGTTAGAAGTAATTGTAGCGGATACTGGTAGGGGCATTGAACCCAGTCAGCTAGACGCAATATTTGAGAGTTTTTATCAAGAGGAAGATTCACTCCGACGCACCGTTGGTGGCACAGGTCTTGGTCTAGCTATCTGTCGTCAGATTATTAAAGGTATGGGTGGAAAAATTTGGGCTGAGTCTGAGGGGAAAAATCAAGGTAGTCAATTCCACTTTACCATTCCATTGGAATCATCCCAAACCTTGTTGACTGTTGACTGTTGATCTTCAACCGCCTAACTTTCAATTTTTTAGAATTTAGAATTTAGAATTTAGAATTTAGAATTTAGAATTCACCATTCTGCCTTCTGCCTTCTGCCTTCACCATTCACCATTCTGCCTTCTGCCTTTACCATTCACCCTTCTGACAGACAACCTTCAACCGTTCAACCTTCAACCTTCAACTCTTGATCCTAATTTCTCCAATAACCGAGCAACCTTTTTTAAATCTTTATCACCTGGTCTTCGCTCTACACCACTGGATAGATCAATTCCACTGGGTTGCACCAAAGTGAGGGCATCTAAGACATTATCCGGTGTCAAGCCACCAGCTAGTAACCAAGGGATACTGGGACGAAATTCTTGTAGCCTTTGCCAGTCTAAGGTTTTACCAGTCCCCCCCAACATTTTTCGATGGTAAGCATCTAGTAATAGTGTATCTACACAACTTAAATAACTATGTGCTTGATTTAAACATTCTGAAGTTCTTATCCTTAACGCTTTAATAATTTCAATCTCTGGTAAAGCTTGGCGCAGCTTTTTGCAAAATTCTGGGGATTCATTACTATGCAGCTGAACGGCATTTATCCCTGACTCATCCACAATTTGACTGATTTCTTCCGTAGAGGTATTAGCAAACACACCAATGCGGTCAACTGATACGGACAAGTGGTTGACCACCCCTCGAATTTGCTGTGGTGTAACGTAACGAGGAGAGCCTGGTACACAAATAAACCCTAACGCTGTTGCTCCCAATTTTGCGATCGCATCTGCTTGTTCTGGTTTCGTAATGCCACAAATTTTTACACGCATTGTTACTTGTTACTTGTCCCTTGTTACTCGTTAATTTTAATTTTCCCTATTCCCTCCATATTTCCCGCTCAAAGCGCAGCATTTCCAGAGAGCAATCTCCATAAAGTGCTTCAATATGCTCCCAACAGCAGTCAATGGCAAAATCATTTAAATCTGCTGGCTCCACCCCATACATATCCTGAAATACCTCAGGTTCCACCCGACAGAAACGAGGTCGATGGGGATAAATACGACATTCACGGGTGGTGTGGTCGAAATTTATACACCATCCCCCCTCACCTACCATACTTAAATATAGCGCTAGCTCTTCTGGGAGAAGATATTCCTCTAATCCTGGACGCTCAGCTGGGTCAAGATGACAGCAAGCGCCACATTGCTTTACACAACTCCAAGTTGCCATAACTTTGAAAAAAGAGCTAAAAGCTTAAACTATATCTAGCTTAGCGAGTTTTCACCCGTGATAGGTGTGGTCAGGCTTGCCGTTGAGTTTTGTATATTTTTGTAAACTTACTTAAAAAAAGCAGATCATTACCCAGTAATATCTAAGGGATGGATTGTGATTAGTCACCATCGCCTTTGTTGGGTCAATTCTGGAGAACACATGTATTTAGCTTTTTTAGATTTTATAGGTAACATCGATTGGGTATTAATTGCTCAATTGACTATGCTGGCAGCTGTTGTGATTGCTGGTCCAGTGGTCATTTTCGCCCTATATGCTCTTAGAGGGGACCTTTAATCTAGGGTTGAAGGTGAGGCGGTTGTTCGCCCTTGGCGTTCGGTGTAGGGTAGGTGATGCAGTTGAAGGTTAGCCCGTTGAAGGTTGAAGGTTCGGCGTTGCTTAATAATGGAATGATTTTAAGAGTGAGGTGGAACCGGCATCTTGGTGGAACCGGCATCTTGCCGGTTATCAATATTTTCGGGCAGGCAGGATGCCCACCCTACTTCTATTCATTCCTTGATTCAGCAACGCCAAATTCTATAGGACGGCTTTTATCATCAAGTGCTTTCCAAAACAAATCAATATCATCGGTCTTGAAACGTTGTGCCATGCGATAAACCCCTGGTTCTATACCTTTTTCAGTCGTCGCAAGTTTGACCAAACCCAGGAGTTGCATTGTGACAATTGGATCAATATATTCTGTTTTTACACCTTTCTCGTGTTTAGCAAAAAAGTTGATCACAAAACCATCTGCTAACAGTACTAATCTTTTAGATTGACCATTAAATTGTATATCATAGACCGTACCAATATCCTTATGAAAGGATTTGTGAATTGAAATATTCTTTTTGATCTGATGCCGAATCCATTCAAACAAACAAGAAACCCATGTACTAGATTCGAGATTATTTAAACCCATGCTCTTGATCAATTCAGGATAATCTTTTAGCTTAGCTACTAGAGAATCAGAGGTTTCCGAAGAAGAAAGCACTTGATGAATGACTTCAGTCTCACTATCCGAAATAAAACACAACTTCTGTTCATAATATTTCTTGTACCAGATTAACTGTTGATGAATATCAATTGTATTTTCGGAAATAATTTCTAATAACTCGTCTAGAAAAACTATTGCCTTTCTAAATTCATAATCCTTCGATGAACCACTGGTAAGAATCAGTTCATCTACAAGATCTCCGATATTTTTTCTAGTCAAAAACCCATTGATATCCAGCTCATCCAACACAGGCGAGCCAGTAATCCCAATAATTGTATCAATGTGGTTTTGAATAAGGCGCGTAACTTTTCGGAAAGATAGTATTTGTTCAGGAACTAATAAGGTCACCTTTTTTAAGCAATTTTGCTTACTAAAGATTTGACTCATTCCTTGGCCATTGGGTAACAGTTCGATTTTCTCAGGGACATATCCATATTGCTGACGGATAGATTCCCATAAACCATTCAAGGTATTTGTTTGATACCATAGCGTCTGCAAGGAAGATTCTGGGCTGGGGAAAGCATTAGTTATAACTAATTCATTAAAAGATTCGTACTTGGGAGAGGGTGAGAAAAATTCTAGCACCGATTTCTCAATCTTATCGCTATACAATTGAGGGTGACGCTCACCAAAAGGCAAATCGACAATCACGGGTAAACAGGTGTCTTCGACAATATATCTGCCCAAATTTAAATAATCAACTTTTGTGGCAGCATAGGGAAATCTTTGACTGTCAATTTCTCTAGAAAATGCTTGATCGACAATATCTACAGCAAAAACATGACTTGTACTATTTTGCATTTCTGTGAGTTCTTCAACTAGTCGAGTTCCGATTGCACCATTACCTCCGATCACCGCTACTTTCCGTGTTTCAAATGTTGGCAATCCTAATCGGCCTAAAGCTGTTGAAGTTGAGTCAATAATTGCTTGTGAAACCCCTTTTGCCTCGAAAATAACCTTGATGTCATCCCGTGCTGTAGAAAGCACAGGAAGCAAAGCTTTTCCTTCATAAGATTCTATAGCGGCCCTGTCTCTTTTTTCCCCAGCAGTAGTTACTTCAACAGCACCAATAATAATATTTTCATCGACAGCCTTCTTGAACAGAGAATGTAAACCATGATTTGGGTCTTGATAAATTTTATAAATTAAAGGTACAGCATATCCTCCATCTTCATAAATCAACAGTTTTTTATTTTGTTTGATACATGTTTGAATGCAGCGAACGAGTTCTGTTTCAACTAACGCTGTCATTGCACTCATATAGTTTTGATTAACTTCCGATTTTTCATACAGGTTAACAAATAACTTTTCCTCAGTATTTGGGAGAAAAGAGGACTGCTTAAAGTCAAACTTGTATTGCGTTGGCTTGATAGGATGTTGAATCATACGTAAACATCGATAGCTTTGACCAGAAACATGATCTAACATCCTCATAATCGGCCAATTACTTTCACCATAGGGAATCCCAATAAATGCATCAATGTTAAACCCTAAGGCATCCAGGGTTTGTAAAGTCATGACAACTTCATGAGTCCGATGGTGAAGCACAAAGAGATGATAGGGGTTACTACGCTGAAGACTTAATTTTTCTGGTAAATTATCATAAACATTATGCTGAATTGGCATATTAATGCTTGATATTAACTCTTCAACTTGTTTGCTAACAGACGGTTCATTCTGGCTTATATAGATAAAAATATTAGCTGTTATTGTTGAAGAGGCTTGATCATAATGTATGCCTTTGACTTCCCATTTAATAAAAAAGGTTTGCTGATGTGAATCGTACTTCTTATGGACAACCAGGCAACCTGATTTTCCTGAAGTACCAGGGGTACAGATCACCTCAAATAGATCTTTAGGGAGGTCTTTCTTTAGATGATTATTCCCAATCTGATCAAAGAGGGTATTTAAAACCATTACACCAGAAGGAGTTCCTGGTTCTAAAACTTTTTGAAGTATACTGGGAGTTTAAAAAAATGCAATATCAATGTCTTCTTTTTTGGGAACAACACCTGAAATTGAGTCTGAACCAGACAACATAAATTGATGTTTATCTCTGATTACGAGTTTTTTATTTAAGGGAATAATACTATCACATTGATAGGCTTCGGCAGAAAGTTCTTCACAGAAAAAATAAAGGTAGTAATTGCTGAGAGCTTGTTGAGCAACTAATGAATTGCGTTACCGAACTTTAGCAGAGAGAATAGTTGCAATATTTTGGGTAATTTGATAACCAATATCAGGATCATCTTGATAGAGTCTGGCCAATGCGTCTTTTGAAAATCGTAATAATTTGGTGTCCTTTGAAGCACATATTGCTGAATTAGGAGAAGGATATTTATCAATTAAAGAGATTTCTCCCAAGGATGTTCCCTGAATTTTATCCGCAATTTTTTTCATTCCAATTGTTCCTTCTTCCACATTTCCCTGCAAAGCTGGGTCGATCAAAATATCAACTTTGCCTTCTAGGACAACATAGAGATCGTGACTGTCTGTTCCTTCGTCAAAAATATGCTCACCATATTGATATTGATTAATTTCACTAATTTCTAATATCCTTTGACGCTGTGGCTCGGTCAGACCTTTAAAGACAAGAAGTTGTGCTAATAGGTTTTCGATATTCATTTTTTAAATTTCCAATTCAGAGATTGTTTGATGGGTTTTTCAGACCCTGTTGCTTTTTTTTATTCCCATGTACGCAATTGTACTATAGGTTAAAGAATTTAAGGTCTTAGGATGAAGATTCAGGGCAAACGCATCTAAATTATATAAGCTTTACTCAGAAGCGATGCAGTGCGGTCTTGGGGAGGCAGTGCGGTCTTGGGGAGGCAGCGCCGACCTGCGGGGGTTTCCCCCATGAGCGACTGCCGTGGTCTCCCCCATGAGCAACTGCCGTGGTTTCCACGGGGCTTACAGCGATGCAGCGCGGTCTTGGGGGTTTCCCCCATGAGCGACTGCATCAAGACAGGTGCGGAAGCAAGTTCCGCACACAGACCCAAAACCATGAGCAACTGCATCAAGAGGTGCGACCCGTGGCGAATTTAATAATTAGATGCGGAAAGCGCACCTAACAGAGATTTCAAAATTAATAAGTATAAATATTTATCGTATGAATCTCATATCCAGTAGGCATTTCAAAATAAGATGCGTTTGCCCTGGATGAAGATTGGAAGTTATCAATTACTGTTTCACATATGGGGCTAGCTGATCCCACAGGTTAGGAAATTGCTGACGGAATGTTTCAGGTTGAGCAATCTCCATGTCACGGAATTCAAAGCCAGGTGCAACGGCTTCCCCCAGGAGTCCAAACTCTCCTTCTTCTAAGACCGCAGCTTTCCAGTAACCACTGGAAGAATCTGGGGTGTTTCTCCTTTTGCCAGATCCATGCCGAGTTTGAACTTTTGCAAGGTTCCGTTGGGATCAAAAACTAGATAGAGAACGGGAGAACCTGCATGGAAGTAGTGCATAATGTCAGACTTATTGATATGAAAGTGATCAATAGGGCGATCATCTGTTATCAGGTAGTATAGAGAAGGGTCAACACTGCCCGTGATGACCCTTCTCTATCGGTTTCAATTATTGTTTTAGAACGATAAGTTTCTGAAAAATAGCCTCCTTCAGGATGCATTTGCATGCCCAACTTTTGAATTAGGTCGTGTTTATTCATAATCTTGTATGGGGATAGGTAAAAATTTTGGGTTCTGTAGTAAGAGCCTATCAAGGAAGGACTAGCTGGCGCAATTCTGGTGCAACAGAGAAGAGAAGTTGCGCTTCTTTTGAGCCACTATCGATAAGCTCAAAACCTTAAAATTTAAAGCCTGGTGCAACGGAACAACCCACCAAAACACTACCTTGAATGGGTACTGCTGCCTGCCACACACCTGAAGGTACAACGTAGCAGAACTGGTTTTCTTCAGATGATAATGTAATACGTTGTGGTGGTGAATCGGTACCATCCCAGAGGTAGAGGTAGATACCCGTGCCTTTGTATAAATTCCAAACTTCATCCCCAATAACCCGATGAAACCGACTCTTTTCATCTTGGTTCAGAGAAAAGTAAATATGAGTAAGAGCAGACTTCACGCTAGAATCACTTGCAGTTACTGAAATCTTTGATCGAAATACCTCCTGATATCTTCCGCCTTCTGGGTGTTCTATCAACTCAAGTGGTTTAGTCATGAGTATTTAATTATATCTTTCAGATTTCAAACAATATACTATGTTAGTAGAGTAGCATTTCAACTTCAGTTAACCACCAAACAGCCAACTCCCAGTAGCTACCTCATCGAATTGCCAAAAGAATAAGAAAAGCTCGTGTTTTTTGTTGGTGTCGCTAACCCCACCTAAATGCAAGATTATAGGTGGGAACTGTACGAGACATTTTGTTCAACTGAGTCCCAACGCACGAGTTGCTGCTTTGATCAACGGGTAGTAGGGCGGTTTAGTGACATTAACTTCTATAGCATCTTCCCGTTTAGTACCCAAAAGTCCAATGCGTTGTCCTTTCTGAATCGCTAGGACTTTTCCTTCCGGGTTTCTAATTCTTAGTTCGTTTAAAGATTCCCAGAGGCTACAGGTGTAACGGCGCTGATTGTAATAAAATTCCGCTTTCTTGGTAGTTGAGGTAGTAGTAACTGTACTAGTAACTACGGGTAGACGGACACCAACTAACTCTAACTCAATGGTCGTGTTGCCCTCCCAATGATGCTCTCGCAACTTGTAGGCAATATCCACTCGCCGAGGTAAAGGGAAGTATTCCCCCCAACGCCAAGCAATAGCCTGAATCGTGACTGGTTGGTTGTCCTGATTCAAAGTAAGCTTAATGTGTCCCTTACCAACCACTCGTTGTTCAAGGATTTGAACATTGGCACTCCAAAAGACAGGGTCCCGATTGCCAATGCCACAGGGGTGAAGCAGATCTAATTGCTGGTAGAGGTTAGAGGTAATTTGAGAGAATTCTAGGCTAGCGTCGATACTAACTAGGGGTTTGAGGTGTTCAGGTTTTAGAGATTGATGGGCAAAACCGCTAAGGGATTGTTCAAAGGCGCTTAAGTTCTCAGCAGGTAGGGAAAATCCACCAGCTGCTTTGTGTCCTCCATATTTACCCAGTAAGTCTTTACAGAACTCTAAGGCTTCAAAAATATTGAATTCAGTGATGCCCCTTGCTGAACCACGAATGTGTTGTTGGTCGTTGTCTTCATAGGTTCCAATAAAGACTGGGACACCATAGCGCTCTACTAATCGGGAGGCAACAATCCCAATCACTCCATGATGCCAATTCGGTTGGACAATCACTAATACCCGCTTCTGTTGCCAATCTAGTCCAGTGTCTTCAATAAATGCGATCGCATCTTGTTCAATATCAGCACACAATTGCTGACGCCGTTGGTTCACTTGTTCACACTGCATTGCCCTCTCACGTGCTACTTCCGGTGCAGTAGTCGTCAGCAGTTCAATTACAATTTGGGGATCCGATAAGCGACCAATAGCGTTAATTCTTGGTCCTAGTCTAAACCCAATATCCTCTGGCTTGAGGGATTTTTGGTCATCTTTGACCCCAGTTATCTCGATTAATGCTTGAACTCCTGCTAATTGAGATTGAGGCAATAACCCTAAGCCTCGCTTTAACCAACGTCGGTTGATACCGGTTAAAGGGGCTAAATCCGCAATAGTTCCCAGAGTAAATAGTTCTAACAGCTGTTGGGTCAAGCCTTTGAGTTGACCCAGTTCTTGTGCTAGACAGATAGCTAAAATGTAAGCTATCCCTACACCCGCTAAACTTCGGTAGGGTGACTCTTCCGGCAGTTGCTTAGGATTGAGAATGGCATCAGCGTCTGGAAGTTCTGGAGGTAGGTCATGGTGGTCAGTTACAATAACCGTTATTCCAAGTTCTACAGCTCTAGCAATAGGTTCATGGGCAGCAATACCATTATCAACCGTTAAAATCACACCCACCCCTTCCTCCGCAAATTCTTCCACAATCCGTGTATTGATGCCATAACCCTCTGTCATCCGGCTGGGTATGGCGTAGTCTACATCAGCCCCCAACCAGCGTAATGCTCTGAGTAACAAAGCCGTGCTGGTCATGCCATCAGCATCGTAGTCTCCACAGATAGCGATTTTTTCTTGATTTGCGATCGCTTCAGTGAGCATCCCGACACTAATTGCCAAATCGGGAAATTCATCAATCGGTGCAGGCATCACCTGAGATAGGGGATTGAGGAAAACCTCGGCTTGTTCAGAGGTTTCAATGCCCCGATTGATCAGGAGTTGAGCGATTAGGGGGGAAATGCCTCTAGCTTGGGCGAGTTGGTCAGCTTGTTCAGTTTTGAGGGGGGCAATTTCCCAACGCTGATTAGGCAATTGGGCATGGGGTTTGGATGGGGTGGGTGAGAGGTGGTTGTGCACAGGTGTCGTGATCGAACAACAATAGCCCATACTACCACCCATACTATCAGTTATTGAATTTGACCGAAATAATTACAATAGGTTATAATCTTAACATTTTGTAATACTCAGCTGCCTGGGTTTGTCAAGCCAGAGATCACCTATCGATAGATATATCTTTAACAGCTATCTGCAAACCCCTTTAATCCTGATTAATTGTCAATTTTAAATTGTTAATTAATCAGGAAAAATTGTCTGGTTTCTATTACTTAACCGTAGTCAAGAGGACAGGCTCTGAACCCTATTTTAAATTAAAATTTTTTTATTAAACTTCCCGACTAAAATCAGGAAAGTAAGTCAATTTCAAGGCACGTTTAACAAAATCAGAAGGAACTTTGGTAACTATGGATTACCGCCATATTCAGTTTTGCGATCGCAAATCTCAAATCGACTATTACCAGCTACAGCAATTGTTTAACCTAGGTGCTTTTTGGGCAAAAGACCGAAAAATCGAGGATTGGCAAGTTGCGATCGCTAACAGTAATCCTGTCATCAGCGTTTGGGATAACCAGAAGCTGATTGGATTAGCTAGAGCTACCTCTGACGGAATTTATCGGGGAACCATTTGGGATGTCGTTATCCATCCAGACTATCGAGGAGCTGGGCTAGGGCGTAAGCTAGTGGAAACCGTACTCTCTCATCCTCAGATGAGCCGAGTAGAGAGAGTTTATCTGATGACCACCCATCAACAAAGTTTTTACGAACGCATTGGTTTTGAGGTGAACTCCAGTACCACAATGGTATTGTACAATCAGCCTCTAGCTACTCCAGTGCCTAGTAAGGCTCTACAATCTCAGGAATCCCCTGGGGTATAGAAACTTGAAACCGGGTAAGATTCTCAGCAGAGGTATCATTGTCAGCTTCTTCACTGGGGACCGCTAATACTTCTATACGCCCCTGCATCACTTCCAAGAGTGTTTGAATCATCAACAAGGTCAGTCCAGATGAAGTGGATACCGTTTCACTGGGCTGTTTTGATTGATCTGGTGGTAATTGCAATAAATCAACAGCTTCAGCCCAACAGCTGATAGCACAGGGCATATCAATCCAGATGGAAACTGTTTCAGATTTAGAGGAGAGTGTAGTCGAAACTTTAATTTCACCACTGCTTATCTGAGTAATCGCAGTATCCACAATCATTAGTAATGCTTGTCGAAAACGCCGTGGATCTACTAAAACGTGAATTTGGGGGTCAGGTGGAACTATTTGCAGTTGGAGATTGCGATTGGCAGCTTGCAAATAGGTCAGACGATAGAGGTCTTCCAACAGCTGCTTCAAGGGGACTGAGCAAATCTCCAAAACGTTAGTACCGTGTTCAGTTTTAGCTACAGCAGTCACCTCATCAAGCAGTTTGACCATAGTATGGGCAGAGGCGTTAGCCTGGTTCACAAATTCTCTCTCTTCTTCTGGAGACTCACACAGATCCGACAAAATCAACTGATGTAAACCAATCAACCGACTCAGAGGCGATCGCAACTCGTGGGAAGTTCGTGCCAAAAATCCGGCTTTAAACTGGCTCATTTCCATTGCCATTTGGTAAGCCAATTGATTTTGCTTGAATTCCTGTTTCAGACCCTGGATTTCTTCAGCATCAGTATCAGTTTGATGGCATCCAGAGGTCTTTGAGTCTGTGCTTTCATGGAGGTGCGACCCAAGGCCGGGGAACCCGGCCATTGGAAAGCGCACCTTAAGGTGCGACCCAAGGCCGGGGAACCCGGCCATTGGAAAGCGCACCTTTAAAAATTTCCGGAAGCGACTCCCCATAACTCCTAACCCAATGCCTACTAGCAAATAGATCAGATCTGTCTCACCCATGCTTATTAAGTCTTGCCACACTAAAAACGTCAACAGGTGCGACCCGAAGGTGCGACCCAAGGCCGCGAGGGATTGCTCGCGGCCTTGGAGGCGCGACAATCGCGCGAATTTAATTCGCCAAGGTCAAGCGCACCTAACAAAATTGAAGGATAAAGAATGAAGGTTGAAGATTGTACTGCTGGTAATCGACAAGGGTAGAGTTGGGTAGGCAACGAGGCTAAAAAAATACCTGTTGCTGAGTAACCAATCGATAGAACCTTTTCAGGATTCCTTCACAATTCAGGGTTCCTTCACAATTCAAACTTCATACTTTTTTGTCAGATCTTTTTAAGGATAGCTAGTTTTTTTAAAAGGTGAGTAGAACTATTCAAACTCTGAATCGTCTAATTCAATCCCTCCAGCACGCAAAATTTCCCAGCCACTGCTGGTCCATTTGGCAACAGTAGACGGGACGCCAATCTTGTCTGGTTTGATCGCTTCTAACTCAGCTGGCTGGAGGGTCAATACCTCGGGAAACTGCACCTCAACCGCTGCCATTGTTTGTAAAGGTGGCTCGCCTGAGTAATTAGCACTGGTAGTTGCCAACGGACCAGTCTTGGACAAAATTGCGATCGCTATCCTGGAAGCTGGCACACGCACCCCAATAGTAGTCGGGTCAGAAGGATTCATAACGGTAGGTACTTTATCTGAAGCGGGTAAAACCAATGTTAATGCTCCTGGCCAATACTTAACAGCCATGTGTTCCCAAATCGACCTCTGTGCGGAAGTACCTTGAACAAATGGCCAAAGAGACTTAGGAGATGCCCCCATCAAAATCAAAGGTTTGTCTTGAGGACGCCGCTTTGCCTCAAACACCAACTCTGACTTGTGCGGTAGCACTGCTAGTGCTGGTACTGTATCTGTCGGAAAACTTACCAGCTTACCTGAGAGAGCCCCGGAAATCAGGGTAGCCATAGAAACTTGGGTCATTGCTCACCAGCACACTAAAAAGTAGAAGCTATCACGTCAAAGGTAAAAGCTTGGGAAAATTCTCCAAAGCTTTTTACCTGTGGGCATCTATGCATACCTTGTTTATACTTCATACTTCCTATAAGCTAGAGCAAAGCGGTCAATACCTGCTAAATCTGGAAATATCTGGATCTCAGAGTAACTGCCATGGTTTTGGAGTAGTTGAACAACCTTGTCCGCTTGTCCTGCCATCATTTCAATTAACCAAACACCGCCTGGGCGCAGATAATCCCCAGACATGTCAATCAGCTGTCGGATACAGTCTAGACCATCCCTGCCACCGTCGAGGGCAATATGGGGTTCATGGTAGTATATTTCTGGTTGTAGCTGTTTGAGGGAGTTACTAGGTATATAAGGTGGGTTGGCCACCATACCACTTAACTGACCTTTCAAGGCTTCTAGAGGTGAATACCAATAACCATGGTAGAACTTAATTTTTTCTGCCATGCCCAACTGTTGAGCATTCAATTGAGCGATGGCAAGGGCTTCTTCAGTGCAATCAACGGCATGAATAGTCCCATGGGGAAATACCTCTGCCAGTCCACAAGCGATCGCTCCACTACCAGTCCCCAAATCCGCCCAGTGTCCTGATGATAAGTCAGGTGTAGAGCTCATAGCTACACCATTGACCGCCAGATCAATCAGGGATTCAGTTTCTGGGCGGGGAATCAGGACAGCTGGGGAAACTCTCAAGGAGAAATGACGCCAAGGAGTAACCCCAGCTAGGTATTGAACTGGGCATCGCTGATGGATACGCTTTTGCCACAGTTGGGTGAGTACAGGTAGAGGTTGGGAAAGTTGAATAGTTGAGTTTTCAGTGGCTTGCCCTAACAAGGAACACTGTTGCCATGACTCCAAGCGTAGCACTAATGGGTCAAGCTCAGCTACCTCCTTTAGCAACCAGTCCACTTCAGCTGTAGGGACACCTGCCTCGGCGGCAGACTTGCAGGCATCTTGACGCCACTGCCAGAGTTCTTTTCCCGAGACCACCCACCGCTGACCCATAATCATTGATTTGGACGTTGGAGTTGATTTTGGGACAGACCTTGCAAAAATTTCAGGGATTCCTGGGATGGCACTAGTACGATTTTCTCTAGCTGCTGATCGTTGCTGTCCTGTAAGGTTTTTATAACGCCCTCTAGAGGCACTACCTCTATCTTAACCTGGGAGTTAGGGTCTTGCTGCTTATAGCGATTCACTATACTCTGCAATTGCTCTTTGTTAAAAAAGAACGGAATTGATGAGACCCCATTTTGTTGAATGGTTAGGTATCCGCTGTTGCTAGCTTCTTTGGCCACAAACAGCGGTACGCCCTGAAATGGCTTTTTTTCTTGACCATTTTGGTTCCAGATCGCTTGTGCCTGCTTTACCTGCTGTTGGTTTGGTATGTAGGCAAAATTTAAACCATTGGGAACAGTGCGATTCTTTTGATTTTGCTCATGAACTTCCCCCAAAGATACAGGCACTACTTGAACCTTGTTACCTAGTTGAGGATTCTCCTGCTTTAAACGCTGTACAAAGGCATTAGCATCTTCTTGGCTAATAAACACACCTGCCACTGAGGTAGTCTTCTTTTGATCTTGCTGATCTGGAATTGAGGCTACTAGTGGCGAACCTTTAGTATCAGTAACTGCAAATACAGGTACAGGTGTCAACTTTTCTCTTACCTGCTCTTCGGTCAGAGCCAGTGCCGCTAAATTTTCCGCACTCACTGAGCCTAGTAAGGCACTCCCTACTAAACTTAATGTTGTGCCCCAACGGAACAATGATTTCATAGAAATTACCTCGAATTTTAACGAAGAAGAGCCTGTTACAACTAGAATACCCTGCTCACTGAGAGATCTGAACGCAACTTACTAACCTCTAGTAGAGGCAGAGATTAAATTCATTCTTGTCGATCATAGCTTGACGTGGCATGTTAACTTAGCTGATCAGCGGCGTTTCATGGCTCTGCACCTGACTATTATCAAGTTTCACTGACTTTACCCTGGTGTCTTGACTGATTAGACTTATTGATTGATCGATTTCCAATCGGGATGACAGGATTTGAACCTGCGACATCCTGCTCCCAAAGCAGGCGCGCTACCAAGCTGCGCTACATCCCGGATGCTACCTCTAAGCAGTATAACCAGTATAACTCACTTTTGGCATTTTGTGTGTACTCTAGATTAATCTGGATACCAAAACATGCCTTTAATACCTTCTGGGTCAGGCATAAATCCCATTTTACGGTAAAAACTTACCACTTGAGGATCGGCAAATAGGGTGATATTGCTAATATCTTGGCTGCGCAATTTTTTGATCATATATCTCATCAAAGCTTTACCTAGTCCCTTGGCTTGGAAATCTGGATGAACTACTACATCCCAGATTGTGGCATTGAAAGCATGATCAGAAGTGGCACGGGCAAAGCCAATTAAGCGCCTCGTGTTACCTCGCTGGTACCACATAGAAGTAACCAAAAAGCTATGCTGAATGGCTTTCTTAACTTTGCGCAGAGGACGCCGAGACCAACCAACAGCATCACAAAGTTCTTCCAATTCGTACAGGTCAATTTCCCGTGTTGTACTGAAAAATACCCGTGAGGTACCGTCGGTGCGATATTTGACACCTTCTACGGTATCTCCTTCAGATCGTGTTTGAGGCAAAGCAGTATCAGAACTGCTAAAGAAGCTTTTCCAAAAACCCATGCAGGTGTGACAGTGGCGTTATCATAATTGTGAGCTACTTGGACTGGTAATGGTCTTCTTTCCCTGACGGCTCAGACGTTCTGGGTCTCGGTCAACCAGAGCCAGACTTAAATGTTTTAAAAAACAGAAAGTGATATTTGATCTATATGGTTTTACTCCACCAGGAAAACTATCATACCCGACCTACCTTGATCTGAAACTAATTCTTTGTGCAAATGATAATACCACAATTAAGCCTCCTATCCAAATTCCCATCCTAGCATTCCCTCAAGGCTCGCGCTCTTTGAAGTTGCTTGGGTAAGATTCTCGCGTCGGAGGGGGCACAGCTGTTTCAGGCTAGGAAGGTACCGAAGGTGGGGAAGTTGGGGAAGATTAGTTAGACTAGGCTAATCAGCAGGATTGCTCAGAAATGAATCAGATCCGCCCTTGTTGTTGGCTGGGGGCTCCAACCCATATATATCAAGAAATCAAGCAAATCAAGGTGCGCTTTCCAATGGGCGAGTAAATCGCCCTTGGGTCGCACCTCAATGTTAAACTCTATCTATATATACATTTAAGGCTCTTTTATCAGTATTTTTGTAAGTCCCCCTAGAAGCTGACGGGGTTGTGTTAACTCAAAAAGCTTAGGTGCGCTTGACCTTGGCAAATTAAATTCGCCACGGGTCGCACCTTTTGATAAACAAGAATAGCCACCTACCCCTATCGATCACTGTGGGTTGGAAATCATCCCAACAAGAAATCCTGAAACGCTTCAACCGAGCGTTTCCTAAGTTCTATGAACAGTTTGTCAGTAGTGAGATCCAACTGCACAACCTCAAACTGGCTTACCGACTCTATAAAACCCAACATGCTGTAATTGAGATCAAACCGGAAGGCTCAAAAAGTGTCCTGCACTTTGCTTACCGCAATGAGTCTTTTCTGCTCAGTGACATTTTTGGCGTTCTGACTGCCTATGGACTGACTATCCACAGTCTCAGTCTTTATGGTCAAATTAGTCCCCCAATGCTGGTGTTTATGAAACTAGTGGTGTCTCGTGACCGGAAAGCGCTGACCTACAAAACCTCAGAAAATGTCTGCCGTGCCCTGAGGGAGGCTTTGGCAGGGCGCTTTGAGGTGGAACAAATGCTGGCAGTGGAATTTAATCTCGATGCTGGCTTGAAGCAGGTAGAAACAGAATTTTATGTAGACCCAGTGTTTCATCTACCAGCGCTGTTAATTGAGGCCAATAACCAACCTGGATTATTTTACAAAGTTATGTATGCCATCTGGCAAGAGGATTTACTGGTGGTCAATGCCAACTTGCTGGTGTGGCGGGGACGAACCCGACTGATTCTTTACCTACTAGGTCCTAACGGAAACTTGATTCCCGATTATTTAGGTCAAAAAATTGCTGAAAGCATTCGGAGGCGATTACTAGGTCAAGTGTTTTAGTTATCATTGGGTGACAAGCACAGGTGAGACCCGAAAGTGCGACCCAAGGGCGATTTACTCGCCCATTGGAAAGCCCACCAAAGCCAGAATTTAATTCTTAATGGGGAAAGCGCACCTAAGGACTTATGCCGCAAACCCAGTTTCTTAAGGTAATTACTACGATTTCAGCCTTTGATATATAACCAGAAACCGGGTTTTAAGGCTATTGGTGGCTAAGTCCGTCATCCTGCCTACTTTTCAAGTAAAGACAAACAAGATGTGATTAAAATCACTGACTAATTTCCTATCCTGTTAATTCTTCGATAAGATCAAGGTATGGCAAGCATTAACATCCTAGGAGTATCCCATACTTACGAATTAACACCTCCTACTCAATCATCCTGTCCTGTTCTGGTTTTCATCCACGGCTGGCTGTTAAGCCGTAGCTATTGGCAACCTCTAATTTATAGGTTGTCACAGCAGTATCAGTGTCTGATTTATGACCTGCGGGGATTCGGTGAATCCCAGTCCCAAATTCATAACACTCAAAGCTCAACATCGAACCGGGACTCGGAATCACCATTTCCTGAGACTGCTGCTTCATCCACTGACCGCTATAGCTTAGCTGCCTATGCTCAGGACTTGGGCATCCTGCTAGAAAAACTGGGAATCGAGCCGGCTTGGTTGGTTGGTCATTCCCTAGGGGGTAGCATTGCTCTATGGGGTGCCTATTTGCTGCCTCAGAGGATTCAAGGGGTAATCTGTCTTAATGCTGGTGGTGGGATTTATCTGAAAGAAGAATTTGAGCGGTTTCGGGTGGCTGGTCAGCAGTTGGTAAAACGGCGTCCCCGTTGGTTGTGTTATGTCCCTTTACTGGACTTACTGTTTACCAGGGCTCAGGTAGCGCGCCCTATTGCCCGGAAATGGGGACGTCAACGGGTTATTGATTTTGTTACTGCTAACGCAGAAGCTGCATTGAGAACCTTATTAGATTCTACCACAGAAGCGGAGGTGCATCGCTTACCTCAGGTAGTTTCCCGACTCAAACAACCTGTTTATTTCATTGCTGGTACTAAGGATAAGGTAATGGAACCCAAATATGTGCGCCATCTTGCTAGTTTTCACAGTCTCTTTCAATCCTGTGGGGACAATGTGATTGAAATTGCTGAATGTGGACATATGGCGATGGTTGAGAAACCAGAGACTATTGATGATCAAATTCGTCAAATTTTGGCTAATTACAGTTAATTAAAATGGTTAATTAGAATGGGCGAGGCTCAAGCTAATAGAGAACTTTAGCCTCACCCCAGGCTGGGAATGATCGGGCGATCTAGCCGAGATTTGCTTAATGCATAACCTAGATAATTCGGCGTTGATGATTAATGGAATAATTGAGGGGAGTGGGGAATGGGGAATGGGTAACTGACCACTGATAAATGACCCGACTATACTTGATATCATTTCTTACTTCAGCAACGTCGAAAATTCAGAGGGAAGTGCTAGGCAAGTGCAGCACCAAACAGATCACCGGCTTCATTTGCTCCTAGACCTGCCTGATCCAGTCCTTGGCTAGGTACCAATCCGTTAGCGGAGCCATGAAAGATAAAGGCAAACCCGGACTTGGGATCAGACCCAGGAGCTTCACCAGGGGCTCCAACCCCTAGGTCGTCAAAACCGTCGCCGTTGAAGTCTCCCACTGCTAAGGATTCACCAAACCGATCACCAGCCTCATGGGCTCCCAGTCCTGCCTGACTCAGCCCTTGGCTGGCGACCAGTCCGTTCTGGGAACCATTAAACACAAAGGCAAACCCCGACTTGGGAGCCGACCCCGGGGCTTCACCAGGGGCACCAACTACTAAGTCGTCAAAACCGTCGCCGTTGAAGTCTCCCACTGCTAAGGATTCACCAAACCGATCATCAGCCTCATGGGCTCCCAGTCCTGCCTGACTCAGCCCTTGGCTGGCGACAAGTCCGTTCTGGGAACCATTAAACACAAAGGCAAACCCCGACTTGGGAGCCGACCCCGGGGCTTCACCAGGAGCCCCAACCACTAAGTCGTCAAAACCGTCACCGTTAAAGTCTCCCACTGCTAAGGATTCACCAAACCGATCATCAGCCTCATTGGCTCCAAGTCCTGCCTGATCCAGCCCTTGGCTGGCGACCAGTCCGTTCTGGGAACCATTAAACACAAAGGCAAACCCCGACTTGGGAGCCGACCCCGGGGCTTCACCAGGAGCCCCAACCACTAAGTCGTCAAAACCGTCGCCGTTGAAGTCTCCCACTGCTAAGGATTCACCAAACCGATCATCAGCCTCATTGGCTCCAAGTCCTGCCTGACTCAGCCCTTGGCTGGCAACCAGTCCGTTCTGGGAACCATTAAACACAAAGGCAAACCCGGATTTGGGAGCCGACCCCGGGGCTTCACCAGGGGCCCCAACCACTAAGTCGTCAAAACCGTCGCCGTTGAAGTCTCCCACTGCTAAGGATTCACCAAACCGATCACCAGCTTCATTAGCTCCGAGTCCTGCCTGACCCAGCCCTTGCCTGGCGACCAGTCCGTTCTGGGAACCATTAAACACAAAGGCAAACCCCGACTTGGGAGCCGACCCCGGGGCTTCACCAGGGGCACCTACTACTAAGTCGTCAAAACCGTCTTTGTTAAAATCTGCCATAATTATTTACCTACTTGGATTTGGTTTGAGCGCTTTCCCAATTCCCTCTGTAGACTTCTCAGACCCAGTTCAGGAGTTTATGCAGTCAGTTACGAAACTTTACATTGATTGGGTAGGCTATGATAATCACCAGCCAGAAACTCTCTGCTGATTGTTGGTCTAAATTAGCTTGCCCAAATCCAGTACCTGTGCAGAACCAGTCAAAAAGAGCATTTGCACAGTAGCGATGCAGCGCGGTCTTGGGGGTTTCCCCCATGAGCGACTGCATCAAGAATGGTGCGATCGCTCCCGTAGCCTGGTGTTGGTAGCGGGTAAACATTGCCTGATAGCTCTTGCAGTAGTCTTCGTAGAGTTAGCGTGTTTTTTTGTGTTAAACCTGATCCATAAAGAGCGCCCTGATTACTTTAACAGTCGGATCAGAATGCGTAGATAATGTGGCAACAAGACCCCCGAAACCATCAAATTCTGTTTCTCTCCATCTTCCTAGTCTTGGGCATCAGCACTCGGGACTGGACACTAAGACCAGACTTGATTCTAGTTGTAATCGCAAGCTGTCTACTAACTCAGTGGTTAGCAGCATTTCTTTGGTCAAACCCCAAACACAGATCCGCAATCAAAAACTCTGGGGAGCTTGGCCTCTCTTTCTTTGGCCTCCCTTTCCTTGGCCTCCCTTTGAGTTTTAATCCCAAACCCTATTTCCAAACTAGCCTTGAATGGTGCAAAATTCAAACCTTAGAAACAATTCTTAATCTGCTGACAAAAAAATCAAATTGCCCCCAGGATAATGATGCTACTTTCGCCAGTTCTCCCAAACCCCCTTCCCTAAAAAGTGCTATGATTACAGCCTTAAGCTTGAGTCTGCTGCTGCGTGCTGATAACTATAGCACTATGGTTTTAGCTGGCTCCCTAGGAATTTTGAGTAAATTTATTTTCCGAGTAGAGGGCAAGCATTTTTTTAATCCAGCCAATTTCGGAATTATTGCTGTTCTTATCCTAAGCAATGATGCTTGGGTTTCTCCCGGACAGTGGGGGGATGATGGTTGGTATGCTCTATTATTTGCTGGTACTGGCAGTATGGTGTTAAAACGGGTAGGACGATGGGATACAACGGCAGCGTTTTTGGGTGCTTATGCCGTTTTAGAAGGGATTAGAAATGTCTGGCTTGGCTGGAGTTGGGATGTATTTTGCCATCGCTTGATGAGTGGGTCTTTGTTACTATTTGCCCTATTTATGCTAACCGACCCTCGCTCAATCCCCAATGCACCGATTAGTCGATTGCTATGGGCGGTGTGTATTGCGTTACTCACTTTTATATTGCGCAATCAATTCTTCATGCCTACTGCTATTTTCTGGGCGTTGTTTGCCCTATCCCCTTTGACCGTAATTTTGGATTTTATTTGGTCATCTACAAGATTTTCCTGGCATGATAGTGAATCTTAGGTGCGCTTTCCGCATCTAATTATTAAATTCGCCACGGGTCGCACCTATTAAATGACGTGAATTAAGCTTATAAAAATGAAAATTATTCGGGTTATAAGTACTATTATTATAACGGTTTTAGTGAGTTTAGGGTTGGCTCAAAAAGCTTGGGGTTTTTGTGGGTTTTATGTGGCCAAAGCTGATACTAAACTATATAACCAGACGTCTCAAGTGGTAATTGCTCGGGATGGCGATCGCACTGTTTTAACCATGGCAAATGACTATCAAGGGGATGTTAAAGACTTTGCCATGGTTGTCCCAGTTCCTGTGGTGCTTCAGCGAGAACAGGTGAATGTAGGTGACCCTAAGATTATTGAAGGCCTCGATCAGTTTAGTGCACCTCGACTAGTGGAATATTTTGACCCAAACCCCTGTGCCGATAACCGAAGGTATCTCGAAAGTGCGCCAGCAGACCTAGGTCGTCCAGGTGGCACAAGGGGAGCGGATGCTTATGATCGTAGTTTAGGTGTCACGGTAGAGGAGCGCTTCTCAGTTGGAGAATATAACATTCTTATCCTCAGTGCTAAGGACTCTAGAGGTTTAGAAACCTGGCTCAGACGCAACGGTTACAAAATTCCACGGGGAGCAAATCGGTTATTGCGACCCTACATCCGCCAGAATATGAAATTTTTCGTTGCCAAAGTCAATCTGGAGGAATTTGACCCCCCCAATGTGAATCTGCACGAATTTGACCCCCCCAATGTGAATCTGCACGAATTTGACAAAACTGCCTACCAACGGTTGCGACCCCTCCAGATGGCTTACGAGTCTCCCCGATTTATGCTGCCCATTCGCTTAGGAATGATGAATGCTACGGGTGAGCAAGACCTGATTGTGTATGTGTTATCACCCCGAGGTCAGGCTGAAATTACAAACTACCGCACTGTGAAGATTCCTTCTAATACTGAAATTCCAGTATTTGTCAAAGCAGAGTTTGGTGATTTCTACACTGCTATGTTCCAAACTGCTTACGAGGGTGAAGGTAAAAAAGTGGCTTTTCTTGAATATGCTTGGGATATGGCTAGTTGTGACCCATGTTCAGCTAATCCCCTCAATCGGGAAGAACTCCGGAAATCAGGTGTCTTTTGGCTAAACTCAGGAAGAACCAATAGAAGACCCAATAATGTTTATATCACTCGCCTCCATGTTCGCTATACCCGTGATACGTTCCCAGAAGATTTGATGTTCCAGGAAACGTCAAACCGTGAATTGTTTCAGGGACGATATATCCTTCGTCATCCCTTTACTGGGAAGATGAGCTGTAGCGCAGGAGTTGACTATCAACAATCCTTAAATCGACGATTGAAACAGGAAGCTCAAACCTTAGCTGAGTTGACTGGATGGGATATTGATGAAATCCGCAATAAAATCGATTTTCCTGATGTTAAGCCTATTCCTTGGTGGAGACATCTTTGGTAAACCATGGAAATCGTTACTTGTGACTTGTTACTTGGTTACTTGTTTTACTTGTTATTTCTTACTTGACAAGTAACAAGTAACCTAGACTTAATGTAAAGCAATCTAAATTTTAACAAAGATATGTAACGCAATTATAGCGTTTCTCGCAGTTATGAGGTACACTAGTCTTTGAGACTGATTACCTTAAAACCCTCTTTACTATTGCCTTTTGCCTTTTGCCTTTTGCCTTAAAGGGATAAGCAATGTCGCTCATGAGTATGAGAACTGCTATATCATAAATTTGACGGGTTGAACCAGGGTAAGCTCATCTAAATTAGTATCAAAAACTACAGATAAAAGTTTTTTGACTGAAGTTACTCTGTTCATTTGTACTACTTTGAGACTCAAACTCCCTTAAGGTAAGCGATGTAGCAATTGAGTTTCCCAAAAGGGAATAGGTAATAACCAATTTAAATGCACATCAGCTTATTTATAGGACAGGTTTTACTGCCCTTATTTTTACCCAAAGGAATGCGACCGGATCGGGTATTACGGGCAATTGTAGGATTAACAATATTTAGTTCAGCTGATCTAGCAGAAAAGGTGCGGGGTGGACTCCAAGCCATACCGAGAGGTCAAGTAGAAGCTTCTAAAGCCCTAGGTTTGAATACCCCGTTCACTTTAGGATTGATTGTTTTACCTCAAGCTTTTAAAATATCGATTCCATCGATTGTCGGTCTGTTTATTAGTCTGTTTCAGGATACAACACTGTTGGCAATTGTGGGATTATTAGAATTGAATTATTAGACCTCTTGCAAAAGTAGTTTTCTGATAGTGTTTGCGTCAATTTTTATCCACTGTTCCCTGTTCCCTGTTCCCTGTTCCCGACAACTGCCGCGAAGTCTATTGAATGATTAATTATAAATTATGAATGGGGTTGAAGGCGACTTGAAGTCTAGCTTCAGCTAAGTTCTGCTCAACCAGTCGCAATAGCAGAGGTTCCACCCCTAGCCCATATGAATGATAAGTGATGAATGATCAATTCTGAATGGGGTTCTGAGGTACTTGTTCAGCTTAGATGTTAATAACGGCAAGAGACCTTAACATCCTAAACTAACACTGACTCCTTGCTCGATTAAGATGATATTTTTATTGTTGATAGTCTAGATAAATTCGGAGTTAAACGCTATGTCACAAGAAATCTTCGACTTTGTGATTCCTCTCTATCAGTTGCGCTGGAACACGCGGGGTGTGCTTGAGGGAATTACAACCCATTACAAACCTCGCAGTATCCATGTGATTTCACCTGAGCCAGAGGCGCGATCACTACAACAGGTGTCTCAGGGTTGGGAAGTGGCTCCCCTTTATACCCATTCTGAGGAAACCTTCTTTCAAAAGAGTGGTCTGACAAAAGACAGAATTTGTGCTGAACTGGAACTCGGGGAATCCCTTTATACTCCAGGCTGGTTCTATCAGCAACTCTTAAAACTGGGTGCTGGTGAGGGAATTGATCACTTAAGTGAATGGTATGTTGTCTGGGATAGTGACCTACTTCCGGTTGCGACTTGGCCCCTGATTTGTGAGGAGAACCAAACCCAACAGCATACGTTTGCCCTACTTCAGCACAATCAGTGGGGCAATGCGAGCATTGTCTCCACTTGGGCAGAATGGATTCGCTCGGTGTTGGGGGTTGAACCCCTAACAGACCCTGAAGGCACTTTTATTCCCCATCATATGTGGTTTAAACAAGAGCACCTTAAGTCCTTTAAGTGTCAGGTGAGCAACTACTTTCAATCGGATGACCATTGGTTGTTGCTGATGATGCGATCTGCGCTGAAATTTGGCACCTTTAGTGAATATTGGTCTTACGTTTCCTGGGTGGCAGCTCAAGCCCCAGATCATCTGGCTTTTCATCCCTATGAACGCTATGGGGCAACCACTGAACGGTTTTTTGATGATGGTACGGGTTTGTTTTCTGCGACATTACGGCGATATCAATCGACGGTATCCCAGCCGACTCAAGAAAGCTTTTCTCCGTCCTATACAGAGTTAGAATCCTTTATTCAAGCTGAGTATGGGTCAGATCCGCTGCCATCTTCTTTATCTTTTGAAAGTAGTCCTCGACATCTCAAAAAGAACACAGAGAATATGCATATCGAAGAGTTGCGTTCTCGTTGGAATCCTCGGATGACTGAAGTCTCTAGCACAGACTAAAGATTGGAAATCTAAATGGATTCGGGTTCATCTGGGATGGCAGCAGGTCACCTCCCGGTATATAGGACTCACCATGACCGAGACATCAACGCGAGTAAAAATATTTTGGCGGCTTGGCTCGGCCATTTCAGTCTGTCGAGCGCGCCTTTAAGTAGGTGGGAATAAATAAACGTTAAAACTTAGAATCCGAGAATGAAGCTGAAAACCTTTATTCAAGAGGTTTTCACGATTTTGAATCTCATAGCAAATCCGGAAAGGAAAAACAGGATTAGAATTAGGGTCAAACAACGGTAGAGTCAGACAAAGACAAATATTTTTTACTGTCTGTACTAACCGAATTTGATATCACTCGCTATTTTACGGATAATTAAACCCACCTACTTAGACCTGAGCAAAGTAAATCTGTTAAGGCAGGTGCGAAATCCCCTAGTGGAAACAAGCAGAAACCCAAATCGTGAGGTTTGGGAATCCCGCTCCAAAAGTGAAACGTTGGCGTCGGGAGGAGGTCAACAATGGTCTTCAAACAACCTGTTGACCGAAAAGTCGTTAGTTATTGTATGAAAACAATCGGTTTATGCCACTCCAAAGACTACAAAAATTGATTAAGCCTATTATCCAGGATATCGGCTATGAATTAACAATTCGGAACCGGATTAAACAGATTCCGATTATTCAAGAAATAGAACGTTTAAGGACAAGTGAACGCTATCAAAATCCTCAGGGTTTAATTGCTTTTGGTAGTAAGGTTTATTCCCAAAGTGATGAAGATGGCATTATTAGAGAAATCTTTAACCGGATTGGTGTCACGAATCAAATCTTTGTTGAATTTGGCATTGGCAATGGCTTAGAAAACAATACCCTTGCCCTGCTTTTTGATCATTGGCAAGGTCTATGGATCGATGCGTCGTCTAGTTCGGTAAATAAAATTAGAAAATATTTTCATAAAGTCATAGAAAATGGTCAGTTAAAAATCGTTGAATCCTTTATTACAAAAGAGAATATCAACGAATTAATTTCTGCCAATATAGATGCTGATGAAATCGATATATTATCAGTCGATATTGATGGTAATGACTATCATATTATTGATTCAATCACCTGTATAAGTCCCAGAGTGATTGTCGTTGAATATAATGCCAAGTTCACACCACCCATTTTATATTGTATGGACTATGATGCCACACACAGATGGGAAAAAGATGATTGTTTTGGGGCTTCATTGAAGTTTTTTGAGGTCAATCTAGATAAAAAAGGGTATTATCTTGTGGGCTGTAACTTATCGGGTGTTAATGCATTTTTTGTCAGAAAAGATTTGGTTAGTGATCAATTTTTTGCTCCGTTCACGGCTGAAAATCATTATGAACCTGCCAGGTATTATCTCTCGGGATATTTTGCAGGTCATCCTGCCAGCTATCAAACCTTAGCAAAATCTCTGACCATGCGCTCTATTTGAAATTCGCTGAACATCAGCACCCCGCTCTAAAGAGACGGGGCTTTTAGCTTCCCTTTTTAGGTAGCTGACCAGCTATCAGAATTGTTCTTGATCTGAGTTGTCTCTCTATCCTGTGTTTCACAGAAAGTGGAACTTTTGAAATCCCATAAAAATTTTTAAAATTAAGCTTGATTTTTGTTAAAATTTACTCTTAAAAATACCAATAAAGTTGATATTTGAGCCGATGAAACTTGCCCGCTTAAACTCAGACAGTCTTATCCCCCGCTTCTACAGGCTTGCGGTCATTAATACTCTCTCCGTAAGTATTCACCGGTCAGTGGTCAGCCGTCAGCTGTCAGTGGTCAGTGGTCAGCCGTCAGCTGTCAGGGGTCAGTGCTCAACAGACGTAACTCAGATTAGACAAATGGTTACCTGTTTTATTCAAAAGCTGAGAGCTGAAAGCTGAGAGCTGAGAGCTGAGAGCTGAGAGCTGAGAGCTGAGAGCTGAGAGCTGAATGCTTACCTCTCTCCAATATCATGATTCCCTTATCGGGCTTAGTCAGCGTGGCTTTCCTGGGACATCTGCCAGAAATTCGTCACTTAGCAGGAGTTGCAGTCGCAACGGTTTTGTTTACCTATCTTTACCGACTTTTACACTTCTTGCGGATGGAACGGGAGCGACGGCTCAAGCTGTAGGCAAAGATGACCGCGAAGCCATGTTATTATTGGGTTTACGCAATGGATTGATAGCGTTGGTACTGGGTGTATTAATTGTTATTTTACAATATCCTATCGAGAAAATTTGGTTTCTTATACTCGATGCTCCTGATGACGTTAAATCTTCTGGTATTGCTTATTTTAATGCCCGTATTTGGGGTGCTCCCGCAGTGGCACTTAACTTAGTCGTGATCGGTTGGTTATTAGGAAAAGAGATGAGTGGTAAGGTGCTAGTGATAACAATCCTTGGCAATTTAGGCAATATAATCTTTGATTATTTTTCCATTATTAAATGGCATTGGGGCAGTATTGGAGCTGGTTTTTCTGCTTGTTTGAGTCAATATTTGACCTTATTTGTGGGAATATTCTTTATCAGTCAGGATGTTCGATTCCAAGAAATTCAGCAGTTAAGTGATTGCATTTGGCAGGGTTCCATTTAGATTAGGATAATATAATCGGGGGTAAGGCCAAAGGAAATAGAGTACAGAAACAAGATACTCTAATAGACCTATGCGCAAAAGTATTTTTCTGATAGTGTTTACCTCAATTCTTGTCCACTGTTCCCTGTTCCCTGTTCCCTGTTCCCTGTTCCCGACAACTGCCGCGAAGTCTAATGTATTTCCGTAGGGATATATCGAGCAAGACTACAATCGAGATCCTCAATGATACTATCGACTGGATCATTAAAGCCGATGGAGAGTCGAATCAGACTATCCGTAATATTTAATGATTTTCTATCCTGGTCGGATAAATAGTAGTAGGTAAAGGGAGCAAGCTGTTCGATATAAGTTTCCGCTGAACCAAAGTTAGAAGCAATATATGGAATTTTTAAGTTGTCAATGAATTCTGATGTCTCACGTTTTGAGAGTTTGAGTTCAAAGGTCACAACACCACCATACCCATTAGTAAAATATTTCTTGGATAGTTCTCGATGAGGATGAGAATCTAACCCCAAATAATAGACCTTGGAAACCAAATCATGGGAATTTAAAAACTCAGTCAGTTTTTGCCCTGAAGCATTTAAAGACTCCATTCTCAACTGAAAGGTTTTCAAGTGTTGACCCAATGTAAACACATCCCGAGGGCTAGGAATAACTCCATTGATATTTCTGAAATTTCTAATTTGAGCGATCGCTTCCTTTTTACCAGCAACACTTCCCCGTACCACATCAGCATGACCATTGAGATATTTAGTACAACTATGAATCACTAAATCTGCCCCCCATAAACAGGGTTGAAAATTATAGGGACTGGCAAAGGTACTATCGACAACCAGAAGCGTATCGGGTTCTAACAACTCTTTGATTTTTTCAATATCTGCCAGGTAAAGATGAGGGTTAGAGGGAAGTTCTAGGAAAAGAATATTAATATCTTGACTGACTTGATCAAGTGTTCTCATCAACTCAGATAGATCCGAATTATCCAAAATCAAAGTTTTGAACCCCAGTTTCTCAAGATTCTCAAAAACACGTCTTGTGTTTTTATAGAGATAGCAAGTTGTTGCGAAACAGCTTTGAGATTTGGCGAATGCCATTAAAGTGCTGTAAATAGCACTCATTCCACTGGGAAATAGTAAGCAATCTTCAGCCTTATCGAGTTGGGCTAAGATTCCCTCTACTTCTTCCCAATTCGGATTATGATACCTGCCATAACGGCCTTTTGTGAGCGATCCTTCATGTAAGGCTTTAACATAAGTTTCATGATCGTCATAAAAGTAGGCTATATTTTGATAAATGGGTGTTAGAATTGAGTTGGTGTAGGATTCATGCTTTCTGACTCTGCCCATTCTCTACTCCTCCTGTAATTTCCTGTAATTTTGGACTTCTAGATTAGACTTAGAGAACGACTTTATCCAACAGATTCATAGATTTTATATAAATAAGCAACAATTTCAGAAATGATATCTGTTGTCAGATTTCCATGATGTACAATTATCCGAATAAATGCCGGAAGATTATTAAAACTAGACGAACTGACTTTGATAAAGTCATCCTGGACTACTTGATCATAGATAGCGAGATTAAGTTGATCGATTTTCTCAATTTCTGCCGCCGTGTAATCTGTGATGGTTTCCTTCACTTCCATTTCTTCAGGAATAAACCAGAAACAGAGGTTAAAATACTGGGGTTCGACGACATATAAAACCCGCTCCGAAAGTTGTTTCCTGAATTTTTTCCGATTTTTATAGTATTTTTGAATTAAGTTTTTCAAGTGTTCAAGACCATGATGTTTGAACATCAACCAAAGCTTAAAGGCATAGGCTTCTCGGGAACATTGTAAAGACTTGATGCTGAGACTATATTTTCTATTCTGGTTGCTGGTAAATGGAGAATTAGGATTATGTGCGATTACTTCATCCACTAAAACAGATTTGTCTTTCACCAGTAAGACTGAACATAATAGAGGGGCTGAAAGAAATTTATGAAAGTCTAATACAATTGAATCTGACAAACTACTCAGTTTTCTGTAAAACGCTGCATCTTCACTAAAGTAAACCCCGCCTCCCCAAGCTGCATCAAGATGAATCCAAGGTTGAATCGCGAATTCTTGGAATATTTCCAGTATTTCTTCTACCGGATCGAAAGTTCCCAAGGTAGTCGAACCCATAACACAAGCAAAGTAAATTAGATTGAGATTATCAGCTTTAATTTTGCTGACTAATTCTCGTAAATGTTCTCGATCAACGACTCCTTTTGTGCTTGTTTTAACATTGATAATATGTTGAATCCCACAAATCTTAGCAGCTTTACTGATAGAGTAATGAGAATGATCGGAAACCAGAATGACTGATTCTCCTAAATTAACTTTTGCTCTTTGTACTGCTAAGAATACAGATGCCAAATTAGATAAGGTACCACCCGGATAAAAGATACCATCGCCTTCAGGATAACCCACTAACGGCAGGAGAGTTTCTACCATTTCTACTTCACAACGAGTAAAAATTGGCGAACATTCTTCAGTATGAATATTAGAATTAATGTAGTTAGACACGAAATCGGCAAAAACACCGATAGGGTCGGGATAGGAAAACAAGTATTTTAAGTTTTTTGGGCTGTAGATATCTGGAGTAATAGACAGCGTAGATTTAACAAATTTGTCAATCCTCTCTAATCTTTCCGGTTCGGATAAACTATAGATGCCATCCAGCATCTTCAAGCATTGATCAATGTCTTGTTCTGTTAGCATCTTAAATGTTTGTAAGAAGTTTAGGGTAATTCAGTCCAAGCTATCTGGATATCGCCAATTCCAATCGTGATCAAGCCAACCAGTGCGCATCAGCGGAGATCGGAGTGCAAAAACTAGCACTTGATACAGATTTTTTGAGGCAGGAAGCCTGAAAAATTTGATACATCAATATTAGAATCTGGCGTTATCACAATAATTACGGAGACAGACCTTTTTATAATACCACATCGAATCACACTGGCAAAAACGAGGAGCTTGATAGGCCCGTGAATGCATTCCGAAAGGCCTATATAAGCCATTTGGTATCTATAGTGATGGTCAGCAATTAGCAAAATCCTTCAGAAGAGCTTCGCCTACAGCAAATGCGCGTAGCGCACGCTACTTGAGGTGCTATCAACAATTAGCAATTTAATGATGGGGTTATACCGCAGGGTAAGCGCAAGGCGCTTACCCTGTAGATTTTTTTCTCAACTACCATAGATCTCGATCTCAAGGGGAACATCTATAGGAATATCATCTTGCTTTTCCCTCGTACCAATGCCGATCATGATTTTGAACCAAGCGTGAGCCAACTTTTTGTAACCCTCTGGGGTTAGGTGAATACCATCCTCAAGCATGTGATCAGGGGTGAATATATTGCGGTTATTAATAAATCGAATGTTCTTGTTTTTATAACTTTCTCCAGTCAGCAAATTTGCCAATAGGTTATTGTATTTATCAGCTTTCTGATTCTTGAGAGTACCATCCTTAAGTGCAGAGGGGTTAATGGGGGGAATTGAAGAGACAAACAAATATACCTGATCTGGGCGAGAATTTTATCAATTAGTAAAATCATTTCATTGACTGTATCTTCAGGGCTTTCATTCTGAAAAAGTATGTCGTTTGTGCCAGCCATTAATAAGATAATATCCGGTCTTGCCTGCTTCAGCCAATCTTCTATTTCGGAGTTTAAATCTGACCACGCATTGGATGCTCCAACACCAGCTATGGCAAATCCCCCATGCCCTTGATGCTCTTTGTCAAACACATATGTGTTGTTTTGGCCTAAAACTATTTCGGGATTTTCTGAGGTAGCGCTACCCACAAAATTTACTCTATAGCCATTATCTTTAAACAATGCCCACAGGTCATCTCGATATCCGGCTCGATCCAATGCTTTACCACGAGTGTTTGAGTCTCCTAAAGGCATAATCTTGAGAGACCATTGATCGATGGTGAGCGCCTCTGCGGTGGGAGAAAACTGAAATAGGCTGATGCAATAAGCGGCGATTAAGGTCAATTTTGGGGAGAATTTTTGCTTCATACTATAGTTTCCTAGTAAGCTTGAGGTACAGTAACAGCAATGAGCAAACCAATTACGAAGATCATTATTGCTTAGACAATAATTTCCAGACCTGTTGAGATTGCCAAGTTTATGGACACATTCGTATATGTTTGACACCACTGGCAAGATTAGCACTCAGAAAGTTTTAGTGTACATTAGCGACCCGCATCGCGGATGAATCAATTCATCCGTTCGCTTATATCCCCCGACTAAAGTACAGGGGCTTTAGCCATCACACTTGTAAAGCAATCTATATCTTAACAAAGATATGTAACGCAATCATCATAAATTTGATGGTTACTTAACATTTATCAATGATAACCTAAAATTTATCTTAACTATTAGATTCCAGGGATAGTTATTGTGAGACAATTAGTAGTTGATATCAGGCTGTGGGGAGACTCCTCCAGCGATTTCGGCGATTTGTTTTAGTTGTCTATGAGCAGGAGCTGTATGAATGTCTTCAAAGCAATTTACTAAATCCCAGGAAAATAACGATGGCAAGATTTTTACTAGCAACTTAGGGTTTACTGCACTCTGCTTCTTAATTGGTTTAGCTGGATTTGGCTATATTCTCGCCACATTGCCCGGAATCGCCGAATCGCCGACAGACCCTTCTAGAACCTGTATAGTCGATGGTTGGAAACTGGGATTAATTATTACTCACGTGCTGGTTTTTGCCCTAATACCTCTGGCGATGAGAATTTTTTACAACAGTTTAAAAAATTTAGGACTGCCATCGAGAAGTATTTTTGCTTCCCAACTCGGTCTAGCTTTTGTGATGGTGGCGATCGCTTCAGAAATTGGTTGGCACGTCACCCAATGCTGGTATTATCAAAACGATTTTACGATGCTGAATTTCATGTTTTACTTTTTCTTGATTTCAGCATTTGCGCTGTGGGCGGATGGGTTAGTAGAGAATACTACTATAATCACCAATTTAATTAACATTGTGTTTGCTATCAGTCTGTTAGTTGTTTCAATTTTATACCCTTTAGGTTATCAAGCCGGTAACGATAATTTTAAGATTCCTATCTATATTGCACTTACTCTAGTTTTGGGTGTGTTGACCTATCGAGGCTATAAGATACTGGAAGATTGGAAAATTATTCTTTTCCCAATTTTCTCCGTTGGAGTCAATTTAACCTTTGTGTTTCTTCTAGATAAGTTTGGAGGTAATCCCTATACTGACCCACAAGTTACTTTCAATGCTTTATTTCATATCCTTCACGATTTAGTAGGAACCGAAGCTGGATTAGTCATCTTTACCTGGCTTGTCTATAGTAAAGGCATTGCTCAAAAAAACTCCAAAGCTACATTAGCGACAGGAAAAAATTAGTAAATACTAATTTTGATATATACCAGTTTTAAATTGGCCAGGGTAATCCTAAGCTATTTAGTATTACTATAGGTTAACAAGTATTATCATTATCAAAAACAAAGTAGTGACAGTGGCGGGGTGCGGAATGTGGGTGATTAATTTATTGTCACTAATAAGCTAGTAAGCGTTCGCGTAGTGTCGGCTATGACCCATCGCCCTCTAACAAATGGGGATCTCTTCGAGACCCCCTTAGCGATGTGCTTTCAAGTCTTCGATTCATAGTATTAGTCATTTGTCAAAAAAATTTAGATGGCTTTGCCCTAGGGGCTAAAGCCATCCGTCTCCTTTGCACCAGGGACAGGCAAACGATCATACCAGTCTTCTAGGATCTGGTATGATCGTTTGTTAACGTTCAGCTGCGAGTGAATGAAATTGTCTGTTTTCTAATTTTAGACAATTGTCAAGGAATCTAAACATCGCTATCTGGGAATGTTGACAGTTTCTTGCCCAATCAAATTCTGAATATGCTACAAAGATGGTTACTTAAGCTAGGTAAACCTTAATCGAGAGGATAGTTTTACACCGGTGGGAAATTTAAGTCAGCTCTTAGAACCAATTGCTAACCAATTTAGGATTTTAGGTATTCCTGAGCCAGTGGTGCATTGGGGACACCCATTGATGATGGGAATTGTGGTATTGATTATGGGTAGCTTTGTGGGAATAGCAGGATGGCGTGGCAGAGTAGTATCTGAGCCTGAAATAGCACTACAGAGTCGCAGTGATCATCGAAAAATAGCACCCTGGATGTTCATTTTTATCGCAGGTGGCTACACCGGTGGGGTTTTGTCTCTGGTCATGCAGTATCAGCCAATTCTAGAAAGCCCCCACTTTTGGACAGGATCAATCGTACTGATTTTGCTGGCTGCTAATGGGGTGATTGCTTTGACTGGCTTTGGCGGAAACAAAGCATTGGTGCGTACCGTTCATGCCTACTTAGGAAGTACAGCACTTTGCCTGCTATTGGTTCATGTTGTTTTGGGCTTAAGGCTAGGTTTATCGATCTGATGAAGCCTGCCAGTGGTACAGTAGTAAGTCTTGCTTATATTATCGGCCTACTTTCTACAGGGATTCTCCACTTACCGACTGGTGAGATTCCCTGGCAAGAGTATAGAGCTTTGGTAACAGGATTAGTTGTCACAGGGATAGTGGCTGCGATCGCATTCCCCAGGTTCTGGCGCACAGGACCAAAACCAAGATTATGGGTAGCAGCAGGACTAATCTCGGCCTTGGCGGTGGTCTATTTTCAATTGCGGGTACCACAACCAGAACTGAATGACATTAGCGAATATGTCCCCTCAACCAATAGCATTGCTCCAGAGCAACTGTTTAAGGTTGAAGGCAAAGTGGAGAGTATGCCTCGCCTGACCCGAACTCAGCGTACACAATTTTGGTTACAAGCTACTCAGTTAACTGAAATTGAAAGTCGCGAAGATGGGGGAGCGATAAGTCAAGGAGTGACAGGCAAGTTGTATGTGACTGTGCCATTACTTCAAGGAACTGGTATCTACCCAGGTCAGATAATTAGCGTAACTGGGGTTTTATATAAACCCAAGCCAGTGACTAATCCCGGAGCCTTCGACTTTGGAGCCTATCTTGCCCGTCAAGGGGCTTTTGCTGGTTTGAGTGGGCGTCAAATAAACTTTGATGAGGAAACTATTGGCAAACCCTGGGGATGGTGGAGACTGCGACAACGTATTATCCGTTCCCAAGTTCGCTTTTTAGGCTCTCCCACAGGTCCGTTAGTCAGTTCAATGGTTTTAGGACGTCGTGCTGTTGATTTGCCCTACGATATCCGGGATCAATTTATTCAGGCTGGGTTAGCCTATACCTTAGCAGCATCTGGATTCCATGTCTCTTTGCTGTTGGGTTTTGTCTTAGCCGTTACCAGGGGTTTAAGCAAGGAAAAGCAGTTCAGTATTAGCTTGAGTGTACTGTTAATTTACGTGGCATTAACTGGACTGCAGCCATCAGTAATGCGGGCGGCTCTGATGGGGGTGGGTGCCCTAATTGCCTTAGTGACGGCACGGAAAGTTAAGCCTTTAGGGTCACTCTTGTTAGCAGCAACACTGTTACTCCTATTTAATCCTTTGTGGATCTGGGATTTGGGATTTCAGCTGAGTTTTCTGGCCACCCTAGGATTACTAATCACTGCACCAGGGATTATCCAACGTTTGGATTGGTTGCCACCTGCGATCGCATCCCTAGTTGCTGTGCCAATTGCAGCAGCAGTTTGGACTCTACCCCTGCAACTGTATGTTTTTCAAGTTGTTGCCAGCTACTCTATACCCGTTAGTGTTATTGCTACACCCCTAATTTCTATTATCACTTTGGGTGGAATTGTCAGTGCCTTGGCAGGACTAATTTGGCCAACAGCAGGAAGTGGACTGGCTTGGTTACTGTATTACCCAACCCATGGACTGATGGGACTAGTGGAATTTTTCAATCAGTTGCCAGGAAGTTCTGTAGCGGTGGGCAAAATTTCCCTAGGGCAACTGTTATTCCTCTACGGGCTAATTGCTCTAGCTTGCTTGATTAAATGGTTACATCCTCGTTGGTGGCTGATTAGTCTAGTTGCTGTCACTGTGGTGGTGTTGCCCCAATGGCAACAAGCGTCAAAATTGTTTCAAGTTACAGTGCTAGCTACAGGAAATAACCAAATTTTAGTGATTCAAGACCAGGGACAAGTAACGTTGCTCAATAGTGGCAACCCTGATACAGTAAGGTTTACAGTGCTGCCTTTTCTGCAAAAGCAAGGTATCAATCATATTAATTGGGCGGTTGCTCTCGACAAGCAGCCCCAACTCAGAAGTGGTTGGGTTCAGGTTCTAGGTAGTTTACCTATCGACACATTCTACGATAACACTGATTTACAACGACCATTGTCTCAGGCTCAAAATTGGAACGATATTGTCACCCGTAACTCTATCGCTAGTGCAGTAGCATCTAGGCAGGGTTACTACCAACCAATTCCTGTGGGTGAAATACTCTCTGTTGGCTCTACATCAATAGAATTAGTCAACACTGAACCACCAGTGTTGCTGATGCGCATCATTGACCAAAATTGGTTACTCCTAGGAAACCTCAAACCAGGCTTCCAAAAACAGTTAGCCAAAACCATCCGTTTCCCTGAGCTACAAGTACTTTGGTGGTCGGGAAAAAGTCTGAGGCCAGAATTCCTCGATGCCCTGCAACCGAAAATTGCGATCGCATCATCCAATGTCGTGGATGCCTACACGGCGAAGCTCATGCGCAATGCTAAGATGACCCTCTATTGGACAGGCCGTGATGGTGCTATCCAGTGGACACCGGATGGTGGTTTTAAGACTACTGTTGAAGATATTGAGATAGACATTGATGTTCCTTGATAGTGATTCCATCATTGAGCACCCAGCAATGCCTGAGTTTTCAACAGCAGGCTTGACAAATTCCACGGTTTTGTGTTCAAATTTAAGATGAAGTCTGGGGTGCGGTTTGACTAGATCATGGAGGGGTGTCCGAGTGGTTTAAGGTGGCAGACTCGAAATCTGTTATGGTGTCAAAGCCATCGGGGGTTCGAATCCCCCCCTCTCCGTATAAAAATTTAACTCAATTTTTGATTAATCTCACTCAGGAATGTGCTAGGTACTGGTAGTAGGTAAGATCAGGTAACTGTCATCCCATAGAATCCCATAGAAGAAATTGGGAAGATCGAAGAAGTTGGGAATATAGGCTTAGAATTAAATTATATTCATATATTGATTCATCTTTATCAGCTCGGGATTTAAGCCAAGTGACTTCTGCTGATTATTCTCCAAAATCAACATCAGAAGGTGCGACCCGTGGCGAATTTAATTCGCCAACGGAAAGCGCACCTGTAGTTGAACTCTCCCCAAGTTACACACTGCCTATAGTGTTGATTATTGCTGCAGTGACAATATTGCTCATACAACCCTGGGTGAGTTTAGCGATCGCGTTGTTGGGCTTATTCTTGTTGTTTCAAGCCATAACTATACGCCTGCAATTTACTGAAACCGCCTTGGATATTTATCGCTCCGAGACCCTGATCCGGCGTTTTCCTTATCAAGAATGGCAAAATTGGGAAATCTTCTGGACATCAGTACCGATTTTGTTTTATTTTTCAGAAGTCAAAAGCATTCACTTTCTACCAATTCTATTTGACCCAAAGCTGCTACGAACTTGCCTAGAAGAACGCTGCCCTAAAGGATAACTGACATACCTCAAATTATAGAGTAGACGTTAGGTAGTTAGTGCATAAGTTATTAATAAACCAGTTTAAATGAATTCCGAAGACCCACAAAACCCAGAACAAGAGCAAGATAACAACCAAGCAGTTAAGGGATTAGATAATTCACAGGAGTCAAATTGGCCAGATCAGGATAGGGCTACTCCTAGGGATAACTCTCAAGCTCCCGACCTTCCTCCCATTTCTCTGACCCTATCAGACCATGACAAAGCTAAACCAACACAGTCGAATGAGCCGCTGCAGGAGGATAAAGTTAGTGAAATTCAACTAGGCCAGTCTTCAGATCAAGCCAAAAAAATGGCTAGCTTAGCTCAAACTGTGGCTGAACTGGAGCAAAAAGAACAGGAGTTGAGACAGAGAATTGCCGCTCTGCAAAACCATCAACAGTCACTGGTTTCAAAGGAATTGGGAAGCACCGAAGCAGTTGTAGAGCGGATGGTACTTGAAGGTCTGACCGAACTGGAGCAACGCAAGCAAAAGTTGCAAATTTCTATTGAGCAACTAGAACGCCGCCGGGAACGCATTCGTGAAGAAATGCGCACCAGTTTTGCGGGTGTATCTCAAGAGCTAGCCATTCGGGTTCAAGGCTTTAAAGATTATTTGGTTGGCTCTTTACAAGACCTAGCTGCTGCTGCTGAGCAACTGGAACTCTCCCAGCCACCAACCGAAGCACCACGGTCAGAATTAGAAGAAGCACCACCACCCCCGACCAGAGGCAACCCAAAATTTGCCGAACAAGCATTTAAAGAGGAAGTCCGACAGATTCGTCAGCTGTTGGATCAATATCGAAAAATGCCAGATTATTATGGTCCTCCCTGGCAACTGCGTCGTACCTTTGAGCCAATTCACGCTGAAAAAGTGTCTCAGTGGTTTTTTTCCCAAGGTGGTCGTGGTGCCCTCCAAACTATGGGGAGCCGCTTACAAAATGTTTTAATTGCCTCAGCGGTTATATCCGTGTTGCGGACACTGTATGACAATCGCCTAAGTACTCTTGTGCTGGCCAACACCCCAGAACGACTGGGAGAATGGCGTAGAGGATTACAGGACTGTCTCGGAATCTCCCGCAGTGATTTTGGTCCAGAACGGGGAGTTGTTCTATTTGAAGATCCAATAGCCCTGGTTCAAAAAGCGGAACGACTGATCAAACGGGATAAGTTAGCGTTAATCATTGTTGACGAAACCGAAGATAAGATCAGTCTCTCATTATTGCAATTTCCCCTATGGTTGGCTTTTGCACCTGATCCTCGGCAGATGTATACCTATGACGATTATTGAATTACTTAGTTTACTGGCTTGAATTTTAGCAAAACAGGCGCGAAACTGCTGCCAATCGGGAGGTTCAGCGAACTTAAAAATCGATGTAGTTGCTCCGACGGGGGTTTCCCCCACTTGCGCTTTACATCAAAACAGTTAGCAATGTTACAGCCGAGCTACCCGTCGCGGTGGTGATCGGGGAATTCTTGCCGGATCTTGTCACAATCTTCAACATGACACCAATGGTACTTAACTTAACTTGGAGTGGGCTACTAGTCATCTCAGCCTATTTATTAGGTTCCCTGCCTACTGGTTACCTAGCAGGACGCTGGCTTAAAGATATTGATATTCGCGAGCATGGCTCTGGATCAACTGGTGCCACCAATATATTGAGAACTGTGGGCAAAGGACCAGCAGTGGTGGTATTACTGATTGATGCCTTGAAAGGAGTAGCGGCTATTAGTCTAGTCAATGGCTTTTATACCCTGACAGACGTTTCCCTACTGCCTGAAACCTGGCAACCCTGGTTAGTGGCATTAGCTGCGTTTGCTGCTATCTTTGGTCATAGTAAATCCATTTGGCTAAACTTCACCGGAGGTAAATCCGTTGCCACCAGTATAGGTGTTATCCTGACCATGTCTTGGCCTGTAGGCTTAGGAACCGTAGGTGTATTTGCAGTAGTCTTGGCAATTTCTCGTATTGTCTCTCTCAGTTCCATTGCTGGTGCGATCGCTGTTTCCCTACTGATGTACCTTACCAAAGCTCCTCTTGCCTATGAGTTATTTGGTATTGCTGCTGGCATATATGTCATCATCCGTCACCGCAGTAACATTCAGCGTATAGTTAGAGGTACCGAACCCCAAATCGGTAAACCCCTTTCTCCAGCAGTATCCTTAGAGACTGGAACAGACTAAGACTATAAAACACAAGTCCCTGGTTATGGATTGCTTGAGTAGAAATCTAATAAAGGAGCGGACTGACGCAATGGTTGTATGCTAGGGGTTTACTTGAGACAACAATTCTGGTAGTAGACTCCAGCAATTCTGATTTTTAAACATTAGATTTGAAACGGGATTAGCCCAAAGTAGTAGCGCTAATCGCAATTTTTTCCCAAAAATTTGGGGTAATCGCGCCCCTAGAGACGCGCGCCTTAGAGAGGGTCGCCTTTAAGGTGGGTCGGTCTCGCGCAAAAAGGTTAAAACTTGATAATTAAGGCGACCCTCTCTTACGGTAACTTTAAATCCTTCTAGGACGGCTTTTGATTGAAACAAGAGAAAAAATCAATATTATACAAGAAGTTTGTTGTATAATATTGATCGGTACAGGCTGCAAAACCGTTGGCTCAGCCGGGAGAGAGACCCGTCACTGATTGACCATAAAAAAGTAATGCCTAGAGGGTAAGGAAAGTCCTCTTAAAAAACCTAATCGTCAATTAACAGTTGGCGTGTGAACCCAAAACAATCACTATGCACGATAAGCAAGGTACGGTGGGGCACACCGAAACCTGAGGAAAGGAAGAGAAACAGACTTTTTAAGGCACTTCCAATAAGTACTTAAACGCCTAAGAAGAACTGCCCTCTGGGTCTGTCGTGAATTGACTGGGAATTTGGTCTTGAACGGATTTGCCGGTTTTGTACTGTCCCATTTTTGGCAGAGTCAAAGATAGGAACTCGGCGGTTTAAGGCGGTTCGTTGATCTAGGAATCCCCGCTATGCGCAAGGCGGGGAGTGTCAAGTTGGTGATAGGAGATAGATGAGGGAAAACTTGACAAATGATGGACTGTATTAAACTAAGCAATATTCGCTGCTACGGCTACACTGGCTACCTACCCGAAGAACAGACCCTAGGACAGTGGTTTGAAGTAGACCTGACCATGTGGCTAGATCTAAGCCCTGCGGGAGAAAGTGATGACCTTAGGGATACCATGGATTATCGGCAAACTATTGATACTGTCAAGCATTTGGTTAAAACCTCAAAATGTGCCCTGATCGAAAAATTGGTAGTTAAAATTGCTAATGCGATCCTAGAATTCGATAAGGTGGAGCAAGTCCAGGTGCAGTTAAGCAAACCTGGTGCCCCCATTCCCGATTTTGGAGGTAAGATCACCCTGGAAGTGACTAGAACCCGTCACAATAGTTAGGAGGAATAATTCAACATCGTGGGTTTATAGGGGAATCATGACTTTTCGCATACTCAGCTTAGATGGCGGTGGTATTCGGGGCGTTATCGCAGCAGTAATCTTGGCAGAATTAGAGAAAGAGATTAACCAGCCCCTCAACAAGTATTTTGATTTAATTGCAGGTACCTCCACCGGTTCAATCTTGGCTGCCGGGATTGCCACTGGCATCCCCAGCCGAGAGATGATTAGACTTTATGAACAGAAAGGGGAAAGAATTTTCCGCTACACCAGCCGTTTTTCACTAAAGCGGCTGAAGGTTATCCTTAAGTATGGTCTTTCTGCTCCTAAACACTCCAATCAGGGGTTAATTGAGGTGATGAAAGAGCAGTTTGGAACGACCAAGCTGTCGGATATCTACGATTCACCTCGGCTGTTGATCACAGCCTACGACACTATGAGTCGCATGCCGATAATATTTAAAAGCTGGCGTGAAGACAAAGATTATTTCCATGTTCCCTTGTGGGAAGCCTGTGTCTGTTCCGCATCTGCCCCCACCTATTTTCCAGCCCATCAACTCAAGACTCAAAGCAAGACTTACTCAGCGATTGATGGTGGAGTTGGGGCGAATAATCCCTCAAGCTGTGCATTAGCTGAAGCGATCCGGTTAAATCATTCCCTTAAGGAAATTTCTATCATCTCGATTGGCACAGGAGAATCCAACCGCCCCATTCCTTGGGAAAAAGCTAGAGGCTGGGGATTGGGACAATGGGGATGGCAAGGACGATTGATTGAAGTGCTATTTGATGCTCCTTCTGACATTCACCGGTATATTACCAAAGAGTTGATCGGTAGCTTAGAATCTGAGGATGCAACAGTTTCTCGTTACCTGCGTCTACAACCGCAAATCACTAATGACACAATGGATGATGCGACTCGGAGCAATATTGCCCAGTTAAAGCGTGTTGCCAAGAATTACGCCTGGCAAAACCAAGGTTTGTTCCAGAACTTCCTGGAAATAAATTGATGAACCTTTGAGCTCCTGTTCGTCGGTTTACTACTGATAATTCAAGGAACTTGCTTACTTGTTACTGGTTAATTAAACACTAACATTTATGGGATAAACCTGATTAGACGTGATGTAAGCAGTCAGCAGTCAGCAGTCAGCCGTTGGCCGTTGGCAAAGCTAATTGAGGTGCTTTCCGTAACTCAGCATTATTCCAATGCTTACCTCTTTTATTCTAAAGACGTAACTCAGCATTATTCCAATGCTTACCTCTTTTATTATTAACGGTTTCCTACTCAATAAGCTTGCCCATAGCCCATAAGCTGAGAGCTGAGAGCTGATAGCTGTTGGCGTAGCCTGCGCGTAGGGCATATGCTTAACAATTGGGTACTGAATTGAGAAATGCTATAAAATTGGGCAATGACCTTAAAAGCTCGTAAAAAATTTGCTCAACATTGGCTGCGTAGCGAGGAGGCACTGAACCAAATCGTGACAGCTGCTAATTTACAAAAAAGCGATCGCATTCTAGAAATTGGTCCGGGTACTGGCATTCTTACCCAGCGCTTACTGCCTTTTGTTCAGTCTGTAGTGGCCGTAGAAATTGATCGAGACTTGTGCCGATTATTAGTTAAAAAACTCGGTAAAATAGATAATTTTTTACTGCTGCAAGGGGACTTTCTATCCCTAGAATTAGATACCTTGTTAGCTAACTTTTCCAATTTCCAAAAACCTAATAAAGTGGTTGCCAATATCCCCTATAATATTACCGGTCCGATTCTGGAAAAGTTACTAGGTACCATTACTCAGCCAGCTGTGCCAGGGTTTGATTTAATCGTGCTGCTAGTGCAAAAAGAAGTAGCTCAGCGGTTATATGCCAAACCCAGTTCTAGACAATTCGGGGCATTATCAGTGCGGGTGCAGTATCTCGCCGAATGTGAATTGATTTGCGATGTACCTGGGTCGGCCTTCTCTCCTCCCCCCAAGGTCGATTCCGCTGTCGTGCGGTTACATCCGAGCCTAGCCGAACCACCAGCTTCTGACCCCAGATGCTTAGAGACACTATTGAAACTGGGCTTTGGCAGCAAACGTAAAATGTTGCGCAATAATTTAAAATCTGTAATTGAACGCGATCGCATCACCCAATTGCTGGAACAATTAGAAATAAGCCCTCAAGCCCGAGCCGAAGACCTTAGTGTTGCTCAATGGATAGCCCTAGCCAATCAGATCACCATAAAGAATGCATTCATACTCCCTAAATGCCCCAGCTAAAATCAATCTGTATTTGGAAATCCTCGGTGATGCGGGTGATGGTTATCACGAACTCGCAATGATTCTCCAAAGCATCGAATTAGCTGATCAAATCGACATCCGTGCCATTGGTACACAGGAGATTAAAGTCCACTGTCATCATCCCGAAGTGCCAACGGATGAAAGCAACCTCGCTTATAAAGCAGCTGCCTTGATGTGGGAGGAGTTTCCTGAGTATTTTGCTAACTTGGGCGGTGTAGAAATTACTATCCACAAGCGAATTCCTGTAGCCGCTGGACTAGCTGGTGGCTCCACGGATGCAGCGGCTGTGTTAGTAGGAATCGATATGTTGTGGCAATTGGGATTAACCCACCCGGAATTAGAACAATTGGCAGCACAGCTTGGATCGGATGTGCCGTTTTGCCTTGCTGGTGGCACTGCTCTAGCTCTGGGCAGAGGTGAACGGCTGTCTGCCCTACCGGGACTGGATTCTCTATATGTCGTCTTGGGGAAATACCGCAGTCTGATGGTTTCTACTGCTTGGGCTTATCAGACTTATCGGGCTCAGTTTGGGGAAACCTATATCCGGGAGCTTGAGGACTTAGAATCCCGTGCTAATCGTTTTCATAGTGGTCCGATGGTTAAGGAAATCCTCAATAAGGATGGGGGAAAGATAGGAAAACTATTGCGCAATGATTTAGAGAAAGTGGTGTTACCCAATCACCCCCAAGTCTTGGAACTACGGAAAGCCTTTGAGAATAGCGGTGCCATAGGAACCATGATGTCTGGTTCCGGTCCGACGGTATTTGCCCTGTGCGAGTCCCAGGAGCAAGCCCAGGAAATTCAACAGAAAGTAAGCATTGATATTACTGACCCAGATTTGGAATTTTGGGTGACCAAGTTATCGACTCAGGGAATTCAGATAATGTCAACACCTTGAGTCAAGTCGCTTCGCTCCAATTCAAAATTATAAATTCAAAATTCAAAAATACCCCAGGAATTAATTCGGGGGTTTGAAACATCGCTTCGCTCCAATTCAAAAATAGGGGCTTGTATCCGGTGTCAACAATTCAAAATTATCAAGCTATTCATTTTGAATTCAAAAATGGTGGTTAGTCCTGATTCAAAAGTGACTAACCAGAGTTTCAATCACTAATTATGCTTGAAATAAGCCTCCATCACCTGGCGCACAATCGGTCCTGCCACTGAACCTCCACCGCCGCCGGAATGTTCCACAAAAGCAACAACCGCAATCTCGGGTTTATCATAGGGTGCAAAACCACCAAACCAAGCATGAGCTTTGCCAGGAGGAGCCTCTGCTGTTCCACTCTTACCAGCGGCAGGAGGTAACTCTGGCACCCTCAATGCCGCTCCTGTTCCCCCAGTAACCACAGCTCGCAATCCTCGGCGCAGGGTTTGAATCGTTGATGGCTTCATATTTATGGACACTCGCCCTTTGATGGCATCCTGATTGTTCTTGAGCAAGTGAGGTTTAACCCGATAGCCGCCATTGGCAACTACAGAAAACATCACTGAGGATTGTAAGGGTGTTCCTAGGGTAAACCCTTGACCAATAGACATATTTATGGTATCTCCCACGGTCCATCCCCAATTGTAGTTTTTCCGCTTCCAGGCATCATCCACTATCAAACCACGGGATTCCCCAGATAACTCAATACCAGTTTTTTCACCAAAGCCATATCTACGAGCCCATTCAATCAGGGTTTTCCCCCCAACCCCTCGACCGATTTGACCAAAGAAGGTGTTACTGCTCCAAGCCATAGCACCCACAAATCCCATTGGACCAAATCCGGCTCGGTTCCACTCCCCAAAGGCATGACCACCCACATAAAGGTAAGGATAAGTCTGTAAAACAGTTCTGGGAGAATACCGACCAGATTCCATACCCGCCGAAGCCGTGACTACCTTAAATGTACTGGCTGGAGGAAACCCTCGCATTGCCCGGTTGATAAACGGATTCCCTCTGCCTTGTAGCTTTCGCCAGGTTTCTGAGGTGATGCGAGTCGAGAAAATATTCGGGTCAAAGGTTGGACGAGAAACCATTGCGAGGACAGCACCGGTGTTGGGGTCTATAGCCACGACTGCCCCTTTGCGATCGCCTAATGCTGCCTCGGCTGCCTTCTGCACGTCTAGATCGATGCTTATATGGATAGGTTTACCCGGTTTTGCCTGTTTCTGACCCAGAACCCTGACGACTCGTCCAGCACCATCAACTTCTACTTGCTGACCGCCCCATTCTCCCCGTAGCAGATGCTCATAGGACTTCTCCACCCCCATTTTGCCAACCACATCACCGAGGCGGTAGCCGTCCGCTTTACGCCGTTGCAGCTCTTCATAGTCTAACTCTCCAGTATAACCTAGAACATGAGCCGATAGCTTCCCATGGGGATAGTACCGCACTGCATCAATATCCACCTCTATCCCCTGTAATTCATTGCTGTACTCAGCCAAGGCAGTAACTTGAGCGGGAGTAACACCACGGGCAATCCGAAGTAGGTAAGGAGAGTTATAGCCCGCTTGTTCCAGACGCTTTTGAATCTCAGCGTCTGGTATCTTCAAAATTTGGGACAGGCGTTTGCGAGTTTGGGGCCATTGCTCCTGCCTAAGAACCATCGGCCATACAAATACCGAGTGAGACAACCGATAGCTAGCTAATACTCTTCCCTTACGGTCAAAAATATTGCCCCGTATAGGGGGCTTGGGAATCAGACGAATCCGATTATTTTCTGCCAGCTTTTGGTTGCGTTCCCCTTGAACTAGCTGTAAATAAGCTAAACGGGAACCAATTCCCCCCAGCAAGAATAGGCTCATCAGTACCATAATCACTACGGATTGGTATTTGCGTCCGACAGTGCGGGAATTAGATCGATATACTGCAAATGGAGATAAGGAAGGCTGAATTAATGTCATCGTGAGAGGTCTGAGAATGGGGAATCGGACTTGGAGAACACGGGATTGGGCAATTAAGGCGAATAGTCACCTGATCAATGCAGTAACCTATTGGCTTGGATTCCCAATACGTCCCCCTTTTCAATTAAGAATTAAGGATTGACAATTGACAACAAAACAACAGGACTCACGCCCCAAGCTTGTCGGTTAAAACTGGATATGGGGTTTACGGTGACCGGGTGTAGTGAGCAAAATTGGAACATGCCCGATTAATTGCCCACACCGGTTAGCCTACAGCCGCCCCAAATCCTTGATTAAGGAGGCTCTGATTTGCCCCTGTTCAATAGCTCTTACCATTAGCCTAATATCTCCTAGTCAAGCCTAATACCCAGCAATTTACTTCCGCACCTCAGCTACTGGATCAGTGCAGATCTGTTTAGCTACTGCAGGAGTATTTTTAGGTTCGAGGATAAAATAAACCCAAGGAGAGAAACCGTGTTGCACAGATGCAGACAGACGAGGCATGACTCTGGGGGCATCACTACTGCTGAAATAACCACCATGTTTCAAACGACTGTTAAAGAACCACGTCCGACTGCTACGACTACAGCTAAACTTGATGTTGAACTCCGCAAGGTTTTTAAAGTGTTCGACACCGAGACCGTTGTCCGTGGTGTTGACTTAAGTATCCGTCAAGGAGAATTTTTTAGCATTCTTGGTCCGTCTGGCTGTGGCAAAACTACAACCTTGCGTTTAGTAGCAGGATTTGAGATGCCTTCAGCTGGGGAAGTAATGATTCAGGGACGCTCGATGAATCATATTCCACCACACCGCCGACCTGTCAATACGGTCTTTCAAAGTTATGCTCTATTCAATCACCTGAGTGTATCCGAAAATATTGCCTTCGGTCTACGGCTAAAAAAGCTACCCTCATTGGAGGTTGAGGAACGAGTCAAAGCAGCCCTCAAACAAGTGAAACTAGAGGGATTGGCGAATCGGTATCCCCCTCAACTGTCTGGGGGTCAACAGCAACGAGTGGCATTGGCCCGAGCGTTAGTTAATCGACCAGCGGTACTGTTGTTGGATGAACCCTTGGGAGCCCTAGATTTCAAGCTACGCAAACAGATGCAGGTGGAACTTTCAAATCTCCATCAAGACCTGGGGTTAACCTTTGTGATGGTGACCCACGACCAAGACGAAGCCATGAGTCTTTCTGACCGTATCGCTGTGATGCGTGCAGGTAAAATTGAGCAAGTTGGTTCCCCCAGAGAAATCTATGAAAATCCTCGGACAACCTTTGTGGCGGACTTTATCGGTGATACCAATTTATTTAAAGGTCGTCTGCAACGGTCCGATGCCGACTCACTCGAAATTACCACCAAGACTGGTATCAAGATTGTGGTTGAGTCTCCATCCGTTAGAGAAGTCCTGGATAATTCTAATCCTCAGGATATTGTAGTAGGTGTACGACCAGAGAAAATTCGCCTGAGTCTTTCCCCGCCAACAGTAACAACAACTACTACTACTATGAATTGCTTTGAAGGACGTCTCAAACACGCGATGTACCTGGGTACTCATATTCAATGTGTGGTGGAGTTACTCAGTGGCGACTGTCTCAGAGTCATACTGGCCAACACCAATAACAAGTTACCAGACCCTAACACGACAATTTATGCTCGTTGGGCACCCACGGATTGTCGCGTGTTGGCGGAATAATTTAAAGATTTCGGTAGTTTTTGAGCCTAGTTTGCTGGCAAAATAGTGCTCAGGAAAGCCAGATATTTTTAGTTGTTTACTAAATCAATTTTGGTGGATTAATTATCCTATCCATTTTGGGGTAATGGGTAATCGGTAATCGGTTTTGAATAACTTTATTAAACCTACCCTACTTCGGACGCCTGGGCAACAACAAACCTCAACCTTAAACCTTTTCAATCGTGCTTTCTAAGGATCGACAATCATTCCTAAAACGCCCTACAAGGCGCAACTTTTTACAGCTAGCCACTGTCGCTACCCTATCAGGTCTAACCCTGTCTGGATGTGGCTGGACTCTAGCTAAGGTGAAACCAACACCTCCTTCACCAGGTGACAGAAATAAACTATTTATCTACACTTGGACTAACTATACCGATGATGAGCTACTAGACCGCTTTACCGAAATAACTGGAATCAAAGCTTTAGTCGATGTCTTTGATTCCAACGAAGCTATGCTTGCTCGACTTCAGGCTTCTGGGGGCGGAGCCTATAGCATTATCTACCCGTCTGACTACATGGTGCGGAAGATGGTTGAGTTGGATCTGTTGCTCAAACTGGACTTTGAACGCATCATCGGAATGAATCGACTTTTTTCTAAGTTCCTCAATCCTATATATGACCCCAACAATTTGCACAGTATTCCTCTGAGCTGGGGAACAACGGGTTTGATTTACAACTCCAAAAAACTATCTAAAGTACCGGAGGATTGGAGCTATCTTTGGCAATATAAAGACAAATTATCGAGACGGATGACTTTGCTCAACGATGTGCGAGAAGTGATGGGTGCCACTTTGAAAATGTTGGGTTACTCGTACAACTCTACCAATCCCCAGGAGATTAAAAAAGCCTATGAAACGTTGGTGCAGTTAAAACCAAGTATTGCTTCATTTTCTTCTGATGCTTGGCGATCGCAAATTCTGAGTGGGGATTTATGGATTGCGATGTGTTACTCCTCGGATGCTGCTGAAATCATGGCAGAAAACCCAGATTTGCAGTATGTGCTACCGAAAAGCGGTTCTTCCTTGTGGACCGATACCTTGGCAATTCCTAAAACAGCTCCCAATCTTGAGGGTGCCTACGCTTGGATTAACTTTATGTTAGAAGCAGATGTTGCTGCTCAAATTTGTGAACGCTTGAGCTTCGCCACACCAAACCAAAAAGCCTTTAAGCTATTGTCCCGTGAAATCCAAGAGGATCAAAGTTTGTTTCCAGAATCATCAGCGTTAGAACGTTGTGAAGGTCTTGCACCTGTTGACGAAGTTAGCGAACTTTATGACCGCTACTGGACTAAGTTGACCAGTGGTTAGGAGTTAGGAATTAGCCCTTTTTAACACCCTAAAGTTTAGGAAACTAGTACGGAACGGCAGAAATAAACATACCATTCAAAATACCTCTAAAAAAGAGCGTAACGCTATTGATAATTGCTATAGATAACAAATAACATTCCAAGAATTAGAGTGATAAAATCCTAAAGAATCAAGCACATTTTGAATAGTTTTCAATTTATATATCAAATATACCATTTTTATTAAAAAATGGTATATATCTTGGAATAATGACTAATAACTAATGACTAATAACTAATGATAAATAACACTGAAAGCGTTACTGATAACATTGCTGAGTCCCCAGTTATGCAAGATAAGAGACACTTACGATGGCAGTGGTTAGAACCCCTAGGATTGCTCAGTCCAGCAGGTATATGGTTAGCTTTGTTGTTGGTGCTGCCAACCCTAGTCATTTTTGAACTAAGTTTGGTACCCAACATTAGACCAGGAGATGTGGTCAATCCCTCTGGTATTGATAATTATTTGCGGGTATTTGATCCAGTAATCTTGCAAGTGATAGGGCGATCGCTTTTTTTGGCCATGGGAACCACTGTGATTTGTCTTCTGCTAGGATTTCCTGTGGCTTATTGGATTGCTCAGCTAGCACCCAAGCGGTGGCAAAATTTACTGCTGCTTGGTTTTATCTTACCGTTGTGGACATCTTCTCTACTGCGTTCTTATGCCTGGATTACCATTCTGCGACCGACTGGGGTTCTCAATACAGTCCTGACTAGTCTTGGACTACCAGGGTTGGATTTGCTCAATCGTAGTGCTGCTGTATTGATTGCCATGGCTTACAGCTTTCTGCCATATATGGTGTTGATTCTCTATGCGTCTATAGAAAAATTAGACAAACGTTTGTTAGAAGCGGCGGCAGATTTAGGGGCAAATCCCTATCAAACGTTTTGGAAGGTAACCGTACCCCAAACTCTACCAGGAATTGCTGCAGGTTCTTTGCTGGTATTTATCTCTGGATTAGGGGATTTTGTTAATCCGGAATTGCTAGGGGGAGCATCGAGTATGACTGGAGCAAGATTGATTTATAACCAGTTTTTAGGAGCTACTCAAAACTGGGGATTTGGGTCAGCTTTGAGTATGATGTTAATTTTGGTGGTGAGTATAGCGATCGCACTTTTGATTAAGTATGGTGATCCAAAAGCACAGCCCTAGCACTATAGTAAAGGGAGTAGGGAGTAGGGAGTAGGGAGTAGGGAGTAGGGAGTAGGGAGTAGGGAGTAGGGAGTAGGGAGTAGGGAGTAGGGAGTAGGGAGTAGGGAGTAGGGAGTAGAGAAATTCGGATCAACAATTCTCACAATTCCTACAGGGATCCCTATCAAAAGAAAATGTTTGCATTCATAAAAATGGAAAATTTTAACTATAAACTTAAAATTAATTAACAAGTAACAAGTAACAAGTAACAAGTAACAAGTAACAAGTAACAAGTAACAAGTAACAAGTAACAAGTAACAATTGACGAATAACTAATGACTAATGAACAACTATACCATCAGCAGGAGGAGCTTACCCTAGACATGGTAAACTCTCAACCAAAACTCCGGGTTTCTTGGCAAGGTATTTTCTCCCTGGTGATGTTCTTTTATATGTACCTACCCCTGCTGGTACTGACGTTTTATAGCTTCAATGACTCTAAATACAGCGCCCAGTGGCAGGGATTCACGTTTAAGTGGTACCTAAAACTATGGGAGGACGAGAGTGTAAAGACCGCACTATTCAATAGTCTCACGGTAGCGCTAGTGGCAGTAGGGATTTCTGCGGTATTGGGTACCATGATGGCAGTCGGTTTAGCCCGTTACCACTTTCCAGGGAAACGCTTGTATCGAGGGATATCCTACTTACCCCTGATTATCCCAGATATTGCGATCGCAGTGGCAACTCTCATCTTTTTGGCAGTTATGGCTATTCCTCTGAGTCTGTGGACTATCATAGCAGCTCATATAGTTTTCTGTTTGGCTTATATTGCCATTGTTGTTTCCTCCCGTATCACCCAGCTTGACCCTCACCTAGAAGAAGCAGCCCTCGATTTAGGAGCAACGCCTCTACAAGCTTTTATAAAAATCTTACTACCGGAATTGATGCCAGGGATTATTGCTGGTTGTTTATTGTCTTTTGTCCTAAGTATGGATGATTTTCTGATTTCTAGTTTTACCGCTGGGACTGGTGCAACTACCCTACCCATGGAAATCTTTAGCCGCATCCGCACTGGTGTTAAACCAGATATAAATGCTCTTAGTGTTTTGCTAATCCTGGTATCAGGTGCAGTTGCTTTTATCGCTGAATGGCTCCGTTATCGGAGTGTGGAAAATCGGCAATAATCGGGAATCGGGAATCGGAACCCACCCCTAACCCCTCCCAGGAGGGGAACGGGAATCGGGAATCGGAACCCACCCCTAACCCCTCCCAGGAGGGGAACGGGAATCGGGAATTTTTCACTGATAGAAGGTTACTTGATATCATTACATTCCTTAGTTCAGCAACCCCAAAATTGATAATTCATTCTTGATAAGTCATCCTTGATTTCAATTTATCTAATTTTTCTTCCAATTGAGTGGTAAGTTGCTCGATCCGATGGTCATTACTTAAGTAGGGAGATGTAGTTTGAGCGATTCTGAATAGTTGAGTAGCGATTAATTGTTGTTTTTCACCCCAAAGTGTCTTGACTGAACGCAACTGATCTTGTTTGAGCCAATTAAACCAAAAGTGAGCATAACGGATTGAGGAACGAATTCCCCGTGCTGTTCTAGGATATAAATCCCAAAGAGGCATGATATATTGGGGTTGGTATTTCAAACCAACGGATAAGCACCAATCCTGCCATTTAAATGCCAATATAGTTGGATTAGTGCAGATGGGAATCCAAGGAATTCGTAGGGCATCGGCTACAATGGCTCCATGCATAGCTTCTGTTAGTAAGATGTTGGTTTTGCTGATGGCAGATAATACTTGCTCGACAGGCAAACTAGGGTCAATATACTTAAAGCCGATTTGTTCACAAATTTGATGCCAGGCTTGACCGCCATATCTGGCAGATTTAGCATGGGGCATAACGGCAAATTGATGGATTTTTTGACTGGTTGGATGGAAGAGTCGTCTGACTAGCACTGCTCCATCGGTAACGGCTAATTGAGGGGAAATGTCTAAGGCTTTGGCTGAGAGGGGTCCTCTTACACAGTAAATTGTCCAGGAATCTTGGAGTTTTGGTAACTTTTCATAACCGACTCCGGTACTAAAAATGATGATTCGGCGAGCATTGGGTAAACGCTTGGGGAGTAAATTATTTAGGAGGGTACCGATTCCAACAAAGGCGGTGCTTTCATCGTCATCTAGTAAGTTAGGGATTAACTGTTGCCATAGCCAAGGGTTTAGGTCATCGCCGAAGTTATTGAGACCACCAGGGAATCGTTTCGGTGAGTATTGGTAGTAGAATAGTTTCATTATTGTTATCCCCTAATATGTCGTATTTTACTTCGGTAGAGCCACTAAAGATTTATGTTCCGGCCTTGACCAGCTGGTCAACAGTTAGTTTTAGTTCTGGGAAAGTTGGTGATTCAATAGATTCACAGCCTGTAAAGGTTTTGCCTTCTTTATATTCATTAAGTAGTCCCAGAGAAAAAAAGAGATGTTTGTAAAGGATTATTTTACACCTTGCAGGTTAACACACTCAACCTTATGTCCGTTGCGCTCTCCTATTGCCTCAATTCCTACAGTCACGTGGTAAGCTAATTCCGACTCCGATTCAAAAATCTGACCGACCAATTGATCACGATCCGCAATGCTCTCACTCCAATTCAATGGGGTTAATCAACGTTCTTTCTTAAGAAAAGTTGAAGTTTGCTTTGACACAAGTATCAAGTTCAGTAAATTTACTATGATTGTAGCTACAATACAAAAAATACTCCCATTTTTGGATTGATTAAGGGTGCTGTCTGCGGAAAGAAGTTTAGATTTAACTCCATACTGAGAGACTTGTGGATAGAGAAACGGATGCTATGAGTAAGGATTTATCAGAGCAGCGCTTCGAAGGCCAGGATTTAAGAGGAAAGAATTTTTTCAGAGGTGCAAACCTGCGAGGAGCAAACTTATCTCGGAAAAAACTCTAAAAAGTAGACTTTACCCATCGACGGACCCGTCTGTGCTTACTGTGAGTATACTGTCGGAGGCAGGGTAGATAGGATATCCAGCGGGTCAGATTAACTTCACCACTATGGATCTTGGCTACCACCATCCATAGACAGACCGTTAGATGGGCTTTGTGTGCCCAGGGACTGGCAAGACCGGTGCCAGGTATTCAGGGCATTGTAGAGGCGGGAGTTTTTTTCGAGTGCGTTCCTATGGTTTTGAGTGCCATCGCGCATCAAAGAACGCTGGCTCCCACTCAGCTTTTTTTAATCCCTCAAACATCCATCTGACAAACAGTTTGACAAAACAGTCACCGCCTTTTGTCAGTCAGGTAAATCATCTGAGGGGGTGACATGAGCCCTGAAAAGCCCACTATATAAGGCTTTGATGCCAATGAGCTATGGCTTGATACAGTGGGAAATTGACCCTCGATTCATTGTCTTGATGCAATAGCGAGTGGGGGAAACCACGGCAGTCGCTCATGGGGGAGACTCCCAAGACCGCGCTGCCTCCCCAAGACCGCGCTGCATCGCTTTCTGGAAGCTTAAACCCTTATAACTACGTGCAGTGTCAGCCCAAAACACCATGTATCTTTCAGGTGCGACCCGTGGCGAATTTAATTCGCCAACGGAAAGCGCACCTGAAGTAACTTATGGGCTAAAATGACTACCGAGTAAGGATTTCAGCTTGCATGTCACCCCCCCAGGTAAATCATAGATAGCAGTTTTCTCTTTGACACAGTATGCCTTAAGGAGATACAATCACAGACAAACAAATTGATGTATAAATAAGTTTGTCTATCTATAACTAGATAATAGCTGTATAAAAACATGGCACTCAAAAAAGTTAGTCATTCTCACACCTCTGCCGAAACCCCTGAAGCACTTTTCCGAGATATTAAAAATAAACAATCAAAAGGGTTGCTTTCTCACCAAGCTGACATACTCAGAAAATACTGCCAGCCAGAAAATCTCAATTTATCCGATATAGCCTTACAACTTCCAACAGGTAGTGGTAAGACAGTAGTGGGGCTTTTGATTGGAGAATGGCGGCGTTCCCATTTTAATGAAAAAGTAGTTTATCTTTGTCCGACTATTCAGCTTGTAAATCAGGTAGTAGAACAGTCATTAACTATTTTTGGGATAAAAGCAAATGCTTTTACAGGTGAACGGGCTAAATATGCTCCTGCTATCAAGGCTGAGTATACTAATGCTGAAACTATTGCTGTCACTACTTATAGTGGTTTATTCAATACAAATACTTTTTTCAACAATGCCGACATAATAATTCTTGATGATGCCCATGCTGCTGAAAATTACATAGCAAAATATTGGTCTCTTTCAATCGATAAACGCAAACATAGCACTCTTTTTAAAGCTTTAGTTTCTGCTATGCATGATATTGTGCCAGATGCACACTACTCCAGGTTGATTTCTACTTCTCCTGATTTGGGAGATATTCAATATGTCGAAAAAATACCTACTCCATTTCTGCATGAAATACTTGGAGAAATAACTGAAATACTGGATATACATATCAAGGATATAAGGGAGTTACAGTATTCTTGGTCTGTTTTAAGGGATCACTTATTTTCGTGCCATATATATAGCAGCTATAACTCTATATTAATTCGTCCTGTTTTACCGCCAACTCGCACTCATCAACCATTTTCTAATCCTAAACAACGCATATATATGTCTGCCACCTTAGGAGAAGGAGGAGAACTAGAAAGGCTGGCAGGTACAGAAGAAATAGTTCGTTTACCAGTTCCAGATGGATGGGATCAACAGGGAATTGGTCGTCGCTTTTTCTTTTTTCCAGAAAGGTCTCTTAATGAAGAAGATGCACTCAATCTTGCTATAGATATGACCAAAGAAACACCAAGAACTCTTATTATTGTCCCTAATAAGATTACTGCGGATCAACTTCAAACACAGATATCTACAACAACAGGTTACCAAATATTTAAGACTGGTGAACTTGAGAAATCAAAACAGCATTTTATATCTGAAGAAAAAGCGGTAGCTATAGTTGCCAACCGATATGATGGCATTGATTTAGGAGGTGATGAATGTCGTCTCTTAATAGTAAAAGGACTGCAAAAAGCAATAAATCTTCAAGAAAAGTTCTTGCTAACAAGAATGCCAGCAAGTATTTTATTTAATGACCGTGTGTTAACTAGAATCGTTCAGGCAGTTGGTCGGTGTACAAGATCAGATAATGACTATTCCGCAGTAGTAGTGCTAGGCTCGGAATTGAATGATTTTTTACTAGATCCGAAGAAAAGAAAATTTCTGCATCCAGAAATTCAAGCAGAGATAGAATATGGAAATCAGCAATCTAAGGATATTCAAGCATCAGAATTTATCGATAATTTACAAATTTTTCTCAAACATAAAGAAGAATGGAATGAAGCAGAGAAAGATATTATAGATTTGAGAGATAAATTAAAACAATCTCAACTCCCGGGCATAGAAAAATTACAGGCATCTGTTGCTCATGAAGTTAGATATCAAAACGCACTTTGGAGCGGTAATTTTAAACAGGCAGTTGAAGAATGTCGTTCTGTTTTAAGTTCGCTTAGTGAAGATGATGTTAAAGGATATAGAGCTTTTTGGTACTACCTTGCTGGAAGTGCAGCCTGGATAGCAGCACAACGTGGTTCTGCTTCTATGGAAGGATTAGCCCGTGATTTCTTTAGGCATGCTGCTTCCACTACTAATGGAGTTAGTTGGCTCTATCAACTCTCTAGCTTAAATTTAGAAGAAAATAACGAAAATCAAGCTGATAAATTGAGACTGACTTGTGTTATTGAAGGACTTGAATCACAATTTTTAAAAGACGGCAATGTCAACACTAAAAAGTTTGAGGCAAAAGTAAAAGCAATTCTTGATAATCTTCAGAGAGTGAAAGACACACCAGAAGACCCCAAAGCCTTTGAAAAGGGTCATGAAAAATTAGGGTGTTTATTAGGTTATAAAGCTGGAAATTCCAACGGAGATGCTGATCCAGATCCATGGTGGATTGCTCATGATGACTTTTGTATTGTATTTGAAGACCATTCAACTAATAATCCAGGAAATTCACTAGGAGCAAATAAAGTTAGGCAAGCAGCTTCACATCCTAACTGGGTTAAACAGAATATTTCAACACTTCGTAAAGAATCAGAAATCATCCCTGTTGTGATTACACCTTGTAAAAGTATTAGCAATGGTGCAAAGCCTCATACACAAGATTTGTGTTATTGGAATCAGCAGGATTTTCAAACCTGGGCTGAAAACGCAATTACTGTAGTACGTGAGCTAAAACGCAGTTTTCCAGGTGAAGCTAGCTTGGAATGGAGAAAACGTGCTATGCAAGCTTATCAAGATAATGCTCTTGATCCAGCGTCCTTAGCAAAAAAATTACGTAATCATAAATTAGCTGATCTCCCAATTAAGTAGTCCCAGGAAAAAAAAGAGATGTATGTAGAGGATTATTTCATGCCTCGCAGGTTGACATATTCAATCCTTTAGTCCATTTCGCTCTCGAAGAGCCTCAAGTCCTACAGTCACGTGGTACGCTAATTCCGACTCCGATTCAAACATCTGAGCGACCAATTGATCCCGATCCGCGATGCTCCCCATAAAATTATACCATTCCGGAGTTCAGAGTTTCCTCCATCCTCTGGGTACTGTTCTAAGAATTCTTGACACTCCCCATGCCTAGAAAGCAGGGGATTCTTGGTTCAACGAACTGTCTTGCTTGACCAGACCGGAATCAGGAAAAGTAGAGGACAGATCTCCCCAAGCGTTTTGGAAAGTTTCGGTGTGCCCCACCGTACTCAAGGCTCTATTAAGTATGTTTTTGGCAGCATTATGATCGCGGTCTAAGTTACAGCCACACTTGCAGATATGAGTCCTAGTAGACAAAGACTTTTTGACTGCCTCGCCACACTCGGAGCAGTTTTCGCTTGTGTAGGCTGGATTGACTGCAACTGTTATTTTGTTAAACCTTTGACCAAAATGCTCTAACCATTCCCGAAATTGACGCCAACCAGCATCATTAATAGACTTAGCAAGACAATGATTTTTAACTAAGTTTTTCACCTTCAAGTCTTCGTAGGCCACCAGATCGTTAGACCGGATTACGCAACGCGCCAGTCTCTTGGCGTGTTCTTTACGCTGCCTACTTATCTTAAGATGTGCTCTACCTAGTCTATTCCTAGCTTTTCGTCGATTGGCTGAGCCTTTCTTTTTTCGGGAAAGCCTGCGCTGACAGAACTTTACACGTTTTTCGCTTTTTATATAAAACCTGGGATTCGGTTCTGAGTATCCATTGGAATCAGTGTAAAACTCTTTTAGTCCTACATCTAATCCAACAGCATACCCGGTACTTCTTAGTTCTTCAGTCCTGTTTACCTTGACGCAAAACTGAACATAATACCCATCGGCTTTCTTTAGAATCCGAACCCTTTTTATAAGCTTCTGATCGAACCACCATAAGTCCCAAGTCCCCTTGAGCTTTATTTTGCCAATATCCTTCTTGTCGGTGAACTTGATAGACTTTTTGTCTGGCGATAATTTCCAACCAGATTGCTTGTATTCAACAGAACGGCAATGCTTCTTGAATTTTGGAAAACCTTTCTTGCCTGGAACCTTCTTCTTGCAGTTGTCGAAAAAACGTTTAATAGCTCGTTCTACGTTTTCGACAGAAGCCTGACAAGCATGACTATTAAGGTCTTTAACAAACTCAAACTCGTCTCTTAGTTGAGTGTTATAGCGATAGAGTTCTTTCTTTCCGATTCCCTTGTTATCTATCCAATAACGAAGTACTTTGTTTCTCACAAATTTGGAGGTGCGAATAGCTTCGTCTATAGCTTTTTGTTGGGATTTAGAAAGGACCGCCTTGAACTCCATTGCTAACACTCTATTACCTCCTTGAAGTTATTTGACGTGTAAAATTATATTATATACACAGTATCTAGCTAATGTCGAGGACGAAATGAAAAATAAATTCAAATACAATAAAAATATTGTCTACTCGTGCAAATACCACGTTGTGTGGTGCCCCAAGTACCGCAGACCGGTACTAATAGAAGAGGTGGAAGTAAAATTAAAAGAACTCCTCTACCAGATAGCGGAGGATATCCAAGTAAAAATTCTCGAATTAGAGGTAATGCCTGATCATGTTCACCTACTCTGTGAATGCGATCCTCAGTTTGGTATTCACAGAGTGCTTAAAAGGTTTAAAGGAGCAACTAGTAGGTACCTTAGAGAGCAGTTCCCTCACCTGAAAAGTAGGCTGCCTACCTTGTGGACTAATTCCTACTTTTTGTCCACGGTTGGAGGTGCTCCACTAGAGACAATCAAACGGTATGTTCAAAACCAGAAAGAGGTTTAGGGAATAAATTCCTGTTCGGGCTAACCCCATGGATAGAATCCAGGGGCTTGCGCCCTCAGGGTCTTCGGTCAAAGGTTAATAGTTTTGATACTGCTTGAACCATAGTTAGGACTGGTTAATAAGTACTATTGGGTTAGTATCTAGTTTAAGTATAGCGTTTTACAATGATAGGTCAAACTATTTGTTGTTAAAAAAGCGCTGCATCCCTACTCCCTGCTCCCTAATCGCTACTCCCTACTCCCTAAAAACCACCGGTGTAAGTACCTAACCGAATTGACAACTGCTATATAATAATGATACCAAACCCATTTCCAAAAATCCATTTACCATCGAATTTTATATTAGATTGTTGCTAGCTAATAAAACTCTTGTTAGTTTATCTTTAACTCGATTTCCATGAAAGCCAAGATAACCCTGTCCCAAGGTAACCTGTTGAGACCAATGAGATTGATTGCACCAACGATAATAGGCAGGTAAGGCAATAGTTTCTAAAAAATAACGCCACTTCTTTGTAGTACTTGAAGGGGTGATCGCTTTGGCACGAATTCGACCATTTTTAACCATAGCGCTACGTAAATTAGGCTCTTCTTTCAACCGCTTAAGGGCTGAAATTAACGCGCTAGGGGTAGCCACTTCCAGATAGTCTAGTGGGCTATAGCGTTCTACTTGATAAGCAGCTTCACATCCGAGAATAGCAGGAACCCCCGCTAGCCAAGCATTGTAGAGTTTGGTAGCTGGTTTGGTCAGGTAATTGCGGTGGAGGCAGCCTGTGTTGCCCTCAAAGCTACGCACAGCCACAATAGCATCAATCTGACTGTAGTCATGCCAGCGATTGTCTAGGTTGCTATAGTCATGCCAACGATTGCTATTGATTACTGGTTGCCAAGATAACCCTAGTGCTTGGAGTTGTTGTTGCCAGGAGGGATGCTTTAACTGTAGCGCGAGATTAAATTCATGACCAAAGAAGGCGATGGTTTTAAAGCGATCGCATCGTGCTGGATGGCGCTGAATTAACCCTGGCTGAGTCCAGTGGGGTAGGTAGTAACTATTGCGCAAATGCATTGTTTCCAGAGGATTTTGTACCACATGGAGTTGAGCATAGGGATAGGGTATTTGTTCAGCTTTAATACAAATCAGCAATAACTTTGGTCCTGGCTTGAGCTGGTTTTTGTGAGCTCGTAAGCAATTGCGGTGGCTCAGGACAATCCCTTCTCTGGGCAATTCTGCTACTAGTTCGCAAGGGAAACCATCGGCTTTCAGGCGTAGATAGGTTTGTAAAGTCCAGGCATAGATACCAATCCCAAAGCCTTTCCAGTTCTCATCGGCACTTTTGGGCATGGTGTCCGGCCAGAAACCCTGAGGAATGTAGAAGTAAATTGGTGGTAATTTATCGGTCATGTGAGGTACTTTTATTCTTGGTTTTAGGAAACAGGGAGTCGGGAGTCGGGAGCGGTGCGACCCGTGGCGAATTTAATTCGCCTACGGAAAGCGCACCGAGGGAGTCGGTAGCGGTGCGACCCGTGGCGAATTTAATTACGGGTCAAGGGCACCGAGGGAGTATAAAAAAAAATATTTTTGTGCCTCATTAGACTAGTAATCCTAGCAATAATGATTAGCCATTAGGGATTACCCTGACCCAAAAATCCAGGGACTATTTGATAAGTGATTAACGGAACTTGATCTCAACTTTGGCGTCAGCTATCAGCGTGTCGCGTATCAGCCCAAGGCCAATGGCTGACGGCTGACAGCTGACAGCTGAATGCTTACACTTTGTCTTTATCTTGTGGCCAAAAAAAGCGCAATTTTACCATATCATCTTTTGGAAAAAATTACCCGTTTGGGTACTGCGAACCTAAGGATCTGTATGAGACAATATGGCACAGCTAAGCAAAAGTGTAAGGATGGTGCCTCTATCGAGATATTGGGAAATTTTAAGACTTGATCCTGCTAGTGTTGGGTGTGGTTACAAAAAACTGTTACTACCGCTGGCATGGGAGTTTTTTCAACAGAAGTGTCTAGAATTAGATGCTCCAGAAACGCGAACGCATTTGTCGGTGGAGCAGCATCGGGACATTCAAACCTCCCTATACGCCTGGTTTCACCCTGAGGCGTCTGGGTCACCCATAAGTCGTGCTAGAGCAGGACTTTGTCTTCGTTGCTATGTCTCTTACCCAATCCTGAAAGCTTGCAAGAAACTCGCTAGTTTATATAGCGCTAGTCATCACTTCACCTATCGGGATTTGCTGCCATTTGTGCTTGATGATGATGGGAAAGTACTCATCATCTTAGATCAGGATGGTACAACTCAACTTATCCTGAATGGCGATAGGGAAACCAAAAAAACCGATTACCAATTTTTTACCGTTGAAGTATTACGAAAATATAATCTGAATTCCCCATCCAAGTCTAGGTTAGATGATTGGGTCTACTATCAAACCAAACAAAATCCCAAACTCAAAGACTTCTTATCGGAGCGAGGACTTTGTTTTCTCAGTGACTGGGCGCTGCTGAATCGAGCTAGACCGACACAATTTGAAAAACTATTGCCACGCGATCGCAATATCCTAGAAGCCTTTCATGGGGTCTACCGTAGGGACAGACGCCAACAGCCAACAAAAAAAGCTAGACGTTGTCCCGATCCCACCCAGGCTCAACTTGAAGAAATGAGCCACCTCTTGCAGGAAAAATCGGTAATTGTCAATTCTCTAGCACAGCTGAGCAATGAACTCAAACATCTGGCTAGACTGCTACGGCAATATAACATCTGGATTCGCAGCGGATTTCCGCCATCGGAACCCCTAGAGGTGTCGGATCCGGATACTGGAAGGAACCGAGAGTTACCAGACCGAAATTTTACCAACCCTTTAGATGCGATCGCACGACAAGAATTACAGCAATTCTGTGGTCAGCAACTCATAGCCTGTTTGGATTTGGGGATAGAGCAAGGGCTAACGGAGCACATTACCAAGCTACAGCACAGTCGAAGTTACGCCCGTTTTGCGTCAAAGGTTATACTAGGTCTTCAACTCATCTACTGTCACGGTAAATCTCAAGCCGAGATTGCCTCTATTTTAGGAATGACCAATCAGTCCCAAGTGAGCCGGGTGCTAAATCCAAAGGAGCTGCTCAATCGGGTGCGGTTTTGGACAATAGACAAACTTTTCCACATTATCTCCCATGCAGCACATCAGTTTAATCTAACAAATATGTCTAGGGATCCAGACTATTTTAAAAACCTAATGGAACACCTAGAAGCTTTCGTGGATGCTGAAGTCTTCCAAGAAGCAGCTGCAGAAATCATGACAGGGAAAAACCGTTCTACTAATAGCCTATATACCCAGCGACTATGCCGCTACCTTGAGAAAGCGATCCAGGAAAATCATGACTAGTTATTCTGTTAATTCCACCGACCTCAGGCTTGTGCAACCAGAATGTATTTGGTTAGAGTCCGAACAGTTTGAGCAAGCAGTACAAATGAGCAATCAAGTCATCTCAGAAGCACGCCAATGGCAAACCTATCTGAATGGACTAGGATTACTTAGTTTTACACAATGGTTAGAGGAAAAGTTATCTAATATCCTGATATCTCATAATTGTTGTTCTTTACGACAACCTAAATACGCTAATGTGATTGAAGCGGTATGTAATCTTATCGTAGGCGAATTTAAGATTTGTTTACTTACCAGTGAGAGTTTAATTGATGAAGTAGTAACTGTACCGATAGCCGCCATTGATTTACCAGAATTTGCTGCTCATTTCTATGTTGTAATTGAAGTGCAAGAAGAGCTAGAAACTGCTATTATTAGAGGCTTTATCCGTTACGACGAACTGGTTAATTATCGACAAGTTTGTAATTTACATCCTGAAGTTGATTGGAACTATAGTTTACCTCTATCATTGTTTGATCCTGAGCCAAATCACCTACTCTTTTATTTACGTTTCTTGGATTCCGCTGCCATTGAGCTACCAGTAACTTCCCCTAATTCACTCCCTAGGCTATCTCTGAATCAACCTGACTTGGAAACATTAGAAACATTATTAGATCGCCTACAATATCCTGAGCAAACTCTTTGGCAAACCTTAACTTGGGAGCAAGGGCTGACTATACTCCAAAGTCCTGAATTACTGGATTTGTTATATCAGTGGCAACTAACTTCCCACAGAACAAAGTCCCTTTCGATTCGGATTACAGAAGTATTTACTATCCTAACTCAAAAGGCTATCAATACCCAGGAATGGTTGGAGGGTAAATTAGACGAATTGGCTCAAGGTTTAGGATTGTTTATCCCTGAAACCATTACTGCGAATTCATCGGTATTTCGGTCAATTGATAAATTCGATAATGTGATTAATGAGCTTAGATATCAAGGAATGGACATTCCTCCCGAACCAGGTCGATCCTATCAGGACATTGATTTAGGTGAAATTGCTTTACGACTATGTGCCGTCACCTGGCCGATTGACTCTCCAATTCCTCCCCCAAAATGGTCATTGCTGCTAATTTTAGGAACCCAGCTTGGTACTCCTTTACCTGATGGATTCAAGCTACAAGTTAGCAATCTAAGGTCTATTATACATGAGCCTGTATCAGCGCTTGATGATCCATTTTTGTTTGCCCGTGTGGAAGGACGCTCAGATGAAAAATTTGTTGTAACTATTATCCCACCGGATAGTTCAGCACAGACCTTATCTCCTTATGCATTCGATCCTAGTTAAACAGCATTTTCAGTTATTGATTAAAAATGAAACAGGGAACATCGAATCTGTCAACAGGGAAATTTCATAAAAATATCCGAGGATTATTTTGGGTAATGACTACAGTTTTTGAAATTAAAATTTGGGATAAAAAAGATGATAATTCTTGTTTCTTTTTGCTGCTATGGGATGACAGAAGAAGGCAGCTATCTGCCAGCCTGAACTATTGCCAGGAAATACAAAGATGTTATCAACGGTGGCGACAGCGCTACACTAGGTTTTACGAATTTACGTCAGTGAAACCTATAGGAGATAGTGGCAGAATTAATCCTGGTTCAGGTGACCCATGTTATGATTTGATGGAGGCAGAAAGAGAGTTCCTCAATGCTTTCCAGCGTTGGTTAGGAGAAGGCGAGGTTCGTAAGATTCAACAGCGGATTCGAGACGAATTCACTCGTGTTGCTCACTTGATATCGGAAGACGGCAAGGGGATTGGTACTCACCCCAGTGTTGATATTTTCGTAGCTTGTGACTCTATAGAAATGGAACGGTTACCATGGGAAACTTGGGAACTTGCTCCTGAAGGCACACCCCTGGGGAGGGTTCGCATTTTCAGAAGCGCTATGGATAATCCGGATCCCATTGCTTGTACTAAGCCCCTGACAGCTTGCAGTGCGACCCCGCGCTTTTTCAAAGCGCTAGGGAACGCGCACCTTAGAAAAACCCGCATTCTAGCTATCTTCGGAGATGATCCCAGACTACCGTTGCAGGATGATTGGAAAGCTGTGCGATCGCTTAAGTCTATTGCTGAGGTCGAGCGAGTAACCTGGCAACCCCATGAAAACCATGTCGATATCAAAACCAAAATTGCTAATGCTATCTGTGATCAACGAGGCTGGGATGTGCTGTTCTTTGCTGGACATAGCGATGAAACCACAACCACAGGAGGAAGACTTGCGATCGCTCCGAATATATCCCTGTCGATTAGTGAACTCGAAGAAAAATTAACTCAAGCTAGAGAACATAGATTGCAGCTGGCCATTTTCAACTCCTGCAGTGGTCTGAGCATTGCCAACTCTCTGATTAAACTTGGGTTACAGGTAATAGTGATGCGGGAACCCATTCGCAATGATGTGGCTCAGAGTTTTCTCCAGCAGTTCTGTAAGCCCCTAGCTGACCATAGAGATGTTTACGATGCACTACTCGAAGCCTGTCAACATCTCCAATCCGTAGAGAAATTTGCCTATCCCTCTGCCTATCTGCTGCCCTCTTTATTTAATCCTCCCGGTTTGATTCCCTATCGCATTGAGCGGTTTGATTGGAAGAAAATGCTGCTGCAGTGGTTACCGACAAGACCAGAAGCGATCGCATTGGGAACAGTTTTACTGCTGAGCGTCATCCCAGCTATTCAAGTAGAATTATTGTTCGATATCCGAGCGTTAGTTCAAGCTGTCTATCGTAATTTGACGAATCAAGTACCAAAGCATACCTTAGCGCCTGTTTTGTTAGTTGCCATCGATCAGGAATCTCTAGATCAAGCTGATGAAGCAATAGAAAGCACACAAGGTAAGTTGATTGATTCCGAATACTTAGCCAAGTTGGTAAGACACCTATACGCCTTGAATGCTCAAGTAATCGGCATTTACTACAGTCGGCATATCTACCAACCTAGATACGAAAACCTTGATCAAGCCATTCGCTCTGCTGTGGAAAAGCAGAATACTTGGTTTGTGCTAGCAACAGATAAACAAGATAAAGTCGCTAGTCGCAAATGGAGTTTAGAAGGGTACATAGACTTTGAGCCTTGGACTATTGAACAGCCTCTAGATCCCACCTGTATAGACGAGTCATGTCCGTTTGCCTATCAGCTAGCAGTAGCTCATCTGCTCAATCACCAGTCATCTTCAGATAGTTTACCCCAGCCAACATTAAACAGTACAGTAGATTTTCAGTCCCAAGTCAGTGATTATCTAAAGCCAGGAAAGACTCACAATCAAGGGCTGATTCCTTTCAATCAATCTGCTCCTCCTTTTGGACTAGCTTCCATTATTGACTTTTCTATTCCTCCTAGACAAGTTTACAAATCTATTACAGCTAAGGAACTTCTCAATTTTCCTGTGCCTAATCCAGAACTCCAACACCATGTGATGCAGCAAGTTGTTATCATCACCCATGGTGACTACAATGACACCGAAGATGACTTTTACTTTCCGTCAGTTGCTGGCTATTGGTGCCATTACTATCAACCTGTTGAACAGGATCTAAAGCAGTGCCTCGAAGTATTAACTAGAGGAGAAGTATTTGCTTATATGGTTCACCATATAATCCGGCAGCATCGGGTAGTTTTTATTCCTGATCATTGGGTTATTTTTCTAGGGGCATTCCTAGGAAAATGGACTACTATTATCCTGGTCAAAAAAACATTACTACAGCGACATGAACAGGTATTAACCTTGGGAAGTATAACAGGAATATACGGATTATTTGTATTGCAGGTTTATATCTCAGCATTAGTATTGATTCCGTGGTTTTTACCGTCAATACTAGTTTGTTTTTACTATAGTTTCGCTATCCAAAAATATTATTTAAGGTAGGAGTGATTTTGAATAAGATATATTCCATGACTAAGCTAATATCAAAACTTACGAATACTAATACCCAAGTGCCAATGACTCAAACAGAAAAACATCCACGAAAAAGACAAAAAAGACCATGGTGGAAGAAGCCCTTAGATAATTCCATTTTTCAAAACATCGTTAACTCGACAGGGAATGAATTCGAACAGGAAGATAGCTTGACATTAAAGTTATTCATGATTTTAATTATCCTTATTAGTTTTTTTATACTCCCTTTTCTAACTCAGTTTCTAGATTTTCAATGAATAACACTAGTGCTGAGGTAAGCATTCAGCATTCAGCTATCAGCTATCAGCTATCAGCTATCAGCTATCAGCTATCAACTATCAGCTATCAGCTATCAGCTATCAGCTTATGGGTTAGGTCCGATGCGTCGAAGCCTGCCCCACAAGGCTGACCACTGACCGCTGACCACTGACCGCTGACCACTGACCGCTGACCACTGACCGCTGACCGCTGACTGCTGTTGGCGTAGCCTGCGCGTAGCGCATATGCTTACAACTCAACACTGACGCCCTCAAATGAACAAGTGATACCAGAACTGGATAGCTAACTGCATAAGCTCAAAGCCGCTACACCTATGGATTGTAGTAGGAACCTGTAGTAGGGACTTGTAGTAGGTACCTGTAGTAGGTACCTGCTCTGTTGCAGATTCGTAACGTTCACATAGGTCTAGAGGATGAATACTCAGGTAAGACAGTTTAACGGTGTTCTCTTACAAGGGGTAGTAGAAGGATTAATGGATGGTGTCTTGATTCTGAACGCTCAGGGAGAGTTAGTTCATAGCAATTGCTATGGTCGCTTTATTTGTGCTCAACTGGCAGTGGATAGGTCAAAATCTAACGTTGTTCCCAAAGAAATCAGGCGTGTTTGCCAAGCTGTGCTCGACAGCTGTGAGTTATATCCAAATCAGTCAATAATTATCGAGTCTGAAATTATTACTGAACCCTCAACATCTTTTCGGATTCGAGCCGTTAAGCTCACCTTAGACTCCTTTGAAAATCCCTGCATTTTAGTAACACTAGAAAATCACGATCAATATGCTGGGAGTTTTGCGATCGCAGAGGTGAATAAATATGACTTGACTCCTCGTGAGGCCGAAGTTTGGTTACTGCGTCGTGCTGATTACAGCTATCAGGAGATTGCTGATGAATTGCTCATTACTCTCAACACGGTTAAGAAGCACTTGAAAAATATTTATGCTAAAATTAAATTTTACCAATTTAAACAGGAATTTTTAGAAGCTAATTAAATTATTTAGTTATAGCAGCCTAGGGAGTCGGGAGTCGGGAGCGGTGCGACCCCGCACTTTTTTAAAGCTAAGCGTGAACGCGCATTCCCTGGGAGTCGGGGTCATAAAAATGTCTTTAACTATACCCAATTATCGAAAACTACTTCTTCGCTCTCCCCACACTAGCCACACTAACCCCTCTCCCCACACTCTCTTCCCTGTTCCCTATTCCCTTTTCCCTTTTCATACATGCCAGCATTTTGTCTTATTATTTATGACTGATTTCCAAAAATCCAATGATAAAATGGACTAAAGAAGCTATTCACAAAAAGTTCCAGTTCGCAAGCTGCTACTAAATCTGTCTTGAGGTGTTGGCGATATCTAATCAGGTGAAGGATAGTCTTGCCCAAATCATTGATTAGGTAAACTAGAATCATGAAAGGCTTTTGCCAATGTTGAAAGCGCAACATGCGAGTGGGATACCGACTTAAGCCCACACCTCGAAATAATTTCAATAAATAGTCTTTTTCCAAACGCCATTTGGGAATTTGATGCTCAATACACATTTGAGGGTTATGCCAAATTTCCCAACCGGCTTTTTGAATATAGGATAAGGTTTCTATATCTTCTCCTTTAGCAGATAGGGATGTCGCACACACCCCCTTGAGCCAAGGCTGTTCAGGAACATTATTTAACCAGGCTTGCTTACGAATCACTAACCCCGCACCCACAGGAAATACCCCTTGACGAGGCTGATAACAAAATGGCTCTTGACCTCGTTCTATGATAGCGATAAAACAAGCAATTCGGTTAAAGTTTTCCGGTGGTTTAACTTCATAGTCTCCATAAATTTGACTACCATAAGCACCAGCTTGGGGATGGGAATTACCAAAATTATAGGCAGCACTAACCCAATCAGGAGTAGGGAGATTATCATCATCTAAAAACCCGACATACTCACCTTTAGACTCCTGGATAGCACGGCGTCGAGCAAATGCTATCCCCTGTTTTGGTTCAAAGTAATATCGGATCGGATAAGCTTCTGGATGGGATTGATACTCCTGAACAATTTTGCTGGTATTATCAGTGCTGTTATTGTCAATAATTATAATTTCCCAAGCAAAATGGTCAGTTTTAATTTGAGACAGTAATCGTTTTAGAACCTTAGGTAGACGAGTTTCGCCGTTATAGGTACAGATAGCAACTGTGAAATCAATCATGGGTAGTCAACCATTAGAGTCCCTTTTGAATTAAGAATGTAGAATTAAGAATTAAGAATTAAGAATTCTGCATTCTGCATTCTACATTCTGCATTCTGACAGACAACCTACCCTACACCGAATCGCCTTGGGCGAACAACCTTCAACTGCTCTGCCTTAAGCAACCAATATAAAAGTCGTAGCAGCATTATCGATCAGGGTTTCAGCCTGCACCTGATTCAGGATTGCTAAGGTTTCATCACCGAAGCTAATCACAGCGTTGTTACTTTCTTGAGTAACCGATAACTGACCAAAGGTTAACCCATCTGCTAAACCGATGAAGTCTTCACTGACTTGGAAATCCCCAATCGTATCAGTTCCTTCACCAGCGGCCAAGATGAAGGTATCACTACCATCACCACCAGAGCCATTATCACCAAATAGGGTATCATTGCCAAGACCGCCTCGCAGTAGGTCATCCCCAGCATCACCCCAGATTTGGTCATCACCTTTCTGACCAAACAGGGAATCATTACCGGCTTTTCCACCAATGCGATCGCTTCCAGCACCCCCGTAAATTACATCATCCCCTCCAAGGGTATTGTCAGAGGAACGGCTGTTGAAGTCACCTCGTAATACATCATCTCCATTCCCCCCAAAGATAGTATCATTACCTAAAGCACCAGCAACTGTATCATTGCCAGCTCGGGCAATGATTGTCTCATCAGCTTCGGTGCCAACTAGTTCATCATCTAATGGGGTTCCCGGACCGGGGTTGACTGAAAAGATAGTAATGGTTTCACTGTCTTCTTGAGCCACTATCAGCAGGGGTTCACCATTGGGGCTGTCTTCCACAGGAATAAATGTTAGCCCCTCAGGCTCACGGTCTACTGGCTCATCTGGATTGCCACCATTATCATTGGGCAGATATTGGACAAATTCAGGAGCCGTGGGATTAGTGACATCGTAGACAATCACCCCGCCTATTCGTTCGAGGCCGATAAACGTGTAAGTGCGATCATTAATGACCCCGGTGACAATTCCTTCCGGTTCTGGTCCTTGATTGTCACTGCGATCGTCAAAGGTATCAGGAGTGCCGCTAGAATTAAATAGTTCAGGAACTTGCTGAGCTGTAATTCGTTCAAAATCATCACCACTATCAAACACTAGGTTGCCAAACTGATCCCAAATTGAGAAAGAGCGCCCACCGTAGGAGAATAGCTGGTCAAAATCACCATCATTATCCAAATCCCCATCAATGGTAGATATTCTCAAACGACCCAGTTGAGACTCTTGTTGCAAGGTTTCAGCATCGGGAAACGCATCTGGGTCGAGGGTCAAGTTTGCAATCCGTTCCTCTTCATCCCTGATATCCCCTTCATTGGCAGTGACGTAGTAGGTTTGACCGTTTGCCTCAAAAGATGCGATCGCATCTGGTTGGTATAGACCGAAAACCGGCCAATTTTGGATGTTGATGGCATCATCCTCATTACTAGCATCCAGGGCATTGTTCTCACCCAAGTCGATCAGACCTAAGACCACAGGAGTTGGATTGGGGTTCAGAGGAACCGAGCCATCCACCGGAATCTCCTGATCGAGTAATCCAAAGTCATTGTCATTGAGTACAGCCAGTTTGCCATCATCCAGTAGCGCTAGACCTTCTGGTTTATCACCAGCGAGATACCCAATCGAAGGCAGGTTTGTCACTTTTATCTTATTGACCGCCTGAATCCCAAGAGCATCTAGGTCATCCGCACTCAACTGCTCTAGAGTAGAGTCAGTGGCTAGTGTGGGGGCATCCGGAGCAAGCAAATTAGTGGCTTTTGTCAGGTCTATTTGGAAGATAAACTTCTTTGCTTTATCACCAACTGCGGAATCTCGCTCAATGACAAATAATTTTCCATCCTCAGCGTATACCGCATCACCAATCTTATCTACTCGTCCTCCACTACGTAAAGCAGGGTCTTCGAGCAAGTAAACATACTCAGCAACGGCATTACCTGTGGTAGTATCAATTCCGAGAATCCGAATCACATCCGAGCTATTAGACGTAGCACGGTCTGGATTCTGTAAAGGAGTTTGAATAAAGGCGTAGAGGATATTATCGTCTGGATCCAGAGCTACGGCCTCAAAGCCACGGTTACGGCGGCGATTGGCGTACTCCTCAGGTAAGGACTCAGTGCCAAAGGTTCCCGCTGCTGCACCAGCCAAGGCAGCTGTTCCTTGGGCAACAAAGCGGTCAATCAGAACACCATGGGCATCAAAGTGGTAGATAGCTGGACGGTACTCATCCACCATCCAGAAGGTGCCATCCGCAGCGATTACTACCCCTTCCAGGTCAGCACCAAACTCATCTAAGGGCAGCAAATTGCCAGATAAGTCTACTGGTTCTTCATCCACCCCTGCAATATTGGGTAGTCCTGTGATTGGTGTGGTGCTATCTTGACGGGTCAAGAAAATGGTTTCGGTAATGGTGATCTCGCCAGAGCTGGGATTTAACTCAAAGCGGATCACGCGAGCTTGGTAATCCGGTAAGGCAAAGGGTCGTTCTTTACTCCCATCCCCATCCACATCAGTGGGTTCACCATTGGGTCCCCGGTCAGGAACCGTTACAAACTTCAAGTTGCCAGTTGCTGCATCCGTCCCTTCGTAGAATAAGCCAGACAGTCCGCCCAGTTTAATCTCCTGACCCCCTTCGGTAGTACCAAGTACAGGCAAGTCATTGAACTCAAATAGCTCTAGGGTGGGCTGACCTTGGCTGTGGTCTTTCACACCCAGAGGCAGGATATCCACCACTGTAGCGGACTCCAGGTCTACCACCCCAAAGGCATTGTTTTCCTGGAGGTTGACAAAGGCTGTAGTACCATCGCTTGAGACAGCAATGAACTCTGGTTCCACATCCTCAGCAACAGTCTTGTCTGGGAAAATACGTACACCCTTTGCCCGGAATTCCGCTTCACGACCATTGAAGGCGCTGAAGTCTGCTGTAGCCACATTGTCTTGGGTTAGAGTTGCTATCCCACCGGACACATCAATAATACTGATCGATCCTTCAGGATCAATGCCATCATCCGCTTCTCCTTCATTAGCAACCAGTATTTTGGTGCCATCCGGGGTAAAGGTGAGCATATCGGGCAGAGGCCCCGCTTGCACTACCTTCAGGGCATTGGGGTCAGCCGGATTGTTCCGAAACGCAGCAATATCTACAATTGCTACCTTCCCCGGATCAGTAGAGGTGCTAGCTTCTAAGGCTAGCGCCAGTAAACCATTGCTATAGGCTACGCTATTTGCTCCGTCAATGTCAGGTATCAAAGAAGCAATATCAATTGGTGGTATTGCCTGAGTTGGATTGCTCGGATCACTGAGGTCTAGCACTTGCACCTCAGTTCCACCAGATACTACAAATAACTCTTGAGATATGGGGTCGTAGGCGGTAATTTCAGCGCCAATCTCACTAGAAAAGCTACCAATTTTCTCTAATATATCTGCCACAAATTTATCCTAGGTAGTAGACTGCGAGTACCTATATCAGCTATTAGCTATCAACTTATTGAAAGTTTTATAGCAATAATTATGTACTCATTACCCTGTTCCAAAGGAACCGCTTCGCGAATATTAAAATGCCTAATATTTTCTTGATTATCAAGAATTAAAATAATTTATTAGGACTTAATTATTAGGGTTTTGTTGCTCGATTAAATAGGTAGGTTAGTAGCGTTAGCGCTAAGGTTTTATAGTGTTGACTGTCCTTCAGGTTAATTGTTGAGAATCAACAGTTAAACCTCAGCCTATTACGTTAATTTCCTACCTACTTAGTTAGGGGTTGCGTCTGAACTCTACAGCTAGTGTTAATAATTAACCTTTAACCTTGAGATAGTGTGGCGATGGCTGAATAACGCAAACACTGATAGCATCAATATAACATCAATATAACATCAATATAATAGCAAGCTATCTGTGCTTTATTGAACGTTATTGAATAAGCTATTTGCTCAATCTGATCTGCATTCGCGAACGGAACATCCCATTGAGTCTGAACTAATTCAAAAAGAACAGCCAATGGAATTACCCACTCATACTAGGCTTATGACTAGCATGATGCTACCATGATGATAGCTATCACCTTGACTCCCTTCGGGTATGAGGATTTAACTTGATAATCCAGCCACATCAATACGGACTTTATTTATCTAGTTACCCATAACCTTGGTCTGGAGTTCAACGGAGTCTACCTAAGCTGATCTTCGATTCATTATCAAGTAGATTTTACCCTTTCCCTGATTTCATTGCAATCACTAGTTCAGCAACACCGACTTAAGGTTTTATTGAATTTTACTGTCTTGGATTTGATACTCTTCGATTAGCAAACTAAATCCAAATCATTGTAAGCATTCAGCCGTCAGCCGTGAGCTTTTAGCTCACGCTATTTGAGGTGCCGTCAGCTTTGTGGCACAGGCTTCTAACCTGTGACTTTCGTTACTATTAAACTAATGCTTACCTGTTTTATTCAAAAGCTGTTCGGTGTAGCGTTCCCATAGCCCATCAGCACATCAAGTAGCGTGCCCATAGCCCATAGCCCATCAGCTGATAGCTGATACGCGACACGCTGATAGCTTACAAATCATTTGTCTTTGATCTAAGCAACTGGGCTATAGATGCCCGCTGGCTAAGCACCGTCTTCAGAGATGACCAAAGGAATCTGGGTAGCTTTAACCTACCAGTAGATGCTATCGGTCAGACTAATTAAGCCATAGGTTACTTGACTTAATATATTTTTGGATTTACGTAAAACTATACTAGAAAAGAGTGTACTATAGTCAACTTTACATAATCTTACAGAATTTGCTCTTTTTGTTACATCAGCTTTACTTAAAATTTACACGAGTAGCTACAGGTTTGGGTTTGGATCCAAATTCGGGTGGGTGTAGGGTCTTACCCTCTTGTGCGAAGATCTTCACACTCACTTTTACGCTTCCTAAGCCTGAGATATTACTCCTTCAATTAAACCCTCTAAAATTTATGATTATAAAGTCATAGCAAAGGTATAGCAGAAGTCAGAAGTCAGAAGTCAGAAGTCAGAAGTAAAACTATTGCTATACTTAGCTTTGAGACTTTTGTCATGTCCTAACTGCCCTGGCGACTGCTATAACAGGGAGCAGGGAGTAGGGAGTAGGCAATATGGAGCAAAAATTATCATATCAAAATTACGACATTAATTGGTACATTATCGATTTATTATATTTTTTATAATTAAATTAATGTTATTAAAATCAAAATTAATAAATATAAAACCACAAAAAAATTAACTTCAACTTATTAAGTTAATCAGTTTTATAGCATTTATAAAATAGTTTAATTACACAATTTTTTGATTTTCGGGAACAGGGAACATGGGGAAAAGTGTGGGAAGTATGGGAAGTATGGGAAGTGTGGGAAGATGCGGAAATGGAACACATTTTTATAGTTTTTCCGATACTTACGAGGTACATTTAATTTTCTTACCCCCACTCCCGACTCCCGACTCCCGACTCCCTATTCCCCTACTTCCTAATTTGAGAATTGCTATAAAATAACGAAATCCCTTTCAGCAAGGGTTGTTACTCCTAACACTACTGCTAGGGTTCCATCTCCAACATTGATAAGAGAATTATTACTATCGGAGGTGATAGAAACTTCACCAAAGCTCAAACCATTGCCTAAACCAATGAAGTCAGTGCCCAGCTCGAAGTCTGTAATCGTGTCAGTACCTTCCCCAATCTCTAGGACAAAGGTATCACTGCCACTACCATTAGAGAAGTTATCTCCAGTCAGAGTATCATGACCGAGACCACCACTCAATAGGTCATCCCCAGCATCACCCCAGAGTTGATCATCTCCGAAGCCACCATAGAGGGAGTCATTACCAAATTTACCGCCAATGCGATCGCTTCCTGAACCACCATAGATAATATCATCCCCACCAGCCTTATCATCTGGGGACCTGCTATTGTTATCTCCGCGCAGGATATCATCACCATTGCCACCAAATAAAATATCATTACCTAGTGCCCCAGCAATGGTATCATTTCCACCAAAGCCATTGATCAGATCAGCATCAATAGTCCCAATCAACTGGTCAGCCCCTTGAGTACCGTTAATCTCAGAGGTGGCTTCTACTATTGCTGTCGGAGATTGAATATGATCGAGGTCTAGCCCAAATGCTAGGAATTGGGTAATCTGGCTGTCATTGAAATTGTTATCGCTAGCAACAATTAGGGATTGTCTGCCATCCGGTAAGGTTGGACCAAATGCGATCGCTTCACTATTGTCGAGACGAATACCTAAGTCATCGAAATCCAACAGTAACCGTTTCTCAGCTACTTGCTCAACCTCTAAGAGTCCACTATCTGGGTCAGTGGGGTTGCTCAATAGGTTATCAACATCACTGATATCTGTAGCGTCTTGGAGCCGGACTTCATATAGCCTGAGATTATTTCCGACACCAACTGCAAAGGATCGCTCTAGGGCTAGTAAGGTTCCGGTATTATCTAGCGCTAGTAATTCTACTAAACCATTGTCAGCAAAACTGCCAGGAGGGTCAGGCTGATTGGGAATGGTGTCAGTGATGTAGAGGAATTCTTTAGCAGGTTCCCCAGTTTGTAAATCATACTGTAAAATCCGAACAGGGCTTTCATCTTCTAGTGTCGAAGCCGGACCATCCTGAATCAGAGCATTCTCTACTGCAGTATAAAGGAAGCGCTCATCTGGGCTAATGGTCAGGCTTTCAAAGGCACGATTGTTACGAATGCCCCTGGTTCCATCTGAGGTAGGTAAGAACTTATCTGGTACCGTCAGCTGATTGAACTCTTGTCCTGCTAGAGAGAATTCATTGACGAAGGGATTAAGAAGATTGTTAGCATCCCCTTCAGAGGAGATAAACAAGGTTCCAGCACTAGTCAAGGCAATCCCTTCTGGATCAACACCCCGTTCTGGGAAAGGCTCACCGCTAGCATTCCGTAGAGTAGTGACATCTGTAAACCCTACATCACCGTTGTCTAGACTACCATCACTTAAATCAATATCAATAGTATAGAAACGAGCGGGAGCATTTTGGCTGCGGTCATCAGATAGACCATAGTAGACACCATTAGCAGGATCGTAAGCTAAACCAGAGATACCGCCAACTTCTGTATTCTCAAACTGCAATCGAGTATTAAAGCTAACCTCTCCGAGGAAGTTAATACCAGTGACAACCTTGGAGTTAGTATCTACCACTGTCGGCTCTACCTCAACATCAACATATACTAGACGGTGATCAGAACTAGGAAAGGGGAAATCACCCACTAGCTCAAAGGAAGGGTCATCACTTTTCGGCCAGAAAACTGTTGCTTCAGTGATACGGAGATTCTCAGAAGGCAACACATAATCCACCCGCAGGTTGCCAGGACCACCAAAGTTTTCCTCACCAAAGTCAGCGGTGTCAAAGGCTGGATTACCTCCATGAGTCAGGTTATTCAATCCTTGGCGGTTGGTAGCATCTACCCCTCCCTCACTGGAGGGTGTAACAGAGGTGTTCACTAACGGGTTATCTAGAATTTGCAGGATGGCATTATCAGTACTATCCCCATCAAAGGGGTCAGCATTTTGGTCTCCCATGATCACGAAGCGATCGCTTGCCAACAGACCACCGAAGTTTCCTTGGTCATCATAAATGTAATCCCCAGCTCCGGGAGTGATATAGTCTGACCAGAACCGAATCTCATCGTGATTACGGGTACCGTTGCGGTCTTCTAGACCATCAAACACTGGAGGAGTAGGATGGCTAGCGAGAACATGAACCGTTTCACCGTTGATATTAATGGGAATATCCCAGTGACTCTTGGAAGAGAGGCGGAATACAGCTAATTCTTCCTCAGAGTACCAGGATTCCCCAGTTACTGGATCTACAGGAAGCAACGCATCTGGCATATCTTTCCAGAGGAAGTTTTGAAAGGTGCGTATATTCTCCGTATCAATCGGGTGTTTGGAGAATAGCACCATCCCAAACTGTCCTGGAAAGAACCCGAAGCCAAACGCATCATTACCCCCGCCAACTTCCCCGTTATTATCTAAGTCAAATCCAGAGGGAATCCCGGTGTTAGAAGGTGCGAGATAAACATAGGGAAAGTCAATCGCTGTCGCACCATTCTGACTAACCGAAAGATAGTTATCTTGGAAAAGTTTGGCCGCTTCTCCATTCTCATCGAAATCAAATTCATTGATTAGCAATACATCCGGATTAGCACGCTGAATAATTTCAGCCACTGCCTTGGCTTGGTTATTATCATAAGTAGATAAATCTTGAATTAAATCCCCTTGATTGGAGCGATTTAAAGAAGCATTAAAGCTAGAAAAGCGAAGGTTAAGATTAGACATATTAATTATTTTTATACCTAAAGTTCGAGCACTTCAGTTATCAACTTAGTTACCTCAATACTGCGTCGGTTTTGGAAGTTCAATTCCTGGAGATCCCCCCTAACCCCCCTTAGCAAGGGGGGAACAATAGCTATGGCTCCTCTGGCTTCCCCCTTATTAAGGGGGACGGGAGGGGGATCCTTAACCCACGCAGTATTGCGTATTACCAAATAATAAAAACCGGGTAATCCTTTAATTACCCGGTTTTACAACGGATTAGATGATCGTGAAATCAGCCTCTGTTAGAGGATTAGCGATCGCAAAAGTTGCTAATAGTTGATTCTCCAAACTAATGCGAGCATTTTGCGAATCTTGTTCAATGGATAACTGACCAAAGGTCAAACCATCAGCTAAACCAATTAGGTCAACGCCTGCCTGGAAATCGAGAATGAAATCTGTACCTTCCCCAGCAGCTAAGACAAAGGTATCACTACCGCTAATACCAGAAGAGTCATCACCAGTCAAGAAGTCATTACCTAATCCACCTCGGATTAAGTCATCACCTTCATTACCGAAGATAAAGTCATCTCCTGCACCACCGTAGAGTTTGTCATTGCCGAGATTGCCGTTAATCCGGTCATTGCCTAAGCCACCGAAGATAACGTCATCTCCGCCAATGGTGCTATCAGCAAAGTCTCCCTGTAATACATCATCTCCAGCTTCACCCTGAATCAGGTCATTGCCCAGACCGCCATCAACGGTATCATTGCCTTCACCAGCAGTAATGAAATCGTTACCTAACTCGCCAACAATTTCATCACTATCTGGAGTACCTGAGATAAAGTTGGGGGCTGGAAGACCTAATAAAGGATCTACATCCAGGGGCTGATCTAATTCGATCAGAATAACTTCGTTATTATCAATATCCGGACCCCGTCCTACGGAGAAGGGATAGTTGTTGTCATTGGCAACTAAGATCGTGTTCTGATCAATCACCAATACATCTTCGATAGTGACAAATGGGAAGGTAAAAGTGAGTTCCCCATCCCCGTTCAGATCATCTGGGTCAGGAATGTTGAGCAAGTCAACTACTTCCTCTTTGGCAACAAAGCCATTTTCATCAATCTCAGACAAGTCAATCTTAAAGATTTTCTTGAACTGAGCCTCCGCTCCTTGCTTACCATCCCGCTCTATGACTAAGAACTCGTTGTCATTGATGGGGGTAAAATCCCCAATCGGATGACCGGGAACATCGGTACGGTAAAATCCTACCAGACCTTGGTACTCACTGGAAGCAACATCAAACTCATAGATGCGTAGAGCATCCTCTGGGTCCCCATCTACTACACCTTCGAGTAGGGGATACAAGGTGGTGCGGTCAGGGCTAAATGCCATGCCCTCAAATCCGCGAGACCGAGATAGATTAGGCAGTATTGTTTCTTGGTCAACTACAATTCTTCCAGTTTCTGGGAAGTCTGTAAAGAAACCATCTACTCCAAGCTCAATCAATTGACGGAACTCATCCTCTGGGCTTTGAGGGGTACCATCAGGGTTGAGAGTTAGGAAGCGCTCTTCATTACGCAGGGTGTAGGGGTGAATCTGTAGACCTGCATCATGAGCCCAGTCGATGAAGGGACGAACTTCACCAGTGAGCTGGGTAGTGATTTCAGCAATGCCATCACCATTGCCATCAACAGGAGTATCGATCGATTCCCGCAGCAAAAAGCTGTTTTTCCAAGGACCAACACCCTCAGCGTAGTTAGCGCCAATGTAGTCAAAGACTGTCTGAGTGGCTAAATCTTGGTAAGTGGTATCGGGAATACCATCACCAGTGACATCAGCACCAAAGTCGGGAACAATGTCAACTAAATCGCCGTAGGTAGCCCGAGCCTCTTCTGCGGTAAAGTCAGGTTTGCTGAAATTAGCAACAATATCGTAGGGAGCAGAAAAACCGCCACCACCAGCATTGAGGAATTGATCGTCTACGTCTCCGTAGAGTTGTACTAAGGGTAAGTTTTCTAATCCAGCCGCAGGTAGCAAGTTATTTTGTAAATCAATCAGGTTAGCTACTTCAAAGGATTGGATGAAAATCCGGCTGGGGTCGGTAAAACCAGTTTCTTGTAGGGTTGCGATTAAAGGCTCTTCTAGGGATAAGCCTTGGTCATCGAAGAATGTAGGATGCTTGGTTTCAGGATAGATACCGATTTTTTTACCAGTTTCCGCTTCTACCTGCTGGAGTAGTTCGATAACCTCTTTGAAAGTGGGAATTTCAAACTGACCATCGAACTCATCACTACGGAAGTCACGAGACTGAACAGCACGCAGTTGCTTGATTTCTGCTAAGGTAAAATCTTCAGCAAAGTAACCAGTAATTTCTTCACCATCCAGCAGTTTGGTGGACTTGCGGTCTTCACCAAATACATCAGCTACGTTAGTGGTGTCATCTAGCAACGGTTCGTGACGAGCAATCAAGACACCGTCTTTGGTGATTACTAGGTCAGGCTCAATGAAATCAGCCCCTTGTTCAATGGCAAGAGCGTAAGCTTCTAAGGTATGCTCTGGACGCTCACCGCTAGCACCCCGGTGTGCAATCACTAGAGGAGGATCACCATTGAGGCTATTGAATTGTAAATCTGGGTTTTGAGGCGATCGCACAAATTCCCCTGTGGTATTCCCGGGGATATTGGGAGTAGAAATAGGGGCTTCGAGCAGTTTACCAGTGCTATCGAAGTGAAGTATAAACGGACCGAATTCGTCACCAATCCAGATATCGCCCTTAGCATCAATCACAAAAGACTCGATATCAAAATCCGCCCCGGTCAGAAAGCGTCCGCTACTGTCTTCGTTGACAATCTTGAAAGGAATTTTGCCATCAGGGTCAGACAGTTGAACAAAGCCTTCAATCTCTACACTACCATCTCCATCCTCTGCACCCTTGAAATCAGGATTAACTTGATAGAGTCTGAGTAGGTAATCCGCACTATTCTCTTGGGCTCCAAAACCGTTATCTGATAGAAACCAAAAAGAGCCACCCCCACTAGGAGCAAACTGAACACCACTAAAGCCTTGAACAGGTTGTCCATCAAACGGACCGGTGCGACCATTGGCAGAAATCGGTTCACCGTTGCCATTGTCTGCACCAGACTGGGGTCCCTCTGCAAAGGTATCAGCTGGTAAAGATGCAAATCCTTTTAATTTCATAAAATCCTGGAATCAACGAGACTAAAACTCTCGAATTTAGCGTTTTTATATCTAGAGACTTAGAAGCACAGAAACTAGCTAAATTGTGTCAGCATTTCAGCTTTCAGCTATCACCTAGTACGTAATTGTTGCCAACCTTAAATCGCCTTGGCCTAGGTTTACGTGATGATTGAAACTGGCTGACCTCCCTTAGTAAGGTTTTCATTTCCAGGTTAAATTTTGATTGTAATTATATAAACATAATTATAAGGTTTGGTTAAAGCTTGTTTTTGAAGTCGCTGTAAATTTTTAGTGTAATTTTATCTGAGTAGGGTATAAATATTTTGTAAAGTTAACCTAGATTTAATATTAACTTAATTTTTTTAGTTTTTTATTAACCTTGAGCCTAGAGATTTTTTAGATAATCCCTGACTAAGTAAGGTTTCGGCCAAAAATTTTGTTATCAACGATTTTAACAATTAGTTTTTAGCAAAGGGAGTAGGAAATAGGAAACAGCGGATCTGGAAATAATTATTTTTGATTTTTTTTAAGTAAGTATTCAGCCGTTGGCCACGCAACTTGGTATTAGCATTTAATTGTGAAAATGCAATAGTTTTTGATAACACTTTTATCTCACTCCTCTCACTAATCCCACTAATCCCAGTTGCCCCTACTGCTTGAGATTGTGACAATGCAATAGTTTTTCAGCACTCCCAAACCTCCCAATACTACCAAATATCCTAAATATCCCAAACCTACCACAAGCCCTGAAATAGCGATAATGCAATAGTTTTACTATATCCTTGCCTTTTCCGAAAAAGTGTGTTAAAGTAGTAATATCGTTAAAGCAATGGTTTACGACCCATGATGATTTCCACCGCACAAGCCGCTGAATTACTTGGTGTTTCCGCCACTCGCGTCCGTTACCTTCTGGGCAAAGGCAGAGTTAAAGGCGCTTATAAGGTGGGTAGAACTTGGGTGATTCCTTTGTTTGATGGTATGCCGGTGGTCACCCCTGGCACTCGCGGACCAAAACGGAACTGGTCAAAGCGCACAGAGTACACTAAGGCTGTGATCCACGTTAATCAGAAAGTGATTCGCCAAAATCTCAAGACCGGGGAGCGTAATCCTGTAATTACGGTGAAGCGAGGCACTAAAAATGTTTACGCTCATACGGTGGAGGTCAATGGCCCGTGTCGGGTGATGTATCGTCCAGATGATCCCCTCAAGTGTGGAGCACGGGTGTGGATTGAGACGATTTCTGATTTTGAAGTGATTTCAGCTTGATGGGATGTGAATGCGTTCGCGTAGCGTGACCTACGGTCAATCGCGTAGGGTGGCAGTAGGCCAATCCCATTCACATCAAATTAATCACAAGGTGTCTTTTTGCGATCGCATTCACATCGATCAATCACAAAGTGTTCTTTTGCGATCGCATAAGCGCGGAAGCTTCGCTTGATCGCGTAGGGTGGCAGTAGGCCAATCCCGTAGCGTGACCTACTGCCAATCCCATCAAACCAGTCAATGTGGCGTAAGTCCCCTTTTGCCTTTTGCCTTTTGCCTTTTGCCTCTTGCCTTTTGCCTCTTGCCTTTTTCCTCAACCAAAGAATTAACTTACCATAAACATTGAGTAGTGTAAAACACTGTTTTATACGAGTTTACCGCCATTTCATGAATTTTTGGATATATTTCTTGGTTTCTTAGTAAAATATCCTGATTCAATTTAGAGCTAGCGAAGAGTATAGTAGTCAACCATTACTATTCTCTTTGTCATGAAAGGAAAAATTTTAAATTACCTTGTTCTTATTGGAGTAAGCATTATTCTCCTGCTCGGTATAGTTACAACAGCTGTTGGTCAGTATAATTCACAATCAGTTAATGATTCTACTATTAAGGGTAATAATAAGAACTGTAAAGCAACAAATCAGGTACCAGTACGTCGAAAAAAAATAAATGATACAAATAATTCTCTATATGAATTTTATGACTGCATGAACCCAGGAGAGGAGCTTGAAAATCAAGGATTTTTCACAGATACTCATAACACTTTTATGCAATACAAAGTAGATGGTAATTATGGATTCTTTATTAATAAAGAATACTTAGAATGCTCAGATCAAGCCAAAACTTTTATAACTCGTCAACGATAAGAATCCTGGGGGGGTGACATGCTCCCAGATGAAATCCTTACTGGGTAGTAATTTCAGCGCATAATTTACAAAAACATACATGCTGCTTTGGCCTGACATCGGACGTAGTTATAACGTAGTTATAAGGGTTTGAGCTTCCAGAAAATGAAAGGAGGGTTAATTTGGAACTGTATCTTCCCTGAGCTCATTGGCCTCAAAGCCTTAATATACTTAGCTTTTTTAGGACTTATGTCACCCCCTCAGATAAGAATCATAAAATTAACGTTATTCTGCACCAAACTTAACCCCTACTCCCTTACATCTTACATCGCTTTCTAAGCCCAGGGTCATTATCTACACGCTTTATAACCGAAGGTTCACCTTTACCCCATCTTTCCAATATATCTTTACAATACAGGTATTCTTTAACTAAATAAGCCACACCGATCAAGACCGAAGCCAAAACAACAATAACTATAACACGCTTTGATAGCATTTTTTTAGGTAAGCTAAGTATTATCAAACTATCTGCTTTTGAACTTGCCTTTATCCCCTCTGGGCTAACTAAAGGCGTATCTGAAACAAGGCTATAATCCCTTGGTGCATTAGCAATTTGAATTTTAGAACCTTCCTGATCAGTATAGATTTTAGGAGTCATGACAGGAAGGGTTTCTCTAATCTTATTTTCGATGTACTCATGTAACTCATCCAGAGAAATCACCCTATCCCCATTCAAATCAGCTTCTCCCGTTTCAATGCCTTGTACCAAATACTGAGTGTAAATTGAGAGCTGTTTGTCCAATTGACTAAAGGAATAGTCAGTTGAAGAGGCGAGAATAGCACGCCCTTCTCCTCCTAATTGATTTTGAAGATCGACGGAGCGATCATCTTTAACCAGTAGGCCCTTACGAAAAGCTGCACTAAAGCAGCAGTCGAGGATAACGACTTGTCGCTTGGAGCGGCTACCATTCATAATGTTATGGATAGCCCTAGCAGAAACGGCTGTTGTCCTAACTAGTTCCCCCTGTGAATTCTTACGAGTAATACGAGTTGTTAAATACAGTTGATTGCTGCTATCTTTGACACCGTGACCTGAAAAGAACAGTAACACCATATCATCTTTTGTAGAACTAGCGAATAACTCTTCAATAGCCTCCTCCATTTCCTGTCGATTAGGATTGCTGAGAGCTTTGACATCAACAAAATTTCCCAGTTGTGGGGAATCCAGTATTCCTTTGATTTCCTCTAAATCTTTGGTTGCGCCAGGTAGTGGCTTTAACCCCTTTCCATATTTACTGACTCCAATCAACAGCGCTCGTTTGACCCCTTGTGATTGGCGAGCATCCTTTACATGGAGCTGTTTATGGCTTGGCTTGTCTAGCACAACTGGCTGATTTAGACGTTGAAATCCTGACTCAATTGGACGTTGAATTAATTGAGCATCTTGCACTTGCATGAAAATCACAGGTGTCGCAAAATCCCGTTTCCAATACCCTGTTGAGTCATGGAGACTAATTTCTCGTCGTCCTTCCTGTACTGCTATATCTGCTGACTTCCCTTGAGCTAATTGTTTATAAAAGTGGCAGGCAAATCGGCTAGCTGTGCTGTTAGACACGGGATACTGCATTGCCACGAGTACAGGAATAATTTGCTGCACAACCTTGGAAGCTAGCCCTACAGATGGTTTCGATGTAGACTCCATTGCTCCCTGACATGCCTGCAACACAATAATTCCAGGTCGATGGCGATTCAATAGTTCACTAAAGCGATTGGCGCTAATCCACTCTGCCTCATTTAATTGATCCACCAAGGCAATTTCACCATTTTCATTCTGAAAACGACCATGACCGATGAAATGGAAAATGTGGGGCTCTTCCTTCAGAATGTTATCAATAGCACTGCGGCTAGCTGGATTCACGACTGGTAACAATTCCACCTGCTCTGGTTGTGCCTCGGCTAGTGTCTCTATCTCCGCCTGTACTTCCTCGTAGGCAACTGGATTCAAATTTGTGGGTGCAGAGACAACTAAGGCAATCCGCATTTTTTCATTTGCGCCTAACTGAATCGGTGATGCTGAAATCGGCTGTGAGCAAAAGCGCGAGAAGACCAAGCGAGGTGCAGTAGCGAACCACATTGTTCTTAAGTTCTTCCTCTGAGGCAAACACATAAATTCCCACGGGAACGCTGCCACTTCAGGGATATTTTGCTCGTCTATATCTAGTTCTACCCGTAGCAGTTGCTTTTGCTTGTGAACAACTTCGTGATAAAAAGTAACAAAATCATCGCAAAGTCGATCATCAAACAAGGCATCAAACAAGGCTTCTCCGAGTAACCTAGACTGGTTAGCATCCTTGGGTCCGTTTTTATGAACCTCCTCGATCAGCTTCTTGACTTCTGGGGTGATCTTATCCTGATAGCGAAATGCTGTAAAGATTGGATTATGGTGCTTTCCAGGTTCTTTCTTTTCAACCCCCACTGTATAATAATTGATCAGGTAGATGCGATAGGTGTAGTAGGCTCTAGTCATAACTTTCTGATCAGATAAAGCTGATGAATGGGTAAGCATACGCGCTACGCGCACGCTACTTGAGGTGCGGTCAGCGGTCAGCGGTCAGCGGTCAGCCTTCAGCCTATGTGCTACGCGCACGCTACGCGAACAGCCTTCAGCCGTCAGCCGATTTTATTCAAAAGCGTGGCACAGGCTTCGACGCTGTGACGCATAAGCTTATAGTTGATAACTGATAGCTGAATGCTGATAGCTGAATGCTGATAGCTGAATGCTGATAGCTTACCATAGATTTACAACCAAAAGATGCACCCGATTTAAGTCGCTAAATCCTGTTGAAGATTAGCTTTCGGTAGCTTCAATATCCATTCCTTGACCTCACTACGACTGAATTTAATTGCTGCCTTATTCTTATTTCGTATTAAGGTTTTTAATCTATCTGCCAGATCGCTGAAAACATCACGGATATCAGCAGTTAACCAGTTCATATCCGGCTCACCCCAGGCGATCCCGCGCAAATTAATAGACTTTATTTCCTTAGGCACTTTAAAGACAATTGCAAATTGGACTGTCAGTATTTTTTGGATTTCCGGCTCTTCAATCCGCCAGTAACACCTTGAGTTACCTTCACCTTGGGAAATAATTTCAAAGTGACCAGCTTCGTAAGCATACTCAGGAATGACAATGAATGCTTTGAGTTCGTTCTTATTTCCTACATTAGCTTTGAGCTCCGCAGGAATAGTTGTAAATTCGGCTAGTTCAGTGCTATCAATCCCGATACTCCAATCAAGATTGCTATTGATACCTAAATTCATGCCCACCCCGAAGTTCATCACAGGTCGCCATTGGCTTTTGGGGAAAATAGACTGAACGATGGGCTCTTTTTCTCCTTTGGGACTGAAGTCAAGCTCACAGCATAATCGCCAAAATATAACCCCTGGTTTAGGACGCAAATCGACAGTCACAGTCATGTAATAGAAATCAAATGCATCACGCATTTGCTGTCGATAAATATTGGTCAATCCCTCTTCAGTTTCTTCAAATAGGTCTTCGGTAAGTAATATCAACTTATCCCTAGGATTGCCAAAGATAACTCTACTTTCCTGCAAGTTTTTAACGGCGGTTCCACCTACACCAAGCTTTGTACTTTCATCCAGGGGACTTTCCCATTTTTTCACTTGCTCAAATAGGTCAGCCAATAAAGTCTCAGCTTCTTGGGGATTCGGTAGCGGAATGTTTTCATCGGTCATTGACTTCAGCTCTCTTTACATTGACAAAGTTACTCATATTTGAAAATCTTGTGTAGGGTGCGTTAGGGGGGCGATCATTTTCTGCCTCGTAGCCAGGGTTATGTTGCTGCCCGTAACGCACCACCGTGTCAAACAGCAAAAACGAGATATACCCGTATAGCACAAGCCACAATCACACAATTATTGATTAAGTTACTGGCAAGCTGCATCTACAGCTTCGATTGATAAGGGGGAAGTTAGAGAAGTTAACAACCCGCCTTTTCAATCAAATCCGTAAATTTACCAGACTATAAACTTATAAAAATTAGTATTATCTGATTATCTAGTATGATGAGCTATCAGGGTTGTAATTGGGGTAACAACAACTTGTCTAGCCAAACCATAACAAATAGCTATATTTTTAAGATTATTTACTTTGAGTATAGTTTATTTGATAATACTATACCACAATCCGGAACAAGAGGAACCAACTAGAGACAATTTTAATCTAATCTTTTATTCTTTCATCAGAGGAAATAACCCCTTTCCAAATAGGTCATGAACACTAAGGCGGATTTCTGATCACATCAAAAAATCCCGGAGTCCTTTGCTAATATTCTCTTTCAGCTGTTTCTTGTTTCCGGTTAGAGCAATTCTCTGTTTACATCTCATTTGAAAACCCTAATGTCCCTGAAACAATCGATAAATTTTAAGACTTATGAATTGACAAAAAAGCAAAAATGTGCATAGGAGAGAATAGAAAAAGCGATCGCATTCCCTATGGTCGAGTAACAAAGGGTTCCAGGAAAGCGTTCCCGTAGCGTGACCTACGGTCAATCGCATTTCCATAACAAAGGCAACAGGGTAACCATTCAGCCGTCAGCCGTCAGCGGTCAGCGGTCAGCGGTCAGCGGTCAGCGGTCAGCTTTCCCTAACTCAGATAAAAAAATGCTTACCTGTTTTATTCAAAAGCTGATGACTGATAGCTGATAGCTGATAGCTGATAGCTTACGCAACAGGCAACAGGCCAGAGCTGATATTTCGATAATGCAATAGTTTTATAGAACCCTTTTATCCTAATCATCCTACAATCTCTACACATCCCATACATCCCACAGAATTAGAAATTGCGACAATGCAATAGTTTTATATAACCCTTTTATCCTAATCATCCTACAATCTCTACACATCCCATACATCCCACATGATTAGAAATTGCGACAATGCAATAGTTTTTAGCACCCTCTTATCCTGTTTAACTTGCTACACCCACTCATCCCATTCGTTTCTCTTTTAAATTGTGACAGTGCAATAGTTTTACCATGCCCTGGCATTTTCCGAAAAAGTGTGTTAAAGTAATAATATCGTTAAAGCAATGGTTTACGACCCATGATGATTTCTACCGCACAAGCCGCTGAATTACTCGGTGTTTCCGCCACTCGCGTCCGTTACCTTCTGGGTAAGGGCAGAGTTAAAGGCGCTTATAAGGTGGGTAGAACTTGGGTAATTCCTTTGTTTGATGGCATGCCGGTGGTGACTCCTGGCACTCGCGGACCAAAACGGAACTGGTCAAAGCGTACAGAGTACACTAAGGCTGTGATCCACGTTAATCAGAAAGTCATTCGCCAAAATCTCAAGACCGGAGAGCGTAATCCTGTGATTACGGTGAAGCGAGGCTCTAAAAATGTTTACGGTCATACGGTAGAGGTCAATGGCCCCTGTCGGGTGATGTATCGTCCAGATGATCCCCTCAAGTGTGGAGCACGGGTCTGGATTGAGACGATTTCTGATTTTGAAGTAATATCGGCTTGATGGGGAATTTGCGATAGCGTAGCGTGACCTTAGGCCAATCGCATTCAAATCGAATCAACCAGAAGCTGGCTTATCCTTGATGAGGGAGACTTTAGCGATCGCGTTTTTTAGCAATTATATTTTTTTGCTTCCATAATAAGTATGGACAACTTAGTCATTACATTACTAAACTGTTGTCCATTTATATTGGATATTATTCAGTGAGAAGCAAAACGAAGCAAAACCGTCAAACCCTATCCCTCTGCTCCCGACTCCCGACTCCCGACTCCCGACTCCCGACTCCCGACTCCCGACTCCCGACTCCCGACTCCCGACTCCCGACTCCCGACTCCCGACTCCCGACTCCCGACTCCCTACTCCCTTGCTGTCAAGACCAGCTTAGCCACTAAGCAAAGCTTCCACAAATTCATAACTAGAGAAAGGCCGTAAATCTTCAATCCCTTCCCCTGCACCAATAAAGCGAATCGGTAAACCCAGTTCCCGCACTACTGCTAAAGCGACACCACCTTTGGCACTTCCATCCAATTTTGTCAATACCACTCCACTCAGTTTTGCCGCCTCTGAGAAGACTTGTGCTTGACGTAAACCATTTTGACCCAAAGTAGCATCCAGCACTAGCAACGATTCAACTTTGGCATCTGGGGCTTTTTTAGCAACAATTCGCCGAATTTTCGCCAATTCCTCCATTAGATTTTTCTTATTTTGCAATCGTCCTGCTGTATCCACCAACAGTAATTCGGTATTTCTAGATTGGGCAGCACTAATACCATCAAACACAACAGCAGCTGGATCAGTATTCTTACCAGGATTAGCAATCACTTCAGTACCACTGCGCTCTCCCCAAATCTTAACTTGTTCCACTGCAGCAGCTCGAAAGGTATCTGCTGCTGCAATTAAACAACGGTAGCCTGACTTCTGACCTAAGTTAGCGAGTTTACCAATAGTAGTAGTTTTACCAGCACCATTGACTCCAGTCATCAGCCAGATATTCAAGGTATCGTTTTCTGGAGCAAAGATCCGACTGTAATTGTTACTGTAAGGTTGCTCTAGCAAATCTCTGATGATTTGTTTGAGATATGCGATCGCTTTTTCTGCTGGTAGAGACTCCTCCCGCAACTTAGCTTGTAGAGTATCAATAATATAGTCAGTGGCCTCAATTCCTACATCTGCTTGTAGCAGCAGCGACTCAATCTCCATTACCGCGTCTTGATTCAACGGGCCTTGACCCACAATCGCCTTTATTTGGTTAATCAAGCTACGACGAGTTTTGCCCAATCCCTGACGCAGTTGCTTGAGCCAGCTAATTTCCTCGATCGAGATATCCTCAGGACTTCTTCCTTGAGATGCCAACACTTCTGCTGACCACAAGAACCCATCATCAAAGGCCAGACCCAGCATATCTTGATCTATCTCTGCTTCCCCTTCATCCTCTTCGATCACAGTTGCCACTTCGGGTTCCGGTTCAGGGGTCTCAATAGCTGTTTCCTTAAGACGTTCCAGCCGTGCTAGTCGGTTAGCACTTGCTCGACGCGCCCAGCTTGGGCCAGAAGCAGGCGTTTCTTCCTCTGTTGTCTCAGCTGATGGAGCTATATCAGTTGTCAAGCTATCTGACTCAGGGATTGGTTTATTCTCAACCAAGGTCATACCTATAGATGAGTCATGATTAGATTCTAAATCCGATGGTGTTGATACTACCTCCTCTACCATCTGATCAGAGGATTGCTCGGTTACTGGTTCCACCGTTTCAGCAGTATCTACCGAAGCTTCACTAACTGTAGACTCTTCTACTTGTGATTCTACTTGTGATTCTACTTGTGATTGTGCTTGTGATTGTGCTTGTGATTCTTCTTCAACAGCTATCTGACCTATCTCAGCGACTTCTGTAGTGTCAGTTTCCTCAGACACTTCCAATGTTTCAGCCGCTGGAGATTCAGTAGACGCTTCGGATGTTTCAGCCGCTAGAGATTCAGTCTCCTGAGATTCTTGAGGTTTTTCCGGTTTAGCCGTTGCTGCTGGCTGAGCCGTTGTATCATCTACTGGCTTACTTTCAGTAGTGTCTTCCTCTGGAGATTGATCTACTTGTTGCTTCTGAATATTTTTGTAGGCAGCTTTTGCCCAACTCAGGTAATCATCAGCTGCTGCTGAGGATGACTCTTCGACAGATTTAGAATCAGCTTGGTCTATTGGTTGTTGCTCTGTTGCCTTTTGTTCCGATTCTACTTGAGATGTATCAGAGTCCTTTTTCTCAGCAGACTCTGCACTAGCATCAGACTTTCGGTGGAACCAATTAAAGACCATTACCCTTACTTGACTATGGCGTCAATTAACTATATATATTCAATATTTGATTTAGGTTTTGAGTGCTTAGCCCTAGGCTAATCCCTAACCTTTTCCCTTAATTTTATCGATATTTGACTTAATATTCTTAATTTTGTGATCTAGCCTGGCCTATTAGGCTAATTTTAGTCTATTCCCGATACTCCTCCTCTCTACTCCCTACTCCCTACTCCCTACTCCCTACTCCCTCCGCTATTGTGGTAGAGCTTGAGTTTTAATCAAGTCATTGGCACGACGCAAGACACCATTAATAAAACGGTGTCCCTCTTCATCACTGTAGCGTTTAGCCAGTTCCACTGCTTCATTAATTGCGACTCGGTCTGGGATACCTAAAAACGCAATTTCCGCCACAGCCATCCGCAGAATATCCCGGTCAATACGAGGTAAGCGCTTCAGTTGCCAATCTTTCAGGGATTGGTTCAACATCTGATCAATCTCAAGCTGTCTACGACTGACAGCTTTGATAATTTCTAGGGTATAGCTACGGACTTCAGCCGTATTAGACAACTGGACAATTTCGGGAATCTCTACCGCACTTCCCAAGTGATTGATCGCTTTCTCGGTTAACTCAATTGCATCCGTTACCATTGCTCTAGCACTACGTACATCAGTAGCGCGAGTTTCACTTTCGAGAATGCGATCGCTACCCCGTTTCAGTTCAGCCGCCGCCGTTTCTAAAGCCTCTTGAATTTCTCCAGTCAGGGTACGAACAGCCGCCAGCACCAGATTATTCAGTTGTTGTGTATCCAACCGCTCTGGTGAGTTGGGCATCTGAGAGATGCTCAAAAGAGCCAGTTCACGGGCCATTCTGCGAGGTTGCATTGTTTGTCCTTAGTTAATTTTGTCCTTTTACCCAAAAAGATTAGGTTTCTTCTGTTGGCAAAACCTGCTGTATCATCTCAGGCAAAGGTTCTTCCAATGGTTGCTTTTCAGGAGGCTGCTGTAGGTTAATTGGGATTGCAGGGCTATCTGGGCTAACAATTCCACCTGAGAGCAATACTTTAAAGGCATCTTCGATGGACATCGAAAGATTAATGACTTCCTCTTCAGGAACCATAGCATACCAGCCACTGGTGGGATTAGGAGTAGTAGGTATGAAAACGCTCAACATCGGACGATTCATGTGGGATTGGAGTTGTGCACTCACAACACCGGTGACGAACGCTATCGCCCAGACTCCTTGGCGAGGATACTCTACCAAAATCACCCGACTAAACTTAGTTTTAGAATCCTGTAAAAGGGTTTCCAAAATCTGTTTAAGGGTTTTGTATACTGAGCCAGCTAAGGGAATCGCTTGCAATATTTTCTCACCCAAATCTAGCAACCACCGTCCAACAATGTTGCGTGCCATCAAGCCAATCAGCATAATAAATAGTAGTGGGACTGTCAGTCCCACTGCTAAATTTAGCAGATTTACTAAGATAGGGTTGAGATTATCAAAAGGGTTAATTTGTTTGGGAATTCTAGTTAAAAAATTTATCACCCAGTTGGCGATTGTAATCGTCAGCCAGATTGTGGTAGCCAGGGGAATTACCACTAGAATCCCCGCAATTAGGTCATTTTTTAGATCCTGCTTCAAGCCCTCGAACACAGAGCACAGATTCTCCTTTTAATAACTGAATAAAATTTTTTACTAGCCACCTAAATCACAACTACTCTCCCAACTTGTTCTAGCCACTTTTTTTTGGAGTGGGTGAAAAAATGCCAAGGTGGCTATAGCCGTTATACACTAGTATACCTCAGTTTCCGTAGCGTGCGCCGTTCCCGTAGCGTGCGCCCATGGGCAATGGGCAATCTAATCAATTTACTCCCTTATGAGGAGGATACAGGATAAAGAATTCAGTTTTCATCATAATAATTCAGCGATGTTAGTGGCACTATACAGAATATTATTGGATTCTTTCGCCAATTTATCGGAAAAGTTCCTTGACAATCAATTAGTCTGAATCGAAGCTCCTGACTTTAGACTCCTCAATGGTCTGATAGTTGGTTAGATTGGGCATAGGCGCACGCTACGGGAACGAACTCAGTTATTCTACACCAATAGACACTGATTTTGCAGTAGGTGGAGTGGGAGGAAAGTTGGGTTGCTTTCACCCATGGGAAGCTATATCATCGGAAAAATCTACGCTGCGCCTATTAGCTTATCTCGATAGTTGGGTAAGTTTTAACGGTGGAATTACACCTGTTTTACCTTCCCGTTCTAGAGTTTGGAGTTGGCTTTAGCTACTCCAAATCTGGTTTCTAGATACTGCCACAAAACGGTAGCCCGTTCGGATCAATCTAGAATACCACTTCCAAAGTCTGGCGCTAGTTAATGGGTGACAATATGATGCCATTAGGGCGTTATACCCATGACTAGATTTTACCCAGCACTAGCTATAGGGTTATTACTGGCATGAACTAACATCAGACCAGCTTTTTCCCTTTGACCAGATCAATCGGTATTATTCTTTACATATTACCAGAGATAGATTAACAAAGATAGAGAATCGGAATTGACACTCACCGGTGATTAGACGCGGGGATTGCTGCTACCCAGTTTTACTATGAAATGTTTGATTTATCAGTTAGTTAGCCAATTCAGTTAGTTAGCCAATGGTATAGTAATCTCTTTGATTCTACCCTAATCTGACATCAAGACTACTAGGATGAGGATGAAGTGACCTGGGTAGCATCAGAGTCTTTTGAGCCTTGGGAAGTTGAGGACATGACACGGCTACTGGGAGGGTGCATGGGATGCTTGAGTTCCCAAAGTTTGACCAATATCAGATACTCATAAAATGCTTGTAAGGTACACCAGGTAAACCCGGCTTGACCATCCAGGAAGCCTCCCAGTAGGAAATACATGTATATAAAACGCAATACAGGTCGCCAGGGCAAGCGTAAGGACAAGTTTTTGAGGGCACGGCGTCTTTCTACTTCCGAACGCCCAAAAAATAGGTCTGCCCACTGAACAGTTCCTTGGTCCAACTGGCGCAAGGTTTCGAGGGCTTCGTCGCTAGAGTAGCGATTGTGTTTATCAATCCAGCGGGTAAATCCCTTACTGTTGGTGTAGTGAGGATATGTTTCTTTGATGAAACCAGTCGGTCCATCACATACTTCCCGTTCCGTATGACCATAATCATCAAACCAAACATTGTCCTTACGAAACAGCCGTAGTTGGTAACGGGGATACTGAGTAGAGTAGCGAATCCACCGATTCATGAACATGACCCGCTCAGCAACGTAATAAGCCACATGCTCCTGTCCTTGTATTGCTCCCTGGCATTCGGCAAATAACTCAGGGGTCATGCGTTCATCAGCTTCAAGGATATAGACCCATTCGTACTTGGTGGGGACTTCCTTGAGCATCCAGGTGCGCTGACGTCCGTGACTTTCAAAGGCGTGCTGCACAACTCGCACCGGATACTGACTAGCAATTTCTACAGTGCGATCGCTACTGATTGAATCTACGATCATCACATCGTCCGATAGTAGGGCTGACTCGATACAAGCAGCAATATCTAGTTCTTCGTTGTAGGTCAGGATATAGATCGAGAACATGTCTTGGGGATCATCATCAAAAATCTGGTCAGGGTTAAAAGTCTCTACCCTACTAAGCTTGTCCACGACGGGTTACTGGTGTACTTCCCAACCCGCGCAATCCGGTCCAGCCAATGGCAATATAGCCAATTGCTAGGAGTAAGCTACTCAGACCAGTTTTAATGCCCAGTTTGAAAGCTTCAGTGGTGGCTCGTTTCTCTAGTTGAAGTTTCTGACTACGGATTTGGTTAATATTCTGCTCTGCTTCTTGATTGAGTACGTCAGGGTTTTCCTTTATTGCCTGCAATTGTTGTCTAACTCTGTTAGCCTGAGCTTTGGCTTGCTCAAGCTGTTGTGCTGGAATCCTACCACTTTTAATGGCTGCATCTAAATCGGCGAGTCTCTTTTCTACCTGGGCTATACCTTGAGGACTTTTGAGAAGTTCAGTGACTTGCTGAGTGCGGTTTTCCAGTTGAACTTCGGCGGTCTTGGCTCTTTGGTTAATTTGTTCTAGAGCCTGGGAACTTTGCAAACGAAGGTTATTGAGATGTAGGGGTACCATTAGCAAAAAGACCAACCCTAGAAAACTAGAGAGACACAGCACCCAAAATCGGAGATCTTGAACCGAAGATTTTGGCTGTGTGGTAGCGGTAGCAGCACTTTGAGCAATCCAATATCCAGCAAATAAAAACCCAATGCCGACCATAGGGATAATGCCTCGGTCAACAACTTGGGTAGCAAAGTTCAACTGCCACTCTGGCTTTAACAGGCTAGCTCCCTGTGAGGGAATTGCCAAAATGATGTAATCCAAAAGAGAGGAAACGATCATTATCACCCCGACAACCTTAAGAGTCAGAGCAGTAAACGAGGAATAAACAGAATTAGTATTCATGGGCTATGAAGCGCGATTATTAGATTAACTTAATCATCGAATTTAGTACTTGAATGATTAATTCCTCCTCAAATTACTGGCTTACTAGTTTTTGGAGTAGTTTTTGGAGTACTCACTCAAGTGTAAAAATAGAATAGCACGAAGGCCAACCATGGCGCTTTGCCCATATTAACCTATGGCAATCAAGAATCCTAACTCCAACATCCTAGCTGGTGTTAAGTTTTAGAGGGGAAGTCCCGCGCTCTACATTTTAGGTGAGCGTCACCAGCCTTAGCCATTAACCATTAACCATTAACCATTAACCATTAACCACTAATCAAGGTGTTAGGATAATTCCTGGTATTCTTCCTTAATCAGGTAAAGCGATCGCACAATCGCTGATTAACGGTAGTCTTGTGGATGTAGTGTTCCTCGGCAGACAGGTTTTATGAACAAAGTGGTTGAAGTTGTACCGGATAAAGAAGCTTTGATTAGGCGAGCTGTTGATGTTGTCCTCAGTAAAATCGAAGGAGCAATCCAGGCTAACGGTCGCTGTACCATTGCCCTTGCTGGCGGTAGCACCCCCAAGCCTTTATACGAAGCGATCGCTACCTTTGACCTTGCCTGGAATAACATTCATGTGTTTTGGGGTGATGAACGCTATGTTAGTCCCGAGCACCCGGATAGTAATCAAAGGATGGCTCGTCTGGCCTGGTTAGACAAAGTCGATATACCAGAGGCTAACATTCACCCCATGCCCACCGATGGCTCTAGTCCCACTGCTGATGCCGATAAACATCAAGCTCAACTGTATGAGTTTTTTGGCATACCAGTAGGAGAGTTTCCTCACTTTGATGTAATTTTGTTAGGCATTGGTGATGATGGCCATACTGCCTCCCTATTCCCCCATACAGAGGCTCTGCAAGTAAAAGACCGACTAGTTACAGTTGGCAACAAAGATGGTCAACCACGAATCACCTTTACGTCGAGCTTGATTAACCATGCCAACTGCGTTATGTTTCTGGTTGCTGGTGCTGGCAAAAGAGCAGCCTTGGCTCAAATATTTGCCCCCGAAGCTGATCCACAAACCTATCCAGCTCGGTTGATCCAGCCCCAAGGAGAACTTTGGTGGCTTCTAGATGAATCAGCAGGTCAAGATTTGAAACATTGACAAGCGCGGAAGTGTCAAGTGTGAACGATGAAGTGCGAAACAGTAACTTCAATCAAGTCTATTACAAGTGGGGCAGGACGTGTTCCTGACAAGAAAACGCGCCATGATGGAATCCAGTTATTGATAGTTCTATCACTAATAGTACCTCGTTCGCGCAGAGTCTCCAAAGGAGAAAGGAGTTCTGGTAGCCTTAAGAGGTGCATTAAGCCTACACTTGCCCGATCGGGAAGTGTATGATCGTCACATTATCTGAAACTAGATAATAGCTGTTAAAAATAATAAATTAAAGTTCTATGATTGTTTGCCCTAACTGCAATCACCAAAATCCGGAAGGGGCTACCCAATGTGAAGCCTGCTACACTCCCTTACCTTCCACTACCAGCTGTCCTAACTGTGGTGCAACAGTTCAGACTGACGCAAGCTTCTGTGGTCAGTGTGGATTTCACTTGAATGTGGGTGCCAATATGGAGAAAGGGGAGAAATCAGGGTCAAACTCTACCCCAGAGATACCCGACTTGGTATCCCCAGACCCACTTATTGAACCTATACCCATGGCTATGAATACTCAAGTCCCCGATCCAGCATCCAATCCTATCAGTTCTGATGATGCTGAATCTACCACCCCTATGCCAGCTACGGTCGTTAATCCAGCCCTCAACTCAGAAGCATTTCAACCGCAGAATCCTGACTTAGAAACCCTGCCATTGCCGCTACCTACCGTTGGCAATTTAGGGTTTTCTCAGGAAGAATCTAGCCAAAACTCGCCATCACCGTCAATACCAGAAGCTGACTTAGAGAACCCGCCACCGCCCCCTGTACCCAATAGAGGTACTGCCCAAACTCAGTTGCAGGTAATCTCAGCTCAACTGCTGCATATGCAAACCAATACAACAATTGAGTTACCGCAGCATATATCGGTGATTCATCTGGGTAAGCCCAATGATAAAATTCCCCCGGATATTGATGTCTCTGGTTTTCCTGACTCAGACATTGTCTCTCGCATTCACGCGGATATCAGAGTGGAGGGGGATACCTACTATATTGAAGATGTAGGCAGCTCCAATGGCACTTATGTCAACCACACGTCTCTAGCACCAGGCAATCGGCATCGGCTAAGAACAGGCGATCGCATTAGCTTGGGGAAAGGTGATAAAGTGACATTTTTGTTCCAAAGTTCTTGAGTTTCCGGTGCTAGGTGGGTGTGACAGCTGGTTGTGCAAAATTGATCTCGGACAAAGCCCCGACCTAAAGCGCTAGCTAGGTCGGGGCAGTTTACTATCGGGGGAGTTTGGCACTGGTTCCGTTAAGCGGGTGGTTGAAAGTCTTGCTATATCTGAATTAGGAGGGATAATAGGTAAGATTTGACCTGTCGCGACTTAGAGGTGAGCAATGGAGTTATTATCCCAAAATTGTCCGTTGTGTGGTAGTCCACAAGTTAAACCCCACGACCGCTATGAGACCCAAAACGGCACACGAACCATCTACCATTGCTTTGAGTGCGATACGTACTGAGCGTGAGACCTTCGCCACCCCCATAGCAGGACTGCGCACCCCCTTAAGTCGCATTATCGAGATTCTCAAAGCCAGAAGCGAAGGGATGGGTCTCCGTGTGGTTCGTACCTTTAACGTTTCCTTGAAAACGGTGATTGATTGGGAAGAACGTTTGGGTGGGCTTAAACCTGTATTGATGCTGTACGCCTTGCTTGATCAGTTTCTGCAACTGGTAATCGTTGGGGATGAACTGTACACATTGGTCAACAAAAACGTCCCACAAAAGCTGAGTGAGGGCTGGACGATCGTCGAGATGGATAGAGCCAGTCGGTTTTTGTGGGAATTACATTGTGGTCAAAAAGAGCAACAACTGTAAGAACCACGCCATCAAGGTGTTAGTTCAAGTTATAGCAGTCGCCAGGGCAGTTAGGACATGACAAAAGTCTCACACCCTTTGTAAGCGCAAGAGTTTGACTTCTGACTTCTGACTTCTGACTTCTGACTTCTGCTATATAGAGCAAACCCAAGACCGAGGGCCTGTTTACAGATGGGGAACGCCGCTATGGTAACTTGCTGTTTGAGATTTGCCATGAATTGGTGCGTGATGGCAAGCCGGGTCGTCCACCCAAACGCTTGCCCAAAGGCATACGGGTCAGACTCTTGAATAAGGGAGCCAAAAAGCGGGTCGGTCGTCCTCGCAAGAAGTACCAAGCTCCCGTACCAGAGCATCCGCAAACAAACTCAGAGGTTCCAGAACACGAGAAAAATGCCAATCATATCGATGGATTTAATCCATCGATGCGGCGGCGCAATAGTGCCAATAGGCGTCGAGCCAATACCTATGCTAAGTCCCGTCAACATTTGCTTTGAACCCTGGATGTGTTTTGGGTGGTTCACAATTTTGTTCGGGTACATTTCACAACTAAAGTTGTTCCTGCAGTGAAGTTAGGAATTATGGAAACAGGTCTGTCTTGGTCTGGACTGTTTAGTATTCGATCTGCTCTGTAACCACCTACTAGACAAGGGCTATACCTGTCCCATGCAACGGAACCAGTGCCCCACCTACGCGCCTGTACCTGAAAAACCTGGAATATAGGGTGACCTTCAGAAAAAAGACTCAATAGTTTGAGTTATCTGTGAATGGGTAAAATTCCATAGGTGCGCTTTCCGTCGGCGAATTAAATTCGCCACAGGTCGCACCTGCAGCTACATTGGAGATAGAACTTTTTGTATTGTTCCGGCGCGGAGGGGCATCCCGTGTCGTTAATAAAGCTTATCGAGTATCCGAACGCGCCCCGCGTCGGGCAAAGCCCGATAGGGATAGCTGGAGTTGGTAAGAAGCCCGCGCTGTACCGTGCTTGTCAGCGTCGGTAGTATGTCACTGTTTACAGTAAATTCTATATTAATATAGGTGTGCCTTAATTGGGGTGCATGTCAGTCCTTGCCAATCTAAGCAGATATGACTAACTCTGGCAGCCTTTTTGGCTGTATAAGCAAGGAAATCCCACGTCGTGTCGGTGGGGGATAGTTAACAGTATCAGGCCGTGAGGACAAAATCCTTGAAAGATGTGACACCGGCGATTACCCTAACCCTACTGCATCCTCTCCAGTCTGTGCCTGTTCAAAGTTGGCCCTTTGAAACAGAATCAGTGATTCGGATTGGCCGGTCAACCGATAATCATGTTATTCTCTATAGCGCTGTAGTTTCCCGTCACCATGTAGAACTACGGCGAAATCCTAATGGTTGGGAAATTATCAGTTTAGGTGCCAATGGCACCTATATGGATGGCAAGCGGATTACCCAAATGCCGGTTATCGATGGGATGATTATTCGTCTAGCTAGTTCGGGTCCGAAAATTCAGATTCATATTAATGGAGAAATGCCTTCAGCAAGGCTGAAGACAATTTTGGATAAGCGTGCCTCTGAAGGAAAGCGGAACATCAATTCATTCAATAATACGTTAATAAATGCCGAAAGCACCCAATCCGATCAAACTGAGTCAACTGAAATGGAAGATTGAACTTTTATGGTAATTTATGATAATTGGTAATTTATGATAATTGGTAATTGGTAATTGGTAATTGGTAATTGGTAATTGGTAATTGGTAATTGGTAATTGGTAATTCGTCATTCAAATAGGACTTACCTGAAACTGGGCACTAAATGCGCTTATTTAGTAGGAACCCACGCCGTGGGTTCCTACTAGCTTAGCCAGCTTAATTTGGTGCATTAGAATTATCCTCCTCTTCTTACCATTTAACCTTTTTCCTCTTACTCTCTATTAGACCATGTTTAGCTGGCCACGGGACTAAAAGTAGCGTTACTGGGTCAGTCCTCTCAAAAAACTTTGATAGTTGTGGGATATAATTGTAATTTTTAAAACGAGAAGTCCATACAGACTTGATTTAGCTAATTAAAATTATGGCTAATTAAATTAGCAAGCCCTAGTTAAAGTTAGTATGGTTTTTAATCAAAAAACTGCTTGATATTGGATTCAATTATAGCTCATATATAGACAGATTGATATCCTGTTCGTTTGACTAATGAGCATTGAAAGTTGTTCCTTAATTGTTAAGGGACAATTAACTATTAACTATTAACCGCAAAGGGATATCAATTAATTCAGTAATTCAAATTATATAGCGTAGCGCGTCGTTCAGGAGTGGTACAACTTAGATGAAGTTGAAAAACTAGAAGTCATAAGTCATAATTTTCAAACATTGGCTTAATTGAAACTATTAGATAATATAACGATTATTGTCCAAGAATGATTTAGAATTGCTAGAGTAGCATACCTTCAATAAATAATAAATTTAAGTTTAACCTCTTCTTTGACAAACCTTAACGTTTGTTGACTAAGATCAGCGCATACGAAGAGGAGTTAGATGTGTTTATCATTAAGATATTATTGGTTGCTTTAGTGCAGCTACTACTTGGGGATTTTCTTTCTACTTTTGTGTACCATGTCCCTGAGCACATTTTTGGTAAATTCCATGCCATAGTACACCATAGTAAGAATCGTAGCTTCATTCACTATGCTGTATTAACTAAGAACCCCCTGGTAATCCTTGATGGTTTCGCAGGTGCCTTTCCTTATTTGATGTTTGTGCCTTGGTTCTGGCAGATTTCTCCTCTAGGAACTATCTTGGGACTAGTCTTGGGTGAGCTTCATGTGATCTGGAGGCATGTTTCTGTGATGGAGTGGAAAACTCCCCAGACCCTAGAGCGCCTTTGCAACTTCTTGTGCATTACTACTCCAGAAAAGCATTGGCTTCATCATCAGGATGCAACAGTTGCTTATGGGGATATCTTCACATTTTACGACCAACCAGCACAAGCCTGGTATAGGTTTTTGATGTCAGTTAAGAAGAAATATAAGCTAAGTAGGGAGAAATCAAGTTAGGATGCTGGCTGTTGACTGTTTACTCTTAAGTATATGGTACGGTCAACCCTGGACGGTAAACAGTCAACGGTAAACCAAAACTATTTTGCCTACCCATTATCAAGAGCGTTTAATAGAGCTTTAGAAGCTACAGAACTTATAAACAATGCCTCTAATCCAAAAGGCCTTTCACGGAATATCCCAAGACGGACAAAAACAGCGACAGCGGCTGCGTTGGTATTCAAAGGGGGAAATGATTCCTTTGATTGCACCTGGGATCTGGCAAGTCTGTCAAGGTATTGTTCAACTCAGTAAAATTAACCTTGATGGAGAGGAAGTGCTACTAGGTTGGGCATTGCCCGATACCTCTTTCCGGATTGGGTTGGCTGCTCTAGACACCTATCAGGCTCAAGCTTTATCCGAAGTGCATCTTAAATGGTTTTCGATGATTGAATTGGAAGCGTGCCCTCATCTATCTCATTCCCTATTGAATCAGCTAGGTCACAGGATACAACAGACAGAAGCACTTTTAGCGATCGCTGGACTGCGCCGAGTAGAAGACCGCTTGCAGCAGTTATTATTCTTATTGAAACAGGAAATGGGGGAGCCAGTTCCCGAGGGCACTCGCTTGAGTGTGCGCATGACCCATCAGAATCTAGCTAATGCCATCGGCACCTCTCGGGTCACAGTAACTAAAACTCTAGGAGAACTCCATAACCGTGGTATGATTACATTTGACAGAGACCGTCACATCATTGTCAAACATGGTATAATATGTAATAATCTCTGAAGCTAACTTGAAGCTAGTACTGAGTACTGATTAGTGTAGTGATTAGTGATTGTGTCAGTGTGGCAATGGCTTTTTAGGCTTTGTTGTCAGGTTTGTTGTCAGGTTTTTTACTTGTGCCTGACTCAAAAGTAGTTGTGTTGCTCAAAGCGCTTCATGGTAGCTCGTTCAACGAATTTAACTGGTCTAGGAGTTGCCAGCTGGAAAAGTGGTAAATAGCAACTCTGAGATCTGAATCCTAAAATAATACTAAGATTAAGTGGTATAAATATAGATTCATAGCTGAAAAGCAGTTATTTATGCCTCTTGATCAATTAGTTCCAAAATTCTTAAAAAAATCTCTCTTCCAACTAGGAGAAGTGCCTGTATCTATTTTCACCATACTTCAATTAATCTTTTTATTTTTAATTGCTAAATTTATAATTCAAGATTTCAAAAAATTCCTGAATTATAAACTGCTTAATAAGCTAGTTAATGATCCAAATAAAAGAGAATTTTTATCTAAAATAATTAGTTATGCAATTTTAATCGTATTGGTATATATTATATATTTTATAGGTGGTTTAGATCTAATTAAGTTAACCATTTTTGAAGTAGGTAATACTAAAGTATCTATTAAATTAATAATACAGCTAGTACTGTCTTTAATGATAGTAATTTTTCTGGCTAGTACCCTAAAAAACTTTCTAAAACAAGAGCTACTTCCCCAAATGGGGATTGACGAAGCTAATCGAGCAGTTATCGCTACAATCATCAGTTACGCATTTGGAATATTAGGCATTGTAATTGTTCTGAATAATCACTTTGAATTGGGTTCATTAGCCGTTATTGCTGGTGGCTTAGGGGTTGGAATTGGTTTTGGACTACAGGATATAACTAAAAACTTTATCAGTGGTGTGACATTACTCTTAGAACGAACAATAAGAGTTGGTGATTTCATTGAATTTGATGGGTTATCCGGATATGTTAAAGAAGTCTCCATGCGGTCTACAATCATCCGGACAAGGGAGGGTGGAGATGTAGTAGTTCCTAACTCTCATTTGGTGGAAAACCGAATGCTTAACTGGACTTTTGACAGCTATAAAGCCCGTATACACATACCTGTAGGAGTCGCTTACGATAGTGACCCAGTATTAGTGACAGAAGTCCTGTTAAAATCTGCTTATTTAGAACCATCCGTCTTATCTGAGCCGACACCTAGAGTTCTTTTTAAAGGGTTTGGTGATAGTTCTTTAAACTTTGAACTTCGGGTATGGGTCAATCGAATTGATCAAGAACCTTTTATAAGAAGTTCTTTGAATTTTATTATTGAATATAATTTACGTCAGCAGGGACTCTCAATTCCTTTCCCTCAAAGGGATTTTTGGCTGCGCAACCCTGAAGCCCTGATGGCGAGAGACATTCACCGCGAAAATATTGAAACTATTGAAGAAAATATTGGACAATCAACTCAGCAGCCATTCAAAGTTAAAACACCTAGACCTTTAGCGTTACGTGACTTACTGCGGCAGGTCGATTATTTTAAAAATTTTACTGAATTAGAACTAAGGCAATTAATTGAAATTGGATACCGAAAGCGCTTACGTGCCTCAGAGATTTTATTTCATGAAGGCGACCCTGGAGATGCGTTTTATATTATCCTAGCTGGTTCTGTCGAAGTCTTTGTAGAGAGGATTAACAAAACTCTCAATAATCTTCAGGCCGGTCAATTTTTTGGCGAACTTTCGTTAATGTTAGGCGTACCAAGAACAGCATCAGTTAGAGGGTTAGAAGAGTCACTACTATTTGTAATTAACAATAAAGGTTTTAAACAACTATTGAAGGACTATCCAGATCTATCGGAGATTATTGTCCAGGAATTAGGCAAGCATCAGGAAGAATTAGCTGAGCGACAAAAACAGATGCGGAAAATGGGTTTGTTGGATGCGGCAGAAGATGACAAAAATCTTCTAGTTTGGGTTCGCAAGCGAGTCAAGAGACTATTTGCTCTTTAATAGCAGGATCAGTTTGTTTAGTATTGATACTAAGTTGCGGTCAAAGGTAAAACTTTCTCTACCCCCAATCTCCCAATCTCCCAATTTCCCAATCTCCCTATCTCCCTATCCAAGCAATCGACTATCTTTGAATCCAACTTGGTATGAGTGTTGAGTATGAAGTGTTGAGTGTTGAGTGTTGAGTCTTGAGTGTTAAGTGTTGAGTGTTGACAGTATCATAGAATCAAAGGTCAACAGAAAACTATTTAGCTTAGCCGTCATTAAACCTTATTTATGGCTAAACCGAAACCAATTCCAGCGATTACTCTGCCACCGGCTGCAAATCCTCAGCAGGAAGGTGAATGGTTACGAGAAACTCTTGCGCAATGGCTAGATCAAGAGTTTCTCCCAGAAGCAATTAATCAAACGATTGCACAACGCGCCGCCCAGATTTTCGTCCGTCAACGGATGGAGGGAGAAAATGATTTGGGTTCACTTGTGATTGCTATTGTTACAGAAATGCAGGCGTTTGACTTTCGAGAAAGTTTTTACGGGGAATTTGCGATCGCTAACGCTGTCAGTGACCTACTCTTAGAAAGTCTTGGCATTGATCGCTGTTGTGGCCAGTAGAGGTTTCAGGTTTCAGGTTTGTTTGCGTAGCGTGGCCGCAAGGCCAAGGTTGAAAGTTTCCAGAGCGTCATGCAAGGGTCGGTTTAAGCTCAAGGGAGAGTAGCTATGCTCCTCTTCAGTAGGAAAACCCGAAGGGTAGACTACGGTAAGTCAGAAAATCTTCTACCCTGCAACCTGTTAACCTGCAACCTGTAACCTGCAACCTAAAACCTGCAACCAGTTAACCTACCAGCTTGATTTAACCACACCTGGCAATAGACCTTGGTGCGCCCATTCCCGCAAAACATGGCGAGATAGTCCAAAGTCTCGGTAGTAACCCCGAGGACGCCCTGTAACCCAACAACGGTTCCGCACACGGCAGGGGGCGCTGTTGCGGGGGAGCTGTTGTATTTTCCGGTGGATCTCTAACCTTTCTCGTTGAGTCGCAGCATTTTTAAACTCTTCCTTGAGCGCCTCCCGCTTAGCTGCGTACTTCTCTACCATTTTTTTGCGCTTTTTTTCGCGCTCAATCATTGATTTTTTAGCCATTAATTCTCGAAACTCTATCTAAAAGAAGACACTGCCTTTTTATCTTATCCGATGAACTTAATCAGAGGCTGGTACAGTAGCGTTAGTTTTCCAGCTCTGTGTTGTAGTAGTCGTTTTCTCAGCCAGATCTGCACTGGCACATAAATCCGCCAAAACACAAGCATCACAATCAGGTTTTCGGGCTTTACAAATTGCCCTACCATGATAAATCAGCCGAATCGACCAGTTTTCCCAATCCTGCTGGGGCAAAAGCCCCATTAAATCTCGCTCAATCCTGATGGGATCTTTGTGTTTTGTCAATCCTAAACGCTGACTGAGGCGCTTGACGTGAGTATCTACAGTGACTCCCTGGTTAATACCATAGGCATGGGCAAGTACGACATTGGCGGTTTTACGAGCAACTCCAGGCAACTTGAGGAGTTTGTCCATTTGTTTCGGTACCTGACCACCGTATTCCTTAACAATCATGCGGCAGGCACCTTGAATATTTTTTGCCTTATTGCGATAAAAGCCAGTAGAGCGCACTAAAGTTTCCAAGACTTCTATATCAGCACTAGCGATGGCCACAGCATCAGGAAACTGGCGAAACAACCCCGGTGTTACCTGATTCACACGTTCATCAGTACATTGAGCTGAAAGAATGGTTGCCACCAGTAACTGTACTGGTGTTTCGTAATTCAGTGTACAGGTGGCTTCCGGATAGAGTCGCTTAAGGCGAATTAGAATCTCTAGGGATCGTTGCTGCTTGGCAGACCATTTACGGCTAATACTCATGGGTTGGAAGGTTGGAAGGTTGGAAGGTTGGAAGGTTGGAAGGTTGGAAGGTTGGAAGGTTGGAAGGCTGGAAGGTTGGAAGGTTGAAGGTTGACAATATCTTAGGGTCAATGTCTTCTGAAGCTACACTAGTAAAACCAACAGGGTAAACTAACCTAGGTCAAGAAATCTTTGTACCTGTAACCTGCAACCTGTAACCTGTAACCTGTAACTTGCAACCTGTAACAACTTGCAACCTGTAACCTGTAACCTGTAACCTGTAACCTGTAACCTACAACCTGCAACCTGTAACCTACAACCTGCAACCTGTAACCTACAACCTGTAACCTGTAACCTACAACCTGCAACCTGTAACCTGTAACCTGTAACCTGTAACAACCAAACACGGGTCACTGGAATAAGTTTTGTACCCAACCCAGGTTAGCTGTATCCCGAATAATCAAGAAGACACCTAAACCCAGAAGCAGCACTAGCCCAGTTTGCATAATATTCTGCTGTACTTCCATGGGCAAGGGCTTACCTCGAAGTCCTTCAATCAGTAAGAAAGCCAGCTGACCACCATCAAGGGCTGGTAGAGGCAAGATATTAATAATCGCTAGATTGATACTAATCAGAGCTGCAAACTGTAAAAGATTGACAGCGTTGGAACGAGCAATATCGGCTCCAATCGCCACAATTGCCACTGGACCGGATACTTGTTCCGCTGTTTCGCCAAAATTACTCAGTAGCTGACCAAAGCCTTCCAGGGTTAAGACTGTAATGCGTTGATATTCTTCGGCACCACGACTGAATACCTCCAGCAAACTACCAGCACGCTTACGCACTTCCTCCCCATTGGGAGACAGTTGTACACCAATTTTTCCTTTCCCATCTATCCCTGGTTCCGGAATCACCTTCAACAGTAGCGTTTGTTTTTGACGCTGTATCCGCATTTCCAGGGGCTGGTTGGGATGATTTTGAATCGCTTTCATCAGGAAAGTAATCCCTTCCGGGTTTGCTTCCAACTCTTGACCATCTACGGCGAGAATTATGTCTCTTGGTTTAAGGCCTGCTTCTGTAGCCACTAAACTGCTTTCTGGGGCAAGTTTAGGCACTACCACACCCGCTTGGTAGTTGAATTGGGAGATGCCAACCATTCCTACCTGAGCCACAAGCAGGAAGTAAGCAAAGACTAAGTTAGCAATGACACCAGCACTAATCACAATTGCCCGGTCTAGAATCGGTCGGTTGCGGAGCAAATTGGGGTCATTGGGGGGAATCTCGCTATCGGGGTCATCATCAGGAAAACCCACAAACCCCCCTAGGGGAATCGCTCGCACTGCATACTCAGTTTCTGGACCCTGATATTTCCATAGAATTGGACCAAAGCCAAGAGAAAAGCGATTGGCATAGATTCCTTGCAGACGAGCTGCCATAAAATGACCCAGCTCGTGAACAAGAATCAAGACTGCCAAAACTGCAATCGCCGCCAAAATTGACATATAAGTGAAGAATTTATTTAATGTAATGTTAACTTCATTTTTCTATTGTATAGGCATTGCAATTAGGTTCTAGGTTCTAGGCTTATGGCTGATGGTATTACAAGACGTCTCGCCCCATATAAGGCTGTAAAGCCTCTGGGATCTTAACCGTTCCATCCGGTTGCTGATAATTTTCCAGAATGCCTGACATAGTACGCCCCACTGCCAATCCTGAGCCATTGAGAGTATGAACAAAGTGAGTGCCTTTTTTGCCGGACTCTTTGAAGCGAATCCTACCCCGCCGTGCCTGGAAATCAAAGCAATTGGAGCAACTGGAAATCTCCCGATATGTCCTTTGCGAAGGCAGCCAAACTTCTAGGTCATAGGTTGTAGCGGCTGAGAAACCGATATCCCCTGTACACAGTTCTACAGTTCGGTAGGGTAATTTCAAGGTTTCCAAGATCGCTTCAGCATTCTTAAGCAGTTTCTGATGCTCTTGGGAGGAGGTACTAGGCTCAACAATTTTCACTAGCTCAACTTTATTAAACTGGTGTAGTCGAATTAGACCCCGGGTATCCCGTCCATAGCTACCCGCTTCCCGGCGAAAGCAGGGGGTGAAGGCACAGAGATTAATGGGAAGTTGGGATGCTTCAAGGATTTCGTCTCGGTAGAGATTCACCAATGGCACTTCTGCTGTGGGTGCTAACCACAAATCATCATCAGAACACTTGAAGCTGTCCTCGGCAAACTTGGGCAACTGACCGGTAGCGGTTAGGGATTCACTGTTGATTAGTACCGGTGGCATCACTTCGGTATAGCCAGCAGCAATTTGCTGGTCAAGCATGAAGTTGATTAGTGCTCGTTCCAAAGCAGCACCAGCCCCGATCAATGTCACAAATCGACTCTGAGCGATTTTCACCCCTCGCTCAAAGTTAAGAATGCCGAGTTTTTCGCCAATTTCCCAATGGGGGAGAATCGGAAAATCCTTGGGAATGTACTCATCACCCCAGCGATGGACTTCCACATTTTCGGCTTCACTCTTGCCAATCGGTGTGGATTCGGAGGGCAAGTTGGGCAGGGATAGCAAGAGGGTGTTCAGCTGGTCTTTTAGGTCTTTTTCTTCGGGTTCCAGTTCGCTCAACTTAGTTTTGATTTGGTTACCCTCTTCCTTGAGCGACTGAATTTCTGGGCTTTGTGGAGGACTACCCGATTTGATTTTTTGACCAATCAGCTTACCAATTTCATTACTACGAGCCTGCAACTGGGTGCGGGATGTTTCCAGCTCCCGCTGACGCTGATTCAGTTCCAGAATAGGTTGTAGGTCATATTGATTGACACTACGTCGGTCGAGTAGTTCTTGAACCTTTTGTGGATTTTCCCGAATTTGCTTTAGGTCAAGCACGAATTTTCTTTACTAAAATGACGCGATCGCATGATCGGTACTCATCTGAGCAACATCGATCTAACTTCACCAATTTGCCACAGTTTTCTTGCCAACGGCAATTAACTTCTCCTGGGAGTAGGGAGCGGTGCGACAATCAAGCAAATTTAATTACGGGTCAAGCGCACCGAGGGAGTAGGGAGTAGGGAGTCGGCTGGTGAGCTGGTGAGCTGGTGTGGGGTATGTTGGCTAGCGACTGACTCGATTAAATAGCCACAGGGAAATGGCTATGCCAACAAAATTAGCAAAAATAGTGTTGATGTTTGCCTGCACAACAAACAGGTCTATCGGTGGAACATCATTACAAGCCAACCCAACTGGACTTTGTTGCTGAGCTAGAGCTAGGGCTACAAGGCTGCCTATGACTGCAAATGAGCCAATGATGGTCAATAACATTCCTACTAAACTGACAATCAAGCCCAGCCTAATCGTTTGAAGGGTTTGAGCTTTGCTTGGTATGTCTGACCCATTGGCAGCTAGCAGCCGACTAGCGATGCCAGTGTAACGGTAGGCAAAATAAATGCCTATACCTAAAGCCACTAGTCCACAAACTACGAAAAAAAGACCGAAGCCGATTCCTTGACCCCCTTGATTGTCAGGTTGAGGGCTGGCAAGGGCAAACCCTGCAAACACTAAAATCAGCGTAGAAATAACCCCTAGGATTAACTGAGTCCAGAAGGAAATCCAACCGAATCTGCGTAGGGTTAGGGCAATTTTTTGACGAGCTGGTGGGATGGAACTGTCAGGTATCTCTCGCATGGGGGCTGTGTCCCTTGAGTAATCACTTTTGAACCGCCTACCACGCGCTCCGCAACGCGAAAAGACGTAGGGCTAATCTTGGGTTGGAAGCTAAACACCCTTGTGGTAGGTCGGGGGGGTCAGCAACCAACTTTATTGTGACAAGGATTGATGACACTCGCAATTCATCCCCAGCTAAATCGCAGATAAAGCCCTGAGGGACTTCTTGTGGGAACCGTTAATTTTCTACAAAACCTGCCTGAATGGGTCCTATGTGAGATGAGCAATATTAATGGTTCACTTTTGTGTTACACTAACCCCCACTTACTCCAACCCCCACAAAGATTGCTATATATTAATCCCTCCATGCCCCCATCCTTCCATCCCCGATCATCCTCTCTAGGTCGCATCAATGAAATTGGTGTTACTCGTCTGTCTTGTCTTCCTTCCCGATGTTCCCCTTGATAGTCGGTAGTTTTGGATAACGGTTTCGAGCAATTATTAAAGTTGATCTTTACTTTTTAGGTGTGTTAAGTCCAAAATTCATTAAACTTTCATCAAATTAGGGAGATATTTAAACCCTACGCCAGAGATTTTTAAGTTATAAAGTGTGATAGCGATGTACCTACCAAGGTGAGTCGTTTAAATAAAACTCACTGCAAAACGCGCGTGAATTTCCCAGGGTGCCTCCAACCATGATTATTTGCCAGAAAACCCTCTAATCCCATCTAGAATAACTGGGAATTCCAACTACATATGCAGATGAAATTCGAAGATATCTATAACTTTTTCCAAGATCCTCCACCCAACTATCTCAATAAAGAATTAGCCGTATGCTATGTGCTATCGGTGTTGTTGCAAGGAGAATCTTATGGAACACAACTGATCCAACAACTGGAACAAGAATACCCCACCTATCGACTTTCAGATACTGTCCTCTACAGTGCACTGAAGTTTCTTGAAGAAAAACAGGCAATTTCAGCCTACTGGCAAAAAGTAGAAGGAAGAGGACGCCCACGCCGGATGTATCAAATCTGCCCAGAGTGGCAGGATAAAGCTATAGAACTGGCCAGTTTTTGGCATGACTATATGGCTGAGGAAACAACCGTGGGGAAATTTCAGCCAAGGACTCCCTGCCACCAGTCTGTTGTTGAGTCAGTTAGGTAGGGAAGTAGCAATTTTTTCCAGGGTGCTGTCTTTGAAAACCCTGGTGGCATCCCAGAAGTCAGGTGATGCATTGTCTTACCCAGATGTGAATTCAGGTGAATTCAGGGCGTGCTAGCTGCTAGCCATCTACCCACACCAGCATCTTACAGCCTCTAGCTAGTGGGTACCGAGGAGCTAACCTGACCAAAGTGTGTCTAAGAAATTGTAAAGTAGTAGCAAAGGATGTGTATTTTTATCGTTAATATTCAGTGAATACAACTATTCTTGCTTCTACACTTTTGCTAACCCTTTTATTGGCAGTAGGTTTGTTTTTCTTTATTCGAGCCTCTGTGAAAGACCGAATACAACAAGTCAAGTTAGCTTCCCCAGAAACAGAAGAATCGCTTCTAAATCAGTTGAAGCAATATTTTGATCAAAGAGCCTACCAGGTGGCGGCGGTGGATGCTGCCACTAATCAAGTCACGTTCCAGGGGATAGTCCGACCGAGTTGGTTTCTGGCTATCTTTTTAACCGTCTTAGCTGCCTGTGGTATAGTCTGCTTATCTCTAGTGCTCTCTATTTTGTTTCCGACTTTGACTAAGGTGTTTTTGGGGCTAGTGGCACTAGCTCCCGCTGCGGGCCTTTTTTATTGGAAAAAAGCTGAGCGACTCGAACAGGTATCTCTGAAATTAGAATCAGCGTCTACCCAAGCCCCTGGGGATCAAGCCACTGCGGAGCAATCTTTGGTTATAGTCACTGGCCATCGCGATGAACTAATACAACTTCAACAGTCTCTGAAACTAAAACCCTTGCTGTAAGCAAGCAGGGTTTGACATCCTCCCCAACTATAATCAGCGAGATCAATTTCCAGAATAGGTAAATTTACCAAGATACTTAGCCCTCCTCAAGCCAAAGAGTTTGAGGAGGGCTAAGTCAAAGCACTTTCAATAAATATTACCAGTAAGGTTTCAGCGGCTACGAGCGGCAACCCCTACCTTCTTTAAGGGAGAGTTGATTAATCGCAAACTGGGAAACAGAAAATGATTTTCTTCCACATATTGGGCACCGAAGAGCCCTTTTTCTGCCCAGAAATAACGGTCTGTGGTATGCTCGTTACGTTTGACCAGTAGTAGGGCAGGTGGAAGTATCCCTTGTGATCGAATGTATGCCCGTGCTGCTGTAACCGGTTTATACTCGCCACTTTCTAGATTGTACTGAGGTACATGCTCAAGTATCTTGCGCCCTTCTTGGCGGCGGCGACTCTTACGCTTACGTCTTCTTGCCAACCTTTTTACCTCCTCTTTTTGCTGGCAATTGTAAAGATAGTTACAAAAGCCTTGGAAATTATATCGAGTCTTTTGAGAAATATCAAGCTCTTGTCATAGAACTAAATAAACCGGCTGAAACCTTTGACAGCAATACTTTAGGGGATTTTCAGTTTCCTGATGACCTCCGGAAAATTCATACAAAAATTTAATTTATTTAATAAAAATTAAATATAATTAGAAGAAATAGCCTTAAACTCATCCGAGCATTACACTGATCAGGTGATGAGGTGATGGGGTGATCAGGTGATTGGGCAACGGATGTAACGGATATTTGCCATAGGTCTAATGACTGATGACTTATCACGCTATGACTTATCACGCTATGACTAAAGCTGACTAAAGCATAATAGTCAATTGTTTAAGGGGTTCGACATTTATAGAAGGGAAGCTGATAGTGGCTTAACTTCGAGTAGGATTAACCCAGATCACTCATCTATAGCTCATGTTCACTCGATTCAGTTCAGAATTTGTCTCCCTGTGTCGAAACCAAGTGGCTTTATTAACCCAAGGACTGGGAGCAGCTAGTGGTGCTGTATATTTAACGGAAGAATTCGTTGAGGGAAATCAGGCAAAGCTAATTCCTGTGGTAGTTTATCCGGAAACAAGTACCGTGTGGGATATGAGTGATCCTGACTGGGTTTTGCCACAGAAAATAGGTGAGATTGATCAGATTCCTCGATTATCCAGCAGCTTACCTCGGCTACTCCCTCAGGGAAATAACCAAGATCAAGATTTGGGTTCAACCTCTTTTGACTGGACAGAAAATTCCCTACAGCAGCAGCACCAAATTGTTTTACCTCTAATCCATGAAGGGATAGTGATGGGGTTATTGGTGAGTGCTCGTGATGATAGACCTTGGAATCACACAGAACAGGCAAGTGTGGAAAGCATTGCCAGAACCTTAGCGATCGCATATGTCATAGAACAGCGTCAAGGTTGGTTTGAGCAGCAGTTGACTCAGCACAGACGTCTACAGGCAAAACAACGGGATATGCTTGATGATCTGCTGCATCAATTTCGTAATCCCCTGATGGCCTTACGAACCTTTGGTAAGCTACTGCTGAAGCGACTGGTACCAGGAGATAAAAACTATCCAGTGGCTTCGAGCATTATACGAGAAAGCGATCGCTTACAGGAGTTGCTGCAACAGTTTGATGCTTGCCTGGACATGAACCAAACCGGTACAGCATCCTTAACTTTGCCTGTAGCTACGGCTGAGGCTTGCTCATCCCCAGAATCAGATGATCTTGGGGAGATTTACCCAACTAGTCACTCCGAACCACACTCCACCCCAGGGGAATTTCCCCTACTCACGGACAAAACTCTTCCGTTGCAACTGTTTGCGGTCAAGGATGTCTTAGAACCCTTGCTTATATCTGCTGACGCTATTACTCAAGAGGCTAATTTGGAGTTGCATTGCTCTATTGCCCCTGATTTACCTTTGGTGAAAGGCAATCCTAAGGCTTTACGGGAAGTGTTGAGTAATTTGATTGACAATGCTTTGAAGTACACTCCAGCTGGGGGAAAAATTGATATCCAAGTTGGTGTTGGACAATGGCTTGATCATGGTGATGCTATAGCGATCGCAATTAGTGATACTGGTCCAGGTATTGCTCCAGAAGACTTAGACCATCTGTTTGAGCGACATTATCGGGGAGTTCAAGCTAATGGTCCTATCCCTGGCACTGGTTTAGGATTAGCGATCGCAAAAGAACTCATGGCATACATGCAGGGTGATATTGAAGTCTTTAGTCCTGCCAAACTACTATCAACTGAGGAAAATGGGGAATTATCCATTAGTCATGGTCAAGATAACTCAAGGATGGGAACAACCTTTATCGTTTGGTTGACTTACGCTCAGTAGCCCTCAGTAGATAGTTGTTGTTGACCAAAAATATGGGTTTCAAGCCTGGCCTTTGGCCACGCTACTTGAGGTGCCCTTCTAGGGCGACTTTTCCAGGAATAATGTATAATATATTTAATTGTGTAGCCTAGCACAGGCAGGATTCGTCGGTACTGCCCTATTTAATAACGAGCGTTTTGCGATGCTAGTACACGAGGCGCGAAAAACCTCGCTATACGCATGGATCTTAACGGATACCGAACACCAGTAAAATACAGTTTCAAAATATTTAACGTACCGTGGGGCACACGGAAACGGGGAAATTCCCAACGCTTAGGGAGATCAGCCCACTGGGGTTAGTTAAATTAGGCTCGATATTTGGTTTTTAAACGGGTATTTGGCTTAAGTATTGCCTTTCAGGATAGCTAATTTTAAGGCGTGTCGTAGAACTAAGAATCCTCGCTCTTTTAGGGCGGGGAGTGTCAACGTTGAGAGGTTGGCTGTGATTGGTTAATCTATCATCCTCTCAACAGTTAACTGTCCACATATGTAGTTACTGACTGCTAATCACCAGGTCAGAGTCGATGGTAAGCTGTAAGTCGGTTTCTGGTTCAACCACAAATAGGTCAACGCTGCTGCTACCAAATAAACGTTTGCCGATATTTAAAGCGATGCCAGAACTAACTCCGATCAAGATTTCTTCTGTAGCGATCGCACGGTCACCGGTAACGGCAGAGATAGCAGCGGCGGCAGCGGTACCAACTGCTGCATCTTTTAGGATACTTCCTGGATTGCTACCCTTGCGAATGGTTTCAGTGGTGGTAATTTCCTCAGAGGTGGCATTAAACGATAGGGTTTCACCATTGATCAACAGCCGCTGAGCTACAAACTGAGCTCCCTCTTTTGTCGCACGCAGTTCGCCAACCACTTCACTACCAGCAGGAATCAGCAACTTGCCCTCATCAGCAGTGGTAATGTTTAGATCCACTGTCAGGGTTAGGGGAATAGTTTCCTCTTGGGCGAGCAGAATTTTATCTTTTTTGTACTTAACCGGAATAGAAGTACCTGCAGGAATTGTGAAGGCTATAGGTGCTGGATTGGGATCGATAATGTATTGGGAGCTAATCACTGGGGCTTGTTCTGTTGCCACCAGCGCTTGGTACATAAAAGCTGCAACTTCTGCACGAGTTGCATTCCGAGTCGGATTGAGAAAGGCAACGTTAGGATAATTAACCACCAAACGATTTTCTGTAGCAGCAGCGATGGGAGCACGGGCAAAGTTAGAAATTTGGCTGCCGTCCCGGTAGAAACTGATTAGCTCTGAGGTAGAACCGCTGGAAGAGAAATTCAGTCCATTAGAAAGGGCAACTAAAACTTGTTCACGGGGAATATTTTGTTCAGGTCTAAAGATATTACCAGGATAACCACTTAAAAATCCGGTTTGGTAGGCTTCCTGAATGGCAGGATTTGCCCAGTAGTTGGAAGCAACATCTACGAAACTGTTGCCACCGCGAATGGCGGGTTTATTGAAATCTTGATTTGCTTTACGCAGCATTGCCGCAAACTGAGCGCGGGTCACTGGTGCATTTGGTCTGAAGGAGCCATCAGGAAATCCGGCAATAATACCGCGCTGGGACAATTCCCCAATAAACTCACTTGCCCAGTAGTTGGATGAAACATCGATAAAGTTAGTGCTTTGGGCAAAGGAGGGAGCAGGTGCGACTAGGGGAGCCATGGTGGTGGCGGTGAGTCCAAGGGCTAAAACAGCAGCAGTTCCTGATTGAAAATGATTTAGGTTAAGCATGGAAGGCATTCTCTTAAATTAATGTGTTCTTAATTAAATAGAACCAATCAGATGCTAGATGTTCCTAGGTTCAATAAAATTGTTTTTTTTGCTCAAAATAAGCATAAAAAACCAGATTACGCCTGTTTAATAACAATCATTTCGGCACAATCTGAGTAATTTGACGCTAGTAACATTCCATGAGTTGCCAACCACTTGCCAGATCAAAAATTGTCACATTAGCCCAAGGGGGTGGGGTGACCAGTTGACCCCGTGTGGAGTGTAGTAGGAGAGTGCTCAGGGTGACCCTAGAGCTAGAGTTGCTGGGTAAGTCCTGAAGTTTTGAAGACTTACCCAGCACTTAGCCACTGATCTACTGACGCAGTAATCAATCAGTAAATTGCTTATTAATCCACCGGCGGTAAATTTTTTGAATTGCTTTGAGTACTTTTTGACTACTCGACTGCTGAGATGGACTGCTGGGGTCGAGTAACTGCAAGCGATTCAGAAGTTTCGCTTCTTCTGTGTCTACCAGCCCATCACTATAAATTAAAGCACTGAGGGCTTCAATCAAGCGCTGATAGTCTTCTGGACTAGGGCGATCGCCTAAATACTCTTCCACCCAACTGTAGCATTCATCTGCTGACACAGCTTTGAGTTCATACAGTAACGGTTTAATCTCTGGGTCGTCAGCAACTCCATATTCCTTGGCGACTTTATACAGATATTCCCGTTCCTCTGCCTGAACTTTACCGTCTATCCAGGCGGCACCGATTAAAATTTTGAGCAACTGTTTGACATTAGAATTTGTAACCATGACTTTATCTCTCCAGTAGGGGGGAACCGAACCAATACAGCACTTGTTGCCGGGAGCAGGTCAAATTTGCAGAACAAATGAACTATATAGGGAACAGGGAGCAGGGAGCTGAGGAGTTGGGAGCTGAGGAGTTGGGAGCTGAGGCCGTAGGCCACGCTACGCGAACGGAGTTGGGAATATGGCATCAAAAATTCTCACAATTCCTAAACGGTACCCTATACTATCAGAGCAACCTAAAACACATTAGGGAGCTATGGCTTTAGTACAAATGTTCTGCATAAGTGACATGCTCCCCTTGTTGCCAATCAACCTTGAATCATCAACAGCTTGCCACGATTAGGGGAAAAGGGAAAGTGGAAAGGGAATAGGGGGAAGAGTGGGAAGATTGGGCAGACGGGGGAGAACTTTGTCAAAAAACCGGGTTTGTTAAAACTAACTTAGTTACACCCCTTTATCTAGGTAATAAACCTCATTTCTTTAAAGCAAATTTTTTTTTCACAGAAGTGTCAACCGCTAGTATGTTACGTTTAATTTTACTTAACTAATTTATGTCTTACTTACACAGTTCTGTGAATGGAAATCGATATTGATTACTTAATTCAAGGGTATGCTCAAGGCTATTTCCTAATGGCAGATGATACTGGTAATTTAGGCTGGTACTCAAGCCGCGAACGTGCTATAATTCCTCTTGATGACCGGTTTCGCTATCCTAAATCTCTGCGTCGTGTCCTAAATCAGGAACGATTTAGTGTCAGCATTAACCGAGACTTTTTAGGGGTAATGACTGGTTGTGCTGACCGTGAAACCACTTGGATTTCTCCAGAACTTAAGGAAATTTATTGGCAATTTTATAAGGCTGGATGGGCCTACAGCTTTGAAACTTGGCAGGGAAATCAGCTAGCAGGAGGAATTTTGGGCATTGTAATTGGTGGAGCGTTTATTGGTGAATCGATGTTTTATCGGATTCCGGAGGGCTCGAAGGTAGCGATGGTTAAGCTAGTAGAACGGTTGCGTCATCGAAACTTTTTGCTGTTTGATGCTCAGATGATGAATTCTCATCTAGAACGGTTTGGTGCCTGTACGGTAAATGAGCAAGAGTATAGTCTGCTATTACAGCAGGCAATAGCACAAACCTGTTCCTTTGATGAACCGATCTAACTCAGCTAGGGCTTACTTGCTCCAAATAGCCAAACCTCCTCCCCGACCTCTAGCAGCAATGCAACGGTTTTCCACTAAAAAGTAGGTGAAGAATGCTTGTTCTTTTAAGGGTTGCTCATAGAACCTAGTTTCCCGGTCTTGTCCACCTTTAATGTAACCTTGATAAAGTGTTAGACCAGATAACGATATCCTGATTTGACTAAAGTCGAAAGCTAAGATATTAGTCTTAGGATAAAACTGGGTAGGACCGGTGAGAACTATCTGAAGCGGTCCGAGTTGAACAGCATTTTGAACCGTTCCTTGGTCTTGAGAAGACTCTGATGGAGAGTAGGATAGGTAAATTTTGATCCACTTTGGTAGAAATCGTCCGCTACCCAAGATCACCCCTGCTCGTTGGCGCGATCGCTTTGTCCCAGTAATAAACCCTAGTCGCCAAGTCCCGATCAGTTGTGAATAGCCATGGCTGACTTTGGTTCGTTTAGCTGTTGTCTCTGCCTGAAGTAGTGCCTCGACTACAGCTGATGAAGTCGGGGGGGTCACTGATGGACTCGTTAAAAACTCAATCGCTTGGTCTAGAGCTTTATCCATTGCTAGCAAGTGTCTTAGGGAAGTGTGGCGCTACTGGGTCAATCCCATGTCTTGAGAATCTAATCCGATCTTATCGCCGATCGCTAAAAGTATATCCTAGGGGAACAGTGAATTAACATAATTGTCTTGAATGGTCAAGTTGAGTTCCCTCAATGCCTTACGAAAGCGGTTCAATATTTCCCGGTTAGCCATTAAGTATTCCCGAGTAACCATCGGTTTTTGGATCGCAATGGTTGTGGCTGGGCTTTTGGCGTTCAGTTCCCTTAAGTATGCCCTATTCCCTGATATTACCTTTCCGGTGGTGGTGGTCAATGCTCAAGTGCCATTGGAGACTGCCCTGGAAACTGAGCAGAAACTGACTCAACCGATTGAGGAAAGGCTTTTGCCTTTGGCAGGACTCGATCAAATGGTTTCCTCAACCTACCCTGGTCGAACGGTGGTTACCCTCTATTTCCATGTCGGAACCAATCTCAACTCCTCTTCAATGGAGGTTGAAAAGACACTGTGGCAAATTGCTCTTCCTGAAGGTGCAACGTTTCAGGTCATTCCCTTCAATTTGAACGAATCCTCTGCGGTTAGCTACACCATCAAGAGTGATACTAAAGACCTAAAGGAATTAGCTGAAATTGCTAAGACTAGTATTTTATCAGAGATTGCTCAACTTCCAGGAGTTCTGAAAGTCAATTTGTTGGGAGGGGGGGAAACTACCTTTACGGCTATCAATTCTGGCTCGGAGTTGACCAAACAAGCACCAGAAATTATTAAGGAGGAACAGCGGCGGGATAGTCCCGAATCTCCCATACCCGTTACCGCTACTCGGATTCGCTTCAATGGACAGGAAGCTTTGGCTTTTCAGGTGATCAAAGGGGGTGATGCTAACACCTTAGATGTGGTTAGTCGGGTAGAGGAAGCGGTGCAAAGGCTACAAGCTACTTTGCCAGGGGTGCAGTTAGTCTTAGCAGTGACTCAAGCTAACTATATCCGGGAAGCAACTCAATCTACTATTGATGGTTTAGTACTGGCAATTGTTCTGGCAGTGTTGGTAATTTTTACTTTCTTGCGCAACTGGCGTGCCACCCTAATTACTGCCTTGGCAATTCCAATTTCTCTGCTGGGAACCGCTATAGTGATGGCTATCTATGGGTTCAATCTCGAAACGATTACTCTACTAGCTTTGGCTCTGGTAATTGGAATTATCATTGATGATGCGATTGTAGAAGTCGAGAACATTTCTCGGCACTTGGAGGCTGGGAAGTCTCCTCGACAAGCTGCTCTTGCTGCTACTAATGAAATTGGTCTGACGGTTTCTGCTTCTACTTTGACCATTGTGGCGGTATTTCTACCGGTTGGTTTAATGGGTGGTAACTTAGGACAGTTCTTTAAACCCTTTGGTCTGACGGTTTCGGCAGCAGTTCTTACCTCTTTGCTAGTTGCTCGAACCTTATGCCCAGTGCTTGCGGTTTATTGGCTTAAACCTAGGCAGGGGAGGAGGGAACAGGGAACAGGTAACAGGGAACAGCGATGCAGCGCGGTCTTGGGGGTTTCCCCCATGAGCGACTGCATCAAGACGGGAACAGTAAACAGGGAAAAATTATCGACAGTAGTTTTCGACGTTTGGTTGAGGTCTCATCCCAAGTACCGTGATTTGCTGCGCTGGTCCCTGGGGCATGGTCAGGTTGTAGTGGGATTAGCGGTATTGAGCTTTGTGGCTGGAATTTCTTTGATTCCCCTAATTCCTCAGGGGTTTATTCCTACCCTAGACCGAGGGGAATTTATGATTACCTATACGGCACCGTTGCCTCAGATGCCTAGTGCCTCTCAATTTGGTAATTTAATTAATAAGATTCTGAATTTGGGAGGGTTTGATACTAATAGTGAGGAGTCAAAGTCATTAAGTAATTCAGATACTAATTCAGATACTAATCCAGACCTTAGGGAGCAGCTAAAACCACAACTATCAAAACCACAACTATCAAAGTCAGGGTTTAATGGTCTATTTCCGATTAACAGTGGGATGCAATTGGTACTGAAGCAATCTGAGCAGGTGGCTAAGCAGTTAGAAGAGGCGGTGCTGGCTTTTCCTGAAGTGGAATCGGTCTATACAGTTGTGGGGGTACAGGGTGAGCCGAACAAAGGTAACCTTCAGGTCAAACTTAAACGTAATCGCCAATATACTACTGCTGAGGTTCAGGAAAAAATGCGGGCTGCTTTGCCGAAGATCTCTGGTGTAACTACTAGTGTTGAAGATATTCAGTTTATTGAACTACCTACTCAAAAACCGGTTCAAGTTGCTTTATTGGGTGATGATTTAGAGGTGTTAGGCAATACGGCTGCGGATCTCAAAACTCGGATTGAGACATTACCAGGATTAGTGGATGTAGAGGCAACTGGTCAAAATAATCTAGGCAATAAGATTACTGAGATTGAGCATGTTAATGGTCAGCGAGGGGTTTATGTTCGTGCTAGCCTTAACCAGGGTCACAGGTTGGGAGATGCTACTGAGGAGGTGGTAAAGGTGGCCAAATTGGTTTTACCCGATGGTGTGAGGTTAGAACTGTGGGGGGATTCGGCTCTGAGTAGTCATGTGCTGGGGAGTTTTGCTGGCACCTTGACCTTGTCTGTTACCTGTATGCTGTTAGTGCTAATTTTGCCTTTTGGTCGATTGTTAGAACCGATGGTGGTGGGCTTGTCGTTGCCCTTATCTATTGTGGGAGCAATGCTGGCACTTCTGATCACCCAGAGTGATTTTGGCATGATTTCTCTGATTGGTCTAATTTTTTTGCTGGGACTACTTGACAAAAATGCGCTTTTGCTGATGGATTATGTTAACCAACTTCGTCGAGCTGGTTTAAGTCGCACTGAGGCAATTCTGGAAACGGGAGTGGTGCGTTTGCGACCGATTATAATGACTACTGCTTCGACAATTTTGGGGATGTTGCCCTTGGCATTGGGATTTGGCGCAGGAGCAGAATTGCGACAACCGATGGCTGTGGCAATTATTGGTGGATTGCTTACGTCTACGTTGTTGAGTTTGATTGTTGTACCAGTATTGTATAGTCTGCTGGAAGATTGCTGGGTAGGATTATTTTCTGGTATAGCGCTACGCGCAAGTCAGAAGTCAGAAGTCAGAAGTCAGAAGTAAGCTATGACTAAGTTTCAGAGTTTAGAAATGTCAAACACCTTAATTGGTAGTGCTATAAGCAATAAGGAATTGGGAAACAGAGGAGCGTGCGTCAATGGCAATCAAAGCTTTCGTCACTGGAGGAACAGGGTTTATCGGTGCTCATGTTGTGCGATCGCTACTTGAAGCAGGATACTCCGTGCGAGCTCTGGTGCGCCCTACTAGCCAACTCGATAACCTCGAAGGTCTAGATATAGAAGTCGTTATTGGTGACTTAAATGATCCAGGTTTGTCAGAACTGATGCAGGGATGTCAGGTATTATTTCATGTTGCTGCCCATTATTCCCTGTGGCAAGCGGATCGAGATTTACTCTATCGTAACAATGTCGAGGGAACCCGTAATGTGCTACAAAGTGCTGGGAAAGCTGGGATTGAACGCACTGTTTACACCAGTTCAGTAGCGGCTATTGGTGTGGGTAAACCTGGGGAAATTGTGGATGAAACCCATCAGAGTCCTGTGGAGAAATTGGTGGGAGACTATAAAAAATCTAAGTTTTTTGCTGAACGGGAAGCAATCAAGGCAGCTGAATCTGGTCAAGATGTGGTGATTGTTAATCCTAGTGCTCCCATTGGTCCAATGGATATTAAGCCAACTCCTACCGGAGAAATCATTGTGCGCTTCTTACAGCAGAAAATGCCGTTTTATTTGGATACGGGATTAAATTTTATTGATGTGCGGGATGTTGCTCAGGGTCACCTGTTGGCGTTGGACCGGGGGAAAAAAGGCGATCGCTATATTTTAGGTAACCAAAATCTATCCTTCAAATCCTTATTAGAGCAACTTGCGGACATTACTGGATTGAGTGCGCCTCAAAAAACTGTTCCGGTCTGGCTACCGCTGAGTATAGCTTGGATTGATGAGTGCGTGTTAACTGCTTTCGGCAAAACCCCTTCTATTCCTCTCAATGGAGTGCGGATGGCACAACACCCGATGTATTACGATGCCTCGAAAGCGGTGAGAGAGTTAGGGTTACCCCAATCTTCAATTAGCAAAGCCCTCAAGGATGCTGTTGATTGGTTTAGTTGACACTCCCCGCCCTATAAGAGCGGGGATTCTTAGTTCTACGACACGCCTTGTCTTGATGCAGTCGCTCATGGGGGAAACCCCCAAGACCGCGCTGCATCGCTAAAATTAGCTATCCGAAAGGCAATACTTAAGCCAAGTATCCGTTCCAAAGAACCAAATACCGAGCTTAACTTAACTAATCCCAGTGGGCTTGTCTCCCTAAGCGTTTGGATACGTTTCCGTGTGCCCCACGGTACGCTGATTATTGAAAGTTGACTTTACTGGTTGTTCGGTATCTGTTAGGATCCATGCGTTTTGTCGAGGTTTTTCGCGCCTCGTGTACTAGCATCGCTTTACGTCGTTGGGGAGGCAAGGCAGTACCGACGAATCCTGCCTGTGCTAGGCTACATTCTCATTGTACATTATTTCTGGAAAAGTCGCCCGCTTATGGGCGTTCGCGTAGCGTGGCCAAAGGCCAGGCTTGAGACCCACTTTTTTGGTCACAACTGCGTCAAAGTCTAGGATTTAAAACAATTCACCAACAGTATTATTAAGGCGTTGCTTAATAATGGAATGATTTTAAGAGTGAGGTGGAATAGGCATCTTGCCTGTCCCTTGATCTCTTGGGGCGGGCAGGATGCCCACTCTACTCCTATTCATTCAAAGATTCACGAACAGTATTATTAATTTATCGGCGAGGCTGATCATAGTTCAAGCTGTAGGGTAATCATGATTACCCTCAATGATTAGCGTTGATTATATGGTGTGAGGACAATTATGGCAATTCAATTACAACAAGCCCTTGATGTCGGAAAGTATATTGTTACCCAGCGTCTTTTGGGTCGTAAACGCTTTCCCTTGGTGCTGATGTTGGAACCTCTGTTCCGCTGTAATCTAGCTTGTTCTGGTTGTGGCAAAATCCAGCATCCTACGGAAATACTCAAGCGCCAGCTGACTCCAGAAGAGTGCTTTGCTGCGGTGAAAGAGTGTGGTGTTCCTGTGGTTTCTATTCCGGGGGGAGAACCTCTGCTTCATCCACAAATTGACGAAATTGTCAAGGGGTTGGTGGCATGGCGAAAGTATGTCTATCTCTGTACCAATGGGTTGTTGTTAGAAAAGTGTCTGGATAAGTTCCAACCTTCCCCTTACCTGACTTTCAGCGTTCACTTGGATGGCTTACGGAAACGGCATGATCAGTGTGTGGACCGTCAGGGGGTATTTGATAAGGTGGTGCAGGCAATTCGAGCGGCTAAAGCTAGGGGATTTCGTGTGACTACTAACACGACGGTGTTTGAGGGAACTGATCCTAAGGAAATCCAGGAGTTCTTTGATTTCTTGGCCATGTTAGGTATTGATGGCATGATGGTTTCTCCTGGATATAGTTATGAATGGGCACCAGATCAGGAGCATTTCCTGAAGCGGGAACAGACTAAGGCGATGTTCCGGGAAATTTTAGCGCCTTTGAAGGCTGGGAAGAAAACCTGGAATTTTAACCATAATCCTTTATTTTTGGATTTCCTGATCGGGGAGAAAGATTACGAGTGTAGCCCTTGGGGAAGTCCTAGTTACAGTGTTTTGGGGTGGCAAAAGCCTTGCTATTTGTTAAATGAAGGGCATTATTCCACTTTTAAGGAATTGCTGGAGGAAACGAATTGGGATCAGTATGGTCGCGCTAGTGGTAATCCTAAGTGTGCGGATTGTATGGTCCATTGTGGGTATGAGCCTACGGCGGCTATGGATGCGTTTCAGCCCCAGAATATGGTTCGTGCTATGGGCAGTGTGTTAGGAGGGGTTTAAGCTAACACGCATTTTAAATGCTTTTTAGCAAGGCAAAAGGCAAAAGGCAAAAGGCAAAAGGGGACTGGGATCTATTTGATTAAACCTGACTAATTTCCTAGACCCTGATTGACTGACAAAAGTTATTCCGGAGCATATTGGTACGTCAGTACTTTGAACTAATGCCTATAAGTTCGTTTTTCGTGTTGTTTGCGCGATGCCATAACTGGGTCAGGATCACGGTGGTCGGTGAAACTGACGTGACGAATCAGTCGCCATCCGTTTAACAGAGCAGTTTTGACCCAATCTATGCCGATGCGGAAATAGCGGTTGCCACGTGCGCCAATGGGTGTCAACCCACCGTCGTTTTCCCGTTTCCACAACCAATGTGCCTTGCGCTGTGACATAAAGTGTGGCCAAGGCCAAGATGAACCACAGTCTCGTGCATAGCACATACACACCGAATCTCAGACTTCTGGATGTTCCAGCCGTTGGATTGGTCGTCCAAAAAAGCCTCCTCAATATCGAATCTCAATCCGTATTCACAGCAATGAAAGTAAGGTGGTCGGTTCATCACTGACGATGGCCCATTATCACCATTGATATTGTTGCGCCCAAACGCTATGTGAACCGAGCCATACCATTGGTCTTTATGCAATCCCACGTTGTGAAAACACAGCGCTTCGCCCCGTAGAGCGTGAAACTGTTTAAGTTGACACCAACCAATGCCCTAGCGCCAAAACAAGCGCATCCTTTTTCAAACGGATACGATAATGCCTTAGCCAATTGCGCCACTCAGGGCTTTGATCAAATCCTTATGGACAAACCCGATTAGCAGCCAATAAGACAATTTTCACGTCTTTGGGTAGGCACCGAGCTGCCTGATTCAAAACATCTCGGTAGTCGCGTGTGGGAAACCATAGCACTGCTGTGGTGAAGCATAGCCCACGCCACTGGCTTCGGCTCGACCCCGATAAACCACTGCCACAAGGGAGCTGGCAATATTCATCCGGTGAACAACGACGTATCCAAGCTCAAGTAAAGACACTCCTGTTGCCAGTGGACCAAGGCGGCTTGGATCAAGGGTTTATACAGTCGATGTACATTGATACGAGGGTTATTGAGCCATCGACGGACCCGTCTGTGCTTACTGTGAGCATACTGTCGGAGGCAGGGCAGATAAGATATCCAACGGGTCAGATTAACTTCACCACTATGGATCTTGGCTACCACCATCCATAGACAGACCGTTAGATGGGCTTTGTGTGCCCAGGGACTGGCAAGACCGGTGCCAGGTATTCAGGGTATTGTAGAGGCGGGAGTTTTTTTTCGAGTGCGTTCCTATGGTTTTGAGTGGCATCGCGCATCAAAGAACGCTGGCTCCCACTCAGCTTTTTTTAATCCCTCAAACATCGATCTGACAAACAGTTTGACAAAACAGTCACCGCCTTTTGTCAGTCAGTCAGCTCTATACGTCACAGCCGCTTGGTGTTGAGGTGGTAGAAACGGGTAAACGCGGTGGGTAGACACCCACTTGTTTCGGGGCAACAGCTATTTTCGAATAGGCAAACGATTGGGTCAAATCTTATGAGCGAGAATGGCTGGAGACTGATTCGTCGGGTCCGTTTCACCAGTAATCATGATCCTGACCCAGCTATGGCTGAGGGCAAGCAACATGAGAAACGAAGCTATCAGCATTAGTTCAAAATACTTTCGTACCACTACGCTATAGATTGGCTAAATGTTCCCCACAGCCTAAACCCTACACCCTACACCCTGTCTCAAACAAAAGATCCCGTGAAAAGTTATAATGACGACAGCCCTCTTTGTATGCCACAGCAGCAACAGTCATAGCCAAGGGAAAAGCCTCATGGGTTCATCTAGCAGAGTATTCATCCCAGTTGATTTTGTCTCCCCATATGAAACCAGCAACCATGGTGCTGTTGCTACAACTTACTTTGCCGTAGCATTGGCAAGGTCGGAACCTACTGACATACCTTTAATACCCAATCTTAGAGCTAATTATTAAGAAATATGGATATTCTTAGTCTAATTTTGTATTGGACTTTTCTTCCTCTAGGAGGAAAAACTTTAGCAATTTTGGGTGGGCGTGCAACTGGTAAGAGTTCTTTAAAGAAATTTTTGGAAACAGGAAAAATTCCCGACAGTTATAAAGTAACGGATATTGCAGAGCAATACGCTTCATTTCGTTCAGCAGACTTACGTATTCGTATTCAAGCATCACAAGACGTGGGTGGTGGTGACGATCCCAAACCAATAAAGGCATATTATGACGCTTGGGAGACTGTTGTCAAATCATCTGATTACGTATTCTATCTCATTAATCTTTATCTTTTTTTATTCAACAAGGATGAATCCAATAATGGTAAATATAAGGAAAGAGTTAAAAACGACCTTCTACAGATAATAAAATGGGTTCAAAAGGATAAGCCAATTATAATTGTCGGAACATATGCTGACAAAGACAAGAGATTTTCTATTGATGATACTAATAAAGCTAAAAATCAAATCAAAGAAATCCAAGATCAACTTATGCATGATAATATAATGAATGGTTTCTTTCATAAAAATAGGTTTGGAGAGGACTATGTGATTATTATTGGTAGCCTCGTTGATAATAAATTTGCCAAAAATTTAGTTTGTGAGCTAGCAGGAAAACTAGACCTTGTCAGAAAAATATCTAAGCGTAATCAGGAAGCAAAAAAAAAGGAAAACAATAAAAAAGATAAAAGAAAGTAATAAAAATAAAGCATAATAAAACTAGCAAAATAAAACTAGGAGGTTGATATGGAAAATGAATTAATGTTTTTTTCGCAAAATCCTACGAATCAAGGATCTGATTTTTATGCTTTAGGTGATAAGTTGCTAGACTCTAATCGTAGTGAGGATGAAGATAATATTAATACGCTTGTCAAGCGCGTATTTGAAATAAAATCTACGGGGACTATAGTTGAAAAACTAACAGATATTGAAGGAATATTACTTAATGATGAATTTGTCCTGACTATACCCCTTAGCGATTTGGACAATCTTCGCAGAAAAAGCTCGATTACTTGTTATGGAAACCTGTATGAAAAAGATGATTATAAAGAATTTAATTATGAAAAAATAGAGAACAATCTAGAAGAATTAGAACAAAAAATTCTTCATCAAACGAAGATTTTTGCTGAAAATATATCACGAAAGCTACCCAGTGATTTTGAGGAGTCTGAAAACATAAAATCTATTTTGAAAAAGTTTTATAAAAAAAGAAAAAGGAAAAAAAACAATTTTTTCAAGATTTACAAGAATTTATTGAATATTATTGTGGTTATTATTATTGCTATTATTATAATAATTTGTCTTGCTGTACCTGCAATGTGATCCTCTTTAGAGGCATACTGTAAAAATAGCGACATTGCCAAGGAAAAAACAGGCGTTGCATCTGTGCGGGATGATTTAACCAGGAACAGGAACAGCACGATGATGGAGGTAGTATAGTAACAATTTTACAGATAATCTCAGCATTTATACGGATTTAGAGTAGCAGAGCGTCTTTCGTTTCAAACGAGCTAAATAATGTCTCAAGCGAGTATTTTCTCCTTCGACACGTGTCATATAAGTTTTGAGCACTAAGTGGTCACAATCATTTATAAAGCGAGGATATACTTTGTAACCATCTGTAACATAAAGAAAACACTGCCATCCTCTCAATTTGAAAGATTTTTTGCCAATAATTAAATAAGTTATGAGCCGTTGAATCGCTTACTTGAAAAAGCAAACCTAAAAGTTTAAAACTTAAGTTATGCCTCAGATAAACTAACATTAAAATTATTTGTTATTCCTCAGATAATTTCGGATGATTACCACCTCCTGCTTTAATAAGTCTAATTTTATTTTTTTCATTCTCTTCTTGTTTTTTTTTAGCTATAAGATTTCCTTGCTCTATCAGTTTTATTAATTGCTCATAATAATTAATTCCTAATAATCTTTTTGTTGGTTTAGGATGTTTTTGAATATATTCCCAAGTATAATTGCTCATTTTTTCAGCTTATCTATGACTAATTCCTTCCATTATAGTCTAGTTTTAGGATTTTATGGTATTATGGAGATGTCTAGTACAGTAAATTAGGTTTGTGAATATTTGTTTATCTACAAAGGAGAATAAAAAATGAGTTCAAACCTGCCTCGGATAATCTTTGTTATTAATAGCCAAGAGCAAAGCAGTCTCGCTTTCAATGAAAATAGCGAGCAACTATTTAATAATAAAGATGTAGGAATAATTCTTTATCCATTAGAAGATAATTCAAGCAGTTCAGACTGTTATCCAGGAGAGGATTTAGTTAATAAATTGCAACAACAAGGGCTCATTCAGACAGGTAATATCCTCATCAAAAGTCCCTTTAATGATGATTATGCTCTTGCCACCGATGCAAGTCAGACTTTTGCTTTGGCAAAACACTCTATCTTTACAGAACTTTGTGGTTATTTAGGTGCGAAAGAGGTTTTGGTAAATGAAGTAAAAATTAATAACAAAACTAAAAAGAGTCTCTTCAAGACAAAACTAGAAATTGATGGGGTAACAAAGTTAGTTCCGGCTGATGTTAACACGGAAAGAGAAGAAGCTGAAAAAATTGAAATTCAAGTAGAGTTGCGGACTAAGTTTGCGGGGAGTAATCCTAATTTTACTGCAGTAAATCAGCTACTAACTAACACCCAATTAGAGAATGATCAATATATGAAATCTCTTGTAGGACTTCGTCAAATGGAAAATTTGGCTCAAGAACAAGAAGTGAGTCTAAATTTGAGCAGAGAAAGCAATGTAAATTTTAAGATAGGTGCCTCTCTACTAGCTAAATTTCCTTCATTACTGGAAGTTAATGGCATTGCAGAATATCAGTCTTCGATTCAAAATGTGACTGAATATAATTTCAGGTACAAAGTTACTTTTTGAATTAACTTTTGCGTCTGGGGGGGCGACGATAGCGATTGAAACGATTGATACGTCAAGAGTGTAACGATCTGTGCTAGAAAAAGATAGGTCTTTCATTGTCAATAAGACCTATCTGTTGAAAATGTTACCCTTATTATATCAAAACAATCTGAAATTTAAACTAAAGGATCGTAATTTTATTTTAGTAAATATTGTAGTTATTCTGCTACAATCAATTAAAAGAGAAAGCCATTGAAAAGTTAGCCAATGCTTTACCTCTTGGAATAAAGTTTGAAAGTAGAAGAAAAAGACTACAGCGCTTCTTGATGCAGTCGCTCATGGGGGAAACCACGGCAGTTGCTCATGGGGGAGACCCCCATGAGCAACTGCATCAAGACAACAGAAGTATTATTTACGAGGAATGAGAGCTAGATCGCTTGCCCTGTCTGCTTTATAACTATTTTCGTCACCCCCCCAGGTCAGTCAACCAGTCCTAGACCATAAAGCTGGCGCTAGTTCCTAGGTCTAAGTGGTGATGGATTGCTAAGCCTGGCAGGATCGGCAAGGTCAACTTGAGCACAATACACACAATACAATAAAAGCGATCGCATTAATCTGAGGCGCACGAATAAATGCGATCGCATTAATCTTAGCTCTTGATTAAATTGACATTGAAATCAACTTCAAGGTCATTATTGAATTGGGAATGAATTGGTTTTACTAAAACCCCATTATCTGCTGCCCCTTATCTAATCACAAAAATTAAAATTTAAATCCTAATAAATTCCAATAATTTAGGAGCCAGATAAATAGCCATGCCGCTAGCATACTCAAACAATAATACCCTCGTCTGATCCAAGACCAATTTTTGTCTCTCCAAGCCAGTAAACCAATAATCGATACTACAGTAGTCAAGCCTGTGGTGACAATGGGTAGATAAAGTAACGCAATCATCACAGGGGGGATTCCGAATAAAAATTCCCAGAAATCTATTATACTAATAGCTATCCCCATCCCGCTGAAAAAGCATAAATTCAAGATACTAATCAGACCAATGATCAACTCCACCAGACGAGTATGTCGTGAAACTAGAGATAAGCTTTGATTTTTGCGGCTAATTAATGGTCTAATTAGCCAAACCAAACATCCCCATAGGAAGATTAGCACACAAAATCCTACCAGTCCAACCTGTAAAACAAGAGTTTCGTACCAGGCTAACTTTTCATAGGTTAAATGGACATGACTACTCAAAGACATAGCAGTAATTTTACCCTGACTATCTTTCCGAAAACTTATATACATATTGCTGTCAGGATAGCGAAATAGGAATGGCTCAAATTCCTCCCATTTACTTCCTCCTGGAAATACAGTTAACGTGTGGTCTTGATTAGTTTTAATAGTAAATAATCGTCCGGATTCTAGCAAAACTATGGCTAGTTTAACCAGGGATTTTCGAGGATAGCGAATGAAGCGATAGCCGCCATTAATTTGTTGATATTGCTGTTGATATTGCTGTTTATACTGCTGGGTACTATTAGCTTGAGGGCTAGCTTGAGAGCTAGATTCAGGGATAGGTTTAGTAATCGTTTCAGTAGGTGAGGTAATGGTTTCCTGTACAGGATAATAACGATCTAAAAACTGTTCAACCAAGTCGTCTCGCAAACTTTCATTAAGACTGTTACGATTGTAAGCAATATAGAAACCTAACTTTTGTTCTGGGATTAAAAACACCAGATTAGTATACCCTGACATGCTACCGCCATGCTCAATTATCCGTTGATTATTCACAAAGCGCTCAAAAAAACCATAAGTAGATCCTGCCGATTGAGGAATGTTCGGAAAATTAGTATAGTGTTGGTGGTGCATATCCTTTACTGTAGTATCATTCAGGATACGCTGTTTACGATAACGACCTCCCTGTAAATGAGCAATCATAAAGTGGGCCATGTCTTCAGCAGTAGTAGTTAAAGCTGTAGTAGGAACACTTTGATTACAGGTAAAGGCTTGCTTTAGATAATTGCCATTTTTGTACCGATATCCTACAGCTAAGTTAGCTGCCAGCTGATACGGTAATGGTTGCTGAAAACTACTTTGACTCATATCCAAAGGTTGTAGGATAGTTTGGTCAATATATTCACTGAAAGGAATTCCAGCAACCACTTCTACTAAGTAACCTGCCAATGCTAATCCTACATCACCATAAACATATAATTGACCTGGTGGTCGCACTCGCTCTGGTAAATTTTCTGTGAGAAATTTTTCTAAGGATAGCAGCTTAGACTGGCAACGAGTGGCTCCGCCAATCACCCAAGCTACATCGAATCCATCAGTATGAGTTAAGAGATGATCAACTGTAATTGGCTTAAATTTATCAGTCTTAATTTGAAATTACTTAAGATACTGGTTAATATCTTCATGTAGCTTAAGCTTACCTTGCTCGACTAGTTGCATTACTGCTGTAGAGGTAACTAGTTTAGATACAGAGCCTACACGAAACAGAGTTTTGTTAGGAATAACCGGTATCTTATCCTCAAGGTTAGCGTAGCCGTAGCCTTTCGAGAAGAGAATCTTGTCATCTTTTACTAAGGTGAATACGGCACCAGGAATATGATTTTCTGCCATTTGATTGACAAAAAAGTCGTCACTAAATTTTTCTATATCCTGGAATTTAGTTAGTTATAACTGGGAATCATCCCTTGTAGATACCATAGGCAAATCCCGGTTAGATACATCCTGAGCAAATACGGGAAGTGCATAAATACTAACAATCAAGATAGCTAAACTTATTGATTGAATCAGTTTTAATAATCTATCTACTATTTTTTTCACTAGTTTTAGATTTGGTAAATTTTTGATAAAAGGGAATCGGGAATCGGGAATCGGGAATCGGGAATCGGGAATCGGGAATCGGGAATCGGGAATCGGGAATCGGGAATCGGGAATCGGGAATCGGGAATCGGGAATCGGGAATCGGGAATCGGGAATCGCACATCAAGTAGCGTGGGCTATGCCCAGTGGCCAAAGGCCTTTGGCTGATAGCTGTTCGCGTTCGCGAAGCGTCGGCTTTGCCGAAAGCGTGGCCAAAGGCCTTTGGCTGATAGCTGAATGCTTACCTAAAGCTAATGCAATAAAAGCTGCCAATCTTACCAAGAATAAACATCCTATCTTCAGCTCTATCACAGTTATTGATGGGGGAAAAGATTGGGATTATGATTATACAAGTCGAAGAAGTAAAAGTGAAGATGGCAAAAAAAAAGCGGAAAGAGATAGAAAACATTCAAATCAGACCTGTGAAGATGAAGTCCTTGAGAGACTCCAAGGGGAAAAAGATGCAATTTGTGGTTCTATACCACTGCCTGGGTGTAAGCCAGCTTTGGATAAGCTAAAAGCCGGGAAAAAACTCAAAGGAAGATCAGTCAAAGGAATAACGAAAAACCATGTTATTAACAGAATTAAAATTCTACAAGAATGTATTGATCAAAGACAACAAATACAAGATGAATGCTTTGGTGGAAAACCGGTTCAAAGACACACAGATGCTCTCAATCAAATGAGGAATGCACTGGAAAACTGCCAAGAGCTATTAGACAATTATGGAGATTATATATAAAGAATATTTTTAGCTCAAGCCTTGAACGTTACTAGTAATCTCAAGGATTGAGTTTAAAGTAGTTTATCCTCATCTTATTTTTGTTAATTAAAATGAACAATAAAGATATTTTTGAGATAATTCGATACCATGATGATAGTAATCTTGCAAAGATGATTGAACAAGGTCTCGACGTTAATTTTTACATGCCTAATCCCCCTTTCTGGACTCCCTTACAAGAAGCGATAGATGAAGTTGATTATGGAGGAAAAATAGAAATTGTAAAACTTTTGATAAAAGCCGGAGCTGATGTCAATGCTTGGAATCTAGACCGGGATTCTAATCCATTACTCATGGCTATGTGGGGCGGCCACAAAGAGATAGTAAGCTTACTATTGAAAGCGGGAGCTAATCCTAATGTCAAGGATAATGAAGGCAATTCTCCTCTGAGATGGAGTGTAGAGGAAGAAAATATAGAAATGGTTAAACTGCTCCTCAATCACGGAGCAAAAGACACAATCAATGAAGCTGGCGGATTTAGTGGAATGAATGCATTAGGGATCGCGGTAAGTAAGCTGAATATTCCTATAATTAAAACGCTTCTCGATCGAGATGCCGATCCGGAAGTAATTGATAACGATTACCGAAAACCAATAGAAAGGCTGCCGAAGAATGCAGACACTGAGATAAAAGAGAAAATCAAAAGATTATTGGTGGGTTACGGCGCAAAAGAGCCAAATGTCTCTTACCTCAAGCAAACAAGCCCATGACACACTCTAGACATACCTCATATAGTATGGTAAGAGGCGTTCAGCTTAGGACATTTTTCAAGGCGGAATCCTGACCGCTCCCTGAATCTTATGTCCTAACTTATTGGCCTAGGGCTATACGCGATCGCGTAGCGTGACCTACGGTCAATCGCACAAGCGCGGAAGCTGAGGCCGTAGGCCACGCTTTGCGTTCGCGTAGCGTCGGCTTTGCCGAAACGCTTCATCGCGTAGCGTGACCTACGGTCAATCGCCGATCTAACCCACAATAACTTAGAACTCTAAAAGAAGTTGATTATTGTATAATGGTTTTGTATCAAGATTTGCATAGATTGCTTATCTGAAGAGGTGATTTTAGAATGGAAAAAATAATCCAGTATCGCCAATACATTAAACAACTTCTGAGTGATTATGCCAGTAAAAGTCCATCTGATCAAGATGTTGAAGCTGCCTTAATTTTTGACTCAGACCACGACCATTATCAAGTTGTTTACACTGGTTGGAAAAACCGCCAACCCATGTATGGTTGTGTTCTACATTTCAGCATCAAAAATGCCAAAATTTGGATACATCATGATGGAACTGAAATTGGTTTTGCCAACGAACTCGTCAAATTGGGAGTACCAAAGACTGATATTGTACTAGCATTTCAAGAACCTGCTGTACGTCAATATACTGACTTCGCAGTGAATTAGAGGAAATTGGCTTAAAAAATAAAACCCAACAAAACCACTACTCATAATGATACCGACAAGCCAGAAAATCAATCTGACTACTTCCCACCCGATAAACCAGCCGATGCTCTAAATCAATACGTCGTGACCAAATATTTGCATCCATATACTTTAATGGTTCTGGTTTACCAATGCCCTCAAATGGATTGTCCATTACAGCAGTAACCAAATCCAAAATTTTCGACGCGACTTTAAAATCATGCTTGAACCACCAAGCCAAATCTTCCTTAAACCTAGAACTAAAACCAGGACTGCGATTAACAACCACTGGCTTTACTTGATCGGATTCAGCCTTTTTCTTCTTCTTCTTCTTGCTCAATTCCCAATTCAGAGTAAAGTTCTTCAATGGTTTGAGGTTTAATTTTTCCAGTCTTAGACTCCTCAATTGCATCCAGCAGGCGAATTGCATTAGTAGGGTTTCTTAACAGATAAACTGTCTCAACCAAACTCCTCAAATCCGATTCTGTAATCAAAGCAACATTCTCACCATCACGACGATTGATGATATATACTTGATTATTTTGTGCAACTATATCCAACAACTTAAAAAAGTTATTTTTAGCATCCGTTGGAGATGTAATTTCGTAATCAAACATCAATTTATGTAAAGATTTACGTAAATCTATTATATCACTTCTCCCAAATCAAGCAACAGATGCTTTCCTGGAAATCAAAACCTGATCTGACTTTCTAAATTTTGAATTTTGAATTTTGAATTTTAAATTGTTATGAGTAACCATACTGAAAACTTCCCTTTAGACAAAGAGTTAACCTTAAATGACTCCTCCAATCCCTTAACCATTACCACAACTTCCCTATCCCTCACCAAACAAAACCACCAAATCATCGAATGTCGTCTTACCTTCCAGGTAACCCCCGAACTTTACCACCGCATCGACACCGAAAAACTATTCAACCTCAAACCAGAAGTACGGGCACCCATGAGTGGTGGTAACTTTCTCCCCAGTGGTGATATCCAAATTGAAACCACTCTCCAACCGGATTTACTGCCACAGCTATTAGAAAAAGCTTCCACCGCAGAAGAAGCTGCTAACTACCTGCTTCAGATTTGTCAACAACCCGAAAACCCCTTAACAAACAAACTACTCAACACCGAAAGCTGGCTATGCTTATCCGTCAAACAGCAACAACCCAACGGTGAAGTCGGTTATAACACCTTCTGGAACTACCTTAATCCTTCCACCATTAACCACCCAGAAGCTACCAGCGAAGAACTTTCCGCAGGAATTGTTAACTTTTTCCAAGAATGGACCCAAGCCAACTTAGCTGAAGCTACCCAAAACGCTACCTCTGAATTTCTTGAAGGAATTAGCAGCATTTTCAACGAATTAGTTGATGAAACATTCTCCGACACAGAAGAAGATACCACCACAAACCAATCAATCTTTACCGCAATAGTTAACTTTTTTGAATCAGACCAATGGCAATTTGTCAAGATCCCAGAAACATCAGCCTTGCGTCTTTTATTCCGGGGTGAAAATGGACAATGGACTTGCTACGCCCAAGCCAGAGAAGAACAAAGACAATTTGTATTTTATTCAATTTGCCCCGTTAAGGCTCCAGAAAACAAGCGCCTAGCCATCACAGAATTTATCACTCGCGCCAACTATGGCATGATTATGGGTAATTTTGAATTCGATTTCGACGATGGAGAAATCCGCTACAAAACCAGCATTGATGTAAAAGAGGACAATCTTAGTTTGGCTTTAATTAAACCAATAGCTTATGCTAACGTGATGACAATGGATGAATATTTACCGGGAATTATGGCAGTAATTGAATCAGAGGTCGAAGTGAAAGAAGCGATTTTGCGGATTGAGGGTTAGGACAGAAATAGGCTTACCAAGATAATTCACCAGCAAGTTTCAAAACAGCCATTCCTGTGGATTAATCAAGACGAAATACTATCCAGCAGCTAATTCATTCGCCACAGCTTGAGGTACAATAACCGAACCATAAAGTTGTGGTAGTAAATCCAGTAAATTTGTTTGATAGAGATATTGGATTGGTGAGGTATCAGCAATCACATTAGGCATTCGCTAAATCCTCTGTTAATTCCGCTTCTGTTAATCTGAAAGTGTTGATGCCATAGTCACTCAACTTAGATAAAAAAACTACTCGCTCAATACCAGCTAGTTGAGCAGCAGCACCAGAGGAAAGTTTACCTAATTCATAAAGTTTCATCGCAGCACTTAAACATAATTCTTGTCCTAGTTTGGTTTTAGGTTTAAAGCCTGTGCCGTTTCTTCTGGAACACATAGGGTAACTTGATACATAATCAACAGGAAAGCTACTTTGCTATAACTATAGCATTTATCCAATAAGTAAGGTATAGCGTTTCTTGCAGTTATGAGGTACGCTTATCAACTTCAAAGTCCCCCTTATTAAGGGGGATTTAGGGGGATAATAGGTACCTTATGGGATATAGAATTGCTATATAGTCCGTAGGGAGCATGTCAGTGCTATGAGGTACACAATTCATGGATTTTAGGGAACAGAGAACAGGTAACAGGTAAGAAGGTAAAAACTATTTGTACCTCATTAGGCTAAAAACCGCTATATTAACTTTAACAAGGATAACTGTGAGGTGCGCAATGGATCTACACAAATCTAAAACTATACTCTTGAGTACCATACTCTTGGCATACTTGAGTCTCAATGCTTGTAATGAACAACAGACACCGCCACCAGATACATCCACTTCCTCTCCATCTCCTATAACAGAAGTAGAAATATCCCCAACTCCTACCCAAACTCAAACTACTCCTAAGCAAAGAAACGTTAAGGTTTTTTTACCCAAGCAACCTCAAAGTAATCAGGATTTTAGCTATGTGGAACCTGTAGTCAGAAGCACCACTAGTCGTGCAGTCGCTACTTTTGCCATTGAACAGTTGATTATTGGTCCGACCAAAGCAGAAACTAAAATTGGTTTCACCGAAGCACTACAACTTAAAGGTCAATCCAACTGTGGTAAAGACTTTACCCTCTCTATTGCAGCAGAAACCGCCACCCTCAAGTTTTGCCGTGCCATTCCTTCCCCTGGGGTAGGCTATGATGCCAGAGCTACCAGTGCTATTGAATCTACCCTCAAACAGTTCTCAACTATCAAATCGGTAGTTATCCTCAACAAAGACGGCAATTGTTTTGGGGACTTAAGTGGTGAAAACCTCTGTTTGAAGACTGGGAGCAAGGGAGAAAGACTTTCTACTAAATCTAAAATAGCAATTAATGGCATTGGCCCCATCACCGTGGGCATGACGCTGGAAGAAGCATCCCAGGCTGGCAAAGTTAAACTACTGCCAGAAGACGCTAGTAGTCGAAGAGACTATGGTTGCTTAATATCTCAGCCAGAAGGCATAGAAAATCTGTGGTTTATGGCAATAGAGGGAAAAATTGCCAGGGTAGACACACGTTCTCCCCAGATTAGCACCATTAGCGGTATCAAAGTGGGGGATAAATTAGAGAAAGTCATGTCTGTATATGGTAACAAAATAGAACTTGAACCCCATCAATATGTACCGGGTGGGAAATATGCAACCTTCGTACCAACAGATACTTCAGATAAAAATTATCGAGTGATTTTTGAAACCAATCCAGAGGGTAAGGTAACTAGTTTCCGCGCTGGTAAACTACCGGAAGTGGCCTATGTAGAAGGATGTAGTTAACTCAACATTAGAGATAAGTTAGGTTATGAAAATCTTAAAGGTTCTCAAAAACGGCATGGACTTCAAATTCGACCAAGCTTTGAAAGTCCTGTGCGCTTTGTTGGTAGCGGCACAACTGTTTTTAACTAGCGCACCCCCTGCGATCGCACAACCCATTGGCCCTTGTGTACTAGATCCGGCTGATATTGGTGTGCCCTGTACTCGTGACATCAATCGCTGTGGCAATCCTAGGGAACCAAATACAGTGCGTTGACTGGTTCTTGTGAAGTACAGTTGGGATACTAGAAAGTGAATCTGTTAGTAATTCTATAAAGTGCCAGATGATCACAATTTAGATCAGATCACAATTAACAGTTGAGGGTTCACTTTCAACAGTGAACCCTCAACTAAATAGATTTAGCCAGTTTTGTCAAACTTAATTAAGTTAGTAATTGTTAATTAAACGAAAAATCCTATTACCCTTGATTTTTAATTAACATTACGTCTATAATTTTTATAGCCGTTTCTTCTGATATCTCTAAAGCATGATAAAGCTCGTTCAAAAACTCTTCTTCATCATCGGTAATTTCTCCATCTGCTAAGATAATATCAGTAGCGATCGTAAAGGCGGTTGCTTGTAGTTCATGGGGGAGTGATTTCAGGGCTGCACTAAGAAGAGGATCAGAACCTTGCCGCTGCAGGAGCATCAAAAGTCGTTCAAACATTCTTGCCATTACATCAGCTGAGTAGCTCCTAAACAGCTGCATTCGAGATAAGGCAGTAATAATTGCTTGTACTTCAGAATTAGTCGCGTATCCGTCAGCAGCACCAGCAATTAATGCGATCGCAGCAAAGGCTTCAGCTGGTCCGAGTGTTATTTGGCTGTGTTGACGACTAATTGAAATTTTGTCAAACAGACCCATTGTTGTTGTCTCTTGGAAAAGTACCTTAGTTAATACCAAGATGACATTGGTGACCGCAAACGGAATTAGTATAAATACTGAACTTGTGACTAGACTTTGCCAAAGTTTTCTATGGGTGAATCTGATTAAAGCTGTTTGATTAGCTGGTGCGTTACGGGGCGGGCTGTGTCAACCAGAGGCTAAAAGGTGGAAAATCAGGACTAGCCCGTCCCTAACGCACCCTACGTGAGTCAAGCAGGGCTATAGTTAATTTGGTTAATCTGACCGATAAACTAGAGTCAATCTCCATCAAGGATAATCCCCCCTGTGGCACCAGTAACCCCCGACGTAAACCAGCGAGTTCAGGAACTGCGCCGACTGTTGCAAAACGCTAGTTATGCCTACTACGTCCTGGACAATCCCATCATGGCAGATGCCATCTACGATCAACTCTACCGGGAACTGCAAGAGCTGGAAACAGAGTATCCTGAGTTAGTAACCTCTGATAGTCCAACCCAGCGGGTAGGAGAAAAACCAGCTACTGGTTTTGTTTCCGTGCGCCACAATATCCCCCTCTATAGTCTGGATAATGCCTTTAACCTTGAGGAATTTAGCCAATGGCAAGAACGATGGCAGCGTCATATTTCTGGTGATATTTCCCAAGACTCAGAAGTCAATACTGAATACGTTTGTGAACTCAAAATTGACGGTTCAGCATTAGCACTGACCTATGAAAATGGGATTTTGGTCAGGGGAGTGACCAGGGGTGATGGGTCCACAGGAGAAGATATTACTCAGAATGTCCGCACTATTCGCTCCATTCCTTTGCGGCTCAATCTAGAGGAAGTTAATCTAGACCAAAATCTAGACCAACTGCCAGCTTTAGTAGAAGTGCGTGGTGAGGCATTCTTACCTCTGGATGTATTTGAGAGGATTAATCAGGAACGAGAACAAGCAGGTGAGGCATTATTTGCTAATCCTCGTAATGCCGCTGCTGGTACCTTGCGCCAATTAGAACCTCGAATTGTTGCTAAACGGCAATTGGCTTTCTTTGCTTATACCTTACATATTCCGAATCAGGATAGTAGTGAGAAGTACACTATCCCAATGCCCAATTCCCAATGGGATGCTCTAGAATTGCTGCAAAAGCTGGGTTTTCCGGTGAATCCCCATCGCCAATGTTGTGCTTCTCTACAGGATGTTCAGGATTATTACAATCACTGGGATGAGAAACGGCAAGATTTACCTTACCTGACCGATGGGGTAGTGGTGAAAATTAATGCTTTCCCGATACAACAACAATTGGGGTTTACCCAGAAGTTTCCTCGTTGGGCGATTGCTCTGAAATATCCGGCTGAAGAAGCTCCCAGTCGTGTGGAAGCAATTACAGTTAATGTGGGACGGACGGGTGCAGTGACACCCTTGGCTATTTTAGAACCAGTGCAATTGGCAGGCACAACAGTACAACGGGCTGCCCTACACAATGGTGATTATGTTGCCCAATTAGATTTGCGAGTTGGGGATACGGTGATTGTACGGAAAGCGGGGGAGATTATCCCGGAGGTGGTACGTGTCTTACCAGAGTTACGTCCTGACCATGCTAAACCCTTCGAGATGCCTACCCATTGCCCTGTTTGTAATCAACCACTGGTGCGTCCTAAGGGTGAAGCAGTGACTCGCTGTATTAATTCATCTTGTCCTGCCATTGTTAAGGGCACTCTCACCCACTGGGCAAGTCGTAATGCTCTTGATATTAATGGTTTAGGGGAAAAGATTGTAGAACAATTGGTAGACCAAGGCTTGGTGACATCTGTTGCTGACCTTTATGATTTAACCCTAGACCAGTTGGTGTCATTGGAGCGTATGGGGCATAAGTTAGCCGAGAAGTTGCTAAATGCGATCGCAAAATCCAAAACTCAACCTTGGTCACGAGTCCTTTATGGGTTAGGGATTCGTCATGTGGGTAGTGTCAATGCTCAAACCCTTGTCCAGACTTTTCCTACCATTGAGCAGTTGGCTCAAGCAACCGTCACTGATATTGAGGGAATCTATGGCATTGGACCAGAAATTGCTCAGTCTGTCTGGGGTTGGTTTCAGATTTCCAGCAACCAGACCTTGATTGCTCGATTGCGAGAAGCGGGTTTACAGTTAGAAGCTTCTACTAAAACTATAGCGCTAGACCAAACCCAACCCTTAACCGGAAAAACCTTTGTGATTACTGGCACTTTGCCTACCCTTAAGCGTAGTGACGCGAAAGACTTGATTCAAAACGCTGGTGGTAAGGTTACTAGTGCCGTTAGTGCCAAAACTGATTATTTGGTGGTTGGGGAAGATGCCGGTTCTAAGTTAGAAAAGGCTCAAAAATTAGGAATTACCCAATTAACTGAATCCCAGCTATTAGTAAAATCCCAGAAGTTTCCTGCTACTGAAGAAGCTCCCACAGTGCAATTGGCAGGGACAAAAGTACAACAACGGGCTCTCACCCACTGGGCAAGTCGTAATGCTCTTGATATTAATGGTTTGGGAAAAAAGATTATAGAACAATTGGTAGACCAAGGCTTGGTAACATCTGTTGCTGACCTTTATGATTTAACCCTAGAGCAGCTGGTGTCATTGAAGGGTATTGGGTATAAGTTAGCCCAGAAGTTGCTAAATGCGATCGCAAAATCCAAAACCCAACCTTGGTCACGAGTCCTTTATGGCTTAGGGATTCGTCATGTGGGTAGTGACAAGGCTAAAACCCTTGCCAAGAAATTCCGTAACATTGAGCAGTTGGCTCAAGCAACAATCCCCGATATTGAGGGAATCTACAGCATTGGACCAAAAATTGCTAAGTCTGTCCGGGATTGGTTTCAGAATTCCAGCAACCAGACCTTGATTGATCGATTGCGAGAGGCAGGTTTACAGTCGATTGACAAGAGACCTCTGACCCACTGGGCAAGTCGTTATGCTCTTGATATTAATGGTTTGGGGAAAAAGATTGTAGAACAATTGGTAGACCAAGGCTTGGTGACATCTGTTGCTGACCTTTATAATTTAACCCTAGAGCAGCTGGTGTCATTGAATGGTATTGGGCATAAGTTAGCCCAAAAGTTGCTAAATGCGATCGCAAAATCCAAAACTCAACCTTGGTCACGAGTCCTTTATGGGTTAAGGATTCGTCATGTGGGTAGTGTCAATGCTCAAACCCTTGTCCAGACTTTTTCTACCATTGAGCAGTTGGCTCAAGCAACAATCCCCGATATTGAGGGAATCTACGGCATTGGATCAGAAATTGCTCAGTCTGTCTGGGATTGGTTTCAGATTTCCAGCAACCAAACCTTGATTACTCGATTGCGAGAAGCAGGTCTACAGTTAGAAGCCTCCCAGAACACTATAGCGCTAGATAAAATCCAACCATTAACCGGAAAAACCTTTGTGATTACTGGCACCTTGCCTACCCTTAAGCGTAGTGAAGCGAAAGACTTGATTCAAAACGCTGGTGGTAAGGTTACTAGTGCCGTTAGTGCCAAAACTGATTATTTGGTGGTTGGGGAAGATGCTGGTTCTAAGTTAAAAAAGGCTCAAGAATTAGGAATTACCCAATTAACTGAATCCCAGTTGTTGGAGTTGCTTTAACTGAACGTATCCCAAACAAATCTATTTTCCCGATTCCCGATTCCCGATTCCCGATTCCCGATTCCTGATTCCCGATTCCCGATTCCCGATTCCCTTACCTTGGTTGGTTAAACCGGTCAGGTGATAGCGAGTCAGTTAACCAAGCATCCCCGCGTCTGATGACCGGGGAGTGGCAACAGTGATTTGAAGGTTTAGCGGTACCGACGCTTGCGTCTGCGAGCGATCGCTTTGCGCTTTTTCTTTTCAATGGGAGTCTCAAAATGACGTAGACGCTTCATATCAGCAAAAATTCCTGCTTTTGATACTTGTCGCTTAAATCTACGCAGGGCTGACTCAATGCCTTCATTTTCACCGACAACCACTTGGGTCATACTAAATTAATCCTCCTAAATTTGAACAAAAAATTCTACCGATTTTATCATACAATTATACTATCTAGCAAGATTGCTGATAACAAGACGTGATAAGATATTACCCACGAGGGTCAATACCCGACAGAATCTGCCTGGGTGATTATACCGTCAAATACTTTCAAATACTTGAAAAAAAGACTATTTCATCAACAATTGCGGTTGATCTCGATGAAGGTAAGCTATAAGCATATGCGCTACGCGCACGCTAAGCGAACAGATATCAGCAATCAGCAATCAGCTAAAACCCTGTGGGCATGCCAAGGGAACAGTTTATGGGTTAGGTCCGATGGGTCGAAGCCTGTGCCACCCTAGAAGCCTGTGCCACGCTACTTGAATGCTTTTGAATAAAATAAGCTGACGGCTAACGGCTAACGGCTAACGGCTAACGGCTAACGGCTAACGGCTGACGGATGACGGCTGACGGCTGAAGTTTAGCGATCGCATTTTCAATCAACTCAACTCCTTGGTCAACCGTCTCTATTCTACTGAGTTTTTTACGCAATTCCCCTGCTCCGGGAAACCCTTTCGCGTACCAAGCCATGTGTTTCCGGGATTGATAAATACCCCGCTCCCCCTTATAGTGCCATAGACCTTGTAAATGCTCCTTAGCACATTCAAGCAGTTGTACTGGTGTGGTTGGGGGTAACAGTTGTCCGGTTTTCAGGAAATAGTCTATTTCTCCGACGAGAAAGGGATAGCCCAGGGTTCCCCGAGAACACATTACCCCATCAGCACCGGTTTCTTCCAAGCAGCGCACTGCTGCATCGACGGACAAAATATCCCCATTAGCAATCACTGGGATAGACAGCACATCTTTTACCCGCTTAATCCATTCCCAGCGAGCCGAGCCATTATACCCTTGGTCACGAGTACGACCATGGAGGGTCAACATCTGAGCCCCGGCATCTTCCATACGTTGGGCAAATTCTACCGCATTGATCTCGTGATCAGTCCAGCCAATACGGGTTTTTACGGTTACAGGTACCTCCACTGCCTTCACTACTGATCGTACAATTGCTTCTGCCGTTTCTGGATCTCGCAGTAAAGCAGACCCGCCACCATTTTTAGTAATTTTATTAACAGGGCAACCCATATTGATATCCACAGTATCTGCCCCTTCTGCCACTGCCCTTTGTGCCGCTTGAGCCAGAAATTCCGGACGACAGTCGAATAATTGGATACTGATCGGTTTTTCTAATGGGTCTACCTCCATAACCTTGGGCAATTCTCGGAGATACTTTAACTGGCTAGCATGAACCATTTCGGTATACATCATGGACTCAGTGGCGTAGCGACGCACTAGGCGACGAAACACCAAGTCGGTTACTCCAGACAGGGGTGACTGTAACACCCTGCTGTTGACCTCAACTGAGCCAATTTTAAGGGGTGACCCTAACCGTTGCTGTAATTGTGGAGATATAACTGCCATGGGTAATGGTGTTGTTTCCGTAGTGATCACCTAATAGCATTTTTTAATTAGGTGAGGTACATTTTATTGTTTTAGGGAGCAGCGATGCAGCGCGGTCTTGGGGGTCCCCCCCATGAGCGACTGCATCAAGACGGGAGCAGCGATGCAGCGCGGTCTTGGGGGTCCCCCCCATGAGCGACTGCATCAAGACGGGAGCAGCGATGCAGCGCGGTCTTGGGGGTCCCCCCCATGAGCGACTGCATCAAGACGGGAGCAGGGATAATGATTTAATAGTAAACAGGGAATGGGTAACAGGGAATAGCTAATAAAAATGCACCTCATTAGTATAAAAAAAAGCTATATATCTTTTTCATCAGTCTGGGAAAACTTTTGTGATTCCTAAGTTCTGTAACTTTTGTACAAACGGCGATCGCGTAGCGTGGCCGTAGGCCAATCGCTTATCTATTTTCTAATAAGAATCAGAAAATAGAGCTAAATCTCAACAACTCTGTGACTGTAACCTGAAAGCGCGATCGCAATCTCCGAGAATGACAGAACACAGATATAGCGCTGATCATACTTAGCTGATCATACTTATAGCAGTTCTTATAGCAGTTCTTAATTATCACTCCCGATCTCCCCACAGCTCCCGACTCCCGATTCCCGATTCCCGATTCCCTACTCCCGACTCCCGATTCCCGATTCCCGATTCCCTACTCCCTACTCCCTACTCCCTACCCTACCCGTAAGCAGTTTCCGCAACTACTCTCAAGACGGCAAACACAACTGATTTGTTACGGTTCACACCAATCCCAACAGCCGTTAATTTTCGTAAATTAGACACAGGCAAGGCAACAAAAAGGGGTCAGGAAAAAAACATACATGGGTTTTGACCATAGCAGTCCTAATTCAAACGTGACGGAAATCAGAACTCTTGGTGGATTCTTCCCCAACTTCGGTGATATTCCCTATTTTCGGACTCTCACACCTAATCGAGAATGGCGCTGATTACCCATAACTTTTTTCTTTCTTGCTGCCCCCTGACCGAGACAATCAGTAGATAATCGGTTATCGAAGAGGGGAGTTTGAGGGGAAAATTCATCCCCGACCTAAGAGGACGGGGTATTCTTTTCCCCTCAATGGCGTTAATAAACGAAAAAACTGGGTATCGATCCTACCCGGCTACCCCCGGAACGTTCGCGCAGCGTGGCCTACGGCCAGGGAAAGTTACGCCCATGGAGTTAACAGCCACTTAGTTGGTTCTGCCTGGGAATCCCCATCCAAGACGGTTGGGGAGGTTCAATCAATAGAGAACCGTCCGATCTTAGGTTCGGGAAACCACCCTTCATTAGACTGGCAAATAAAGTTCAGTATAAATAATGGTAATCCAACCGATGGTATAAAAACTGGCAACGGTTATTCCTTGAACCAAAAGGCACGGATAATTCTCTAATCCTCTCCTACCCTACCAGTATTTGTAGTTATAGGCACCCGGAACACTCTTATGGCAAAAGTTGTTGGAATTGACTTAGGTACAACAAACTCCTGTGTAGCAGTAATGGAAGGTGGTAAACCCACGGTTATTGCTAATGCAGAAGGTTTTCGGACAACCCCTTCAGTCGTAGCTTATGCCAAAAATGGCGATCGCTTAGTCGGTCAAATCGCTAAGCGTCAGGCGGTGATGAACCCCGAAAACACTTTCTATTCAGTCAAACGCTTCATTGGACGTAGATACAGTGAAGTCACCAACGAGGCTACCGAAGTATCTTACAAAACTCTCAAGGTTGGTGATAATGTCAAGCTAGATTGCCCAGCTCAAGGAAAGCAATTTGCGCCAGAAGAGATATCAGCTCAGGTGCTGCGCAAGCTGGTTGATGATGCTAGCAAGTATCTTGGGGAAACCGTTACCCAAGCCGTAATTACTGTGCCAGCTTACTTCAATGACTCCCAGCGTCAAGCTACTAAGGCAGCGGGTAAAATTGCTGGGGTTGAAGTGCTGCGGATTATCAACGAACCCACCGCAGCCTCTCTGGCTTATGGTTTAGACAAGAAGAGCAACGAAACTATCCTGGTGTTTGACTTGGGTGGTGGTACCTTTGACGTCTCTATTCTAGAAGTAGGTGACGGGGTGTTTGAAGTGTTAGCTACCTCCGGTGACACTCACCTCGGTGGTGATGACTTCGATAAGAAAATTGTTGATCATCTAGCCAAAGAGTTCCAAAGCGCAGAAGGGATTGACCTACGTAAGGACAAGCAAGCTCTACAACGTCTGACTGAAGCCGCCGAGAAAGCCAAGATTGAGTTGTCTAGCGTTATGCAAGCTGACATTAACTTGCCTTTCATCACGGCTACCCAAGAAGGGCCTAAGCACCTGGATATGACCTTGACTAGGGGTCAGTTTGAAGATATTTGCTCTGGCTTAATCGACCGTTGCCGCATTCCGGTAGAGAATGCCATCAAGGATGCCAAACTCGACAAGAGTGCCATTGATGAGGTGGTGTTGGTTGGTGGTTCTACTCGGATCCCTGCAGTGCAAGAGGTGGTCAAGAAGGTACTTGGCAAGGATCCTAACCAAACCGTTAACCCAGATGAAGTGGTAGCGGTAGGTGCTGCTATCCAAGGTGGTGTATTGGCTGGTGAAGTCAAGGATATCCTACTGTTGGATGTCACCCCCTTGTCATTGGGTGTGGAAACTCTCGGTGGCGTGATGACGAAACTGATTCCTCGCAACACTACTATCCCCACCAAGAAGTCAGAAACCTTCTCTACTGCTGTGGATGGTCAGACCAACGTAGAAATTCATGTTCTTCAGGGTGAGCGGGAAATGTCCTCTGACAACAAGAGCTTGGGAACCTTCAGATTGGATGGTATTCCCCCTGCACCCCGTGGCGTGCCTCAGATTGAAGTAACCTTTGATATTGATGCCAACGGTATCCTGAATGTTACCGCTAAGGACAAGGGCACTGGTAAGGAACAGTCGATCAATATTACTGGTGCGTCCACCCTATCCGATCAGGAAGTAGACCGGATGGTGAAGGATGCTGAAGCTAATGCAGAGGCTGACCAAGAGCGTCGTGAGAAGATTGACCGTAAGAACCAAGCTGATTCTCTGACCTACCAGGCCGAGAAACAGATTAAAGAACTTGATGATAAATTGCCAGCAGCTGATAAGGAGAAGATCGAAGGGTTGATCAAAGACCTGCGAGAGGCAATTGGCCAAGAGGATGATGAGAAAATCAAGACTCTGACCACTGAGTTACAACAAGCTCTCTACAGTGTTAGTGCTAACCTCTATCAGCAAGCTGAGGGGGCTGCTGAGGCCACTGATGCTGCTGGCGCACCCGGTTCTGATGCTGGTGCTTCTAGTAGCTCTGGTGGTGATGATGTCATTGACGCTGAGTTTTCTGAAAGCAAGTAGGGATTTGGTACTAGTTAATGACTAATCGCTAATCCCAGAGAATCCTAAAGCTTAGTCTATCCTTGTTCAAAGTCTAATAAAGGTTGATGAGTGATACAATACTCATCAACCTTTTGTTTATTGGATTTTAGGGAATAAGGAATAGGGAGTAGGGAATAGGGAGTAGGGAGTAGGGAATAGGGAATAGGGAATAGGGAATAGGGAATAGGGAATAGGGAATAGGGAATAGGGAATAGGGAATAGGGAATAGGGAATAGGGAAAAAAATTATCACAATTACAACAGGGATTGCTATATGATAAATTAGTAGCTAAAGTCTAGGCAAAAGCCATGCATGCTAGAGGCAAGAGTCGTCACTTAGTAGAGTTGATGAATAATATAGTGTATCAGTACTTTTAGCAAAAAAAATAAATCTTTAAAGTAGTTTATCTGTGACATTTTTAAAACATCAAAACATCAAAATAAAACCAACTTTTGCCTCTTGCCTCTTGCCTCTTGCCTCTTGCATTATGACATTTTATCCTGAACTAAACAATCTGAATCTAAGCCAGCTAATTGAAAGGTTTCAAAAACAACCTTTAGAGGGAGAGGATGCATCGATATACTATAGTGAGATCGCTCTCTTGATTAGCCAACAGGGTGAGCAAGGGTTTGAGTATTTGTATGAAAGTATAAATTCAGCTGATCAAGAACGATTAAGGGGGATTATTGTTGCATTGACAGAGTCTCAAACCAAGACCGAAAAACTGCGTAAACTTCTGATTAGGTATCTTGATGACCAGCGCCCCATGATTGTTGCTGAAGCAATTGATGGGCTATCTAAACTAGAAGAGAAACATGCGATTGACCACGTTTTAGTAATGCTTGACCATTCTTCTCCCTATGTTAGAGGTAGTGTTTTGCGATTTTTAGCTCGATTATATCCTGAGCAAGCACTACCGCAACTGCTGGATAAACTGAAAGATCCACATTTTATTGTGAGGGAAAACGCTGTTGATGAACTGGATGAATTAGGAATACCTACTGTAGTTCCTTGTCTTGATGCAGTCGCTCATGGGGGAAACCCCCAAGACCGCGCTGCATCGCTATTTAAAACCACTTTTGTCCGATCCTCATCCTGATGTTCAGCAGGCTGTCCAAACCGCTATTCAAAACTTATCAACGATTACGTCTTAGATTGGCCGTGGGCCACGCTACGCGATCAGAAGTGTTGAACCCCGATTCCCGATTCCCGATTCCCGATTCCCGATTCCCGATTCCCGATTCCCTAACCAACTGAAAACCCTATCGTGGATAAACAAACCATTGATTCAATTCAAAACCTCCGCTACCAAGCTGCATCTTTGCTAGTTTATCAGTCAGTATTGAGTGAAGGAGTAGGTTTAGCGTTTTTGAAACTATTAGAAGCTATAGTTAACAGGGATGTGGATGACATCCGTTGTTTAAAAACTTATGGTGACTGGTTTCAAGGGTTAGCTAGCCAAAACCAAAGTTGGCAAGATTATCTGTTTAGACAAATCCTTAGGGCTGATAATTCCTTTACCAGGCAAGTGCAAAGTTCTGAATTAGAAACATTACCGCCAGCATTGGTAGACGCGGCTCGTCATGACTTACAAGCTTTACAAAATATCTATAAGTGCAGCACTAAACAACTTTGTAAGTGGGTCAAAAGAGCATCGGTTTTACCAGTTGAACTGGTGCCTTGGAATTTTGAGTCAAGTCAATCAAGCTCTGGGTCTGACCAGATTAATAAACGTACTCAATGGCACGCTGATCTACAAGCTAAACTAAACAATTTAGACAATTGGGCTGATGCCTTGGAAGCGATCGCGGCATACTATCAAGAGTTTGGGACTGGACTTTTTGCTGACTATCAAGGATTTCGTTGGCAATCGGGTCAGTTGTTTGGTATTGCCAATCCAGATCCGATTAGACTCAGTGAGCTGGTGGGCTATGAATTGGCGCGGAAGCAATTGCTCAAGAATACAGAGTTTCTGCTGAAAGGCTACCGAGCCCTGAATATATTACTTTATGGTAGTCGCGGTTCAGGTAAGTCTTCTTTGGTCAAGGCGTTGTTAAATGAATACGGTGAGCAGGGATTGCGAATTATTGAAGTCCCGAAATCAGAGATGATCGATTTACCGGTGATTACGGAGCAATTGCGAGACCAGCCTCAAAAATTTATTATCTTTATCGATGATTTATCCTTTGAAGAGGATAATGATTCCTATAAAGCTTTAAAGGTAATATTGGAAGGGAATTTAACGGCACGACCTGACAATGTTGTGGTTTACGCTACCTCTAATCGACGACACTTGATTCGAGAATTCTTTGAAGACCGTCCCCGTCCTAGCAATGAAGAAGTCCATGGTTGGGATACGGTTCACGAGAAACTGTCCTTTAGCGATCGCTTTGGCTTAACCTTAACCTTTGAGAAAGCTGACCAGAAAACCTACTTAAAGATTGTCCACCATCTAGCTACCCTAGCCCAAATCCCCCTTGAGCCTAGTGAAATCAGACCTCGTGCCTTACAGTGGGCAATCCGAGCCAATGGTTTCTCTGGTAGAACAGCACGACAGTTTATTGATTTTTTACAAGCAGAGGAATGCTAATTATCCATGGGAAACGCCCCTGGTCGCACCACGATTAATTTGGTCTTACCGTTACGAAGCACTTCCACATTTAACTGGGAGCCAACTTCAGAGGCTTCCACACCCTGCTGAACCTCAGTGGCATTTTTAACTGGTTTCGACGCAACGGTTTTAATGATATCTCCTGATTTAAAACCAGCTCTCTGGGCGGGGGAACCTGGCACCACCCGGACGATTAAAACCCCATCATCTTGGTTGACTCTCAGGTCAAAGTCTTGGTCTTGATTAATTTTTTCTCTCAGCTCTGGGGTCAAGGTCACCATCTGAATACCTAGGTAAGGATGCTCAACTTTACCTTTAGAAAATAGTTGATTGGCAATCCGTTCTGCAGTTTCCACGGGGATAGCAAACCCTAAGCCTTGGGCATTGGCTCGAATAGCGGTGTTAATCCCAACTACTTCACCAGTGGCATTCAACAACGGACCACCAGAATTACCAGGGTTAATGGCGGCATCAGTTTGGATAAAGCTGACCCGTTTTTCAGGAACTCCGACTTGGGAACTGGAGCGCCCTAAGGCACTGATGATACCGACCGTTACAGTATTATCTAAACCGAGGGGATTACCAATGGCAATCGCCCATTCTCCTGGGGTCAAATTCTCAGCTTTACCCAAGTTGACTGTGGGCAAGTCCGTTGCTTCAATTTTGACTACGGCTACATCGGTGACTGGGTCAGTGCCTACTACTTGACCGTCAAAGCTGCGACCGTCTTTTAGGGTGACTTTAACTTCCTCTGTGCCTTCTACAACGTGGGCATTGGTAATCAAGCGTCCATCGGAGCTGAGGATAAACCCAGAGCCGGTGCCTTGCTCGATGCGCTGTTTTGGCATAGGCAGGTCATCCCCAAAAAAGCGCCTAAAGAAAGGATTGTGGAACGGTTGTGGGATATCCCGTGATACCTGACGGGCTGCATCGATTCTCACCACTGCCGGACCTACTTTTTCTACTGCTTTAGCAATGAAATTCAGGTTTCTCTGGGGTTTAACCGTTGGTCGTTGTGGCGTGAATGGTTGTAATACTGCTGGAACGATTTGTGGGCGTCTGATTACCTCTTGCTCTGCCATGAGATAGCGACTACCCAAAACCCCTGCTCCTCCGCCCAAGCCCAGCAATGTCAGATAAACGGTCAGTTGCTTTAGGGATAAACTCATGGTTTTAGAATTTTCAATAATTGCTTTTGGGGTCTATATACTTACACTTTACTGAAAAATGTTGAGTCTTGGCCGAAGAATATTTGTAGTTAGGGAAAATAGGGGGTTGGGAGTGTAGGGAGTGTGGGGCGGGGGCGCGGGGAGTGTGGGGCGTGTGAGTAATATTATATTATAGCGCTTGTGATAGGAATTAGGGAAAGAGAGCTATTGTTTCGTTGTTGGGTTGAGAATGCGATCGCTTAGCGTGACCTATGGTCAATCGCGTAGGGTGACCTACGACCAATCGCTTCCTGTGAATTATGATTTCTTGTGATCATCACTGATCAACATTATGACGATATAGCGCAAAATCGTCAATTTATTCCAAAGATGTAGTGATTTGGCTAGGGTCTAGTCAAGCTTTAGGGGTTATAATATCACTACTGCAGCACTACCTATTTTTAAACAACGCCAAATTCCCAGAATCCCACGGATGTTTACAGTAAGAGGATGATTTAACCCTAACTTCCGCTCTGCAATCTCCAATGCCTCGACCAAGAGGGGTTCTGCTTCATCGTGCTGCCCCTGAACATAGTAGAGATGTGCCAAGTTGTTAAGAGTTTCGGCCACATCGGGATGGTCCTGACCCAACAGTTTCTTTCTCATCTCCAAAGCCTGGACATAGAGGGGTTCCGCTTCATCACACCGCCCCTGAGAGTTGTAGAGAAATCCCAGGTTGTTGAGACTTTGAGCCACATCGGGATGGTCTTCACCCAGCCGGTGCTTTGTGATCTCCAAAGCCTCAACATAAAGGGGTTCCGCTTCATCGTAACGCCCCTGAGACTCATAGAGTCCTGCCAGGTTATTGAGACTGGTGGCTACATCAGGATGGTCCTCACCCAGCCGGTGCTTTCTCATCTCCAATGCCTGAACATAGAGGGGTTCCGCTTCATCATACCGCCCCTGAACATTGTAGAATCCTGCCAGGTTGTTGAGACAGGTGGCCACATCGGGATGGTCCTCACCCAGCAAGTGCTTTCTCATCTCCAATGCCTGAACATAAAGGGGTTTCGCTTCATCATACCGCCCCTGAGCGTAGTAAAGTAATCCCAGGTTGTTGAGACAAGCGGCTACATCAGGATGGTCCTCACCCAGCCGGTGCTTTGTGATCTCCAATGCCTTGACATAGAGGGGTTCCGCTTCATCATACCGCCCCTGAGCATAGTAGAGAAATCCCAGGTTGTTGAGACAAGCGGCTACATTGGGATGATCCTCACCCAGCAGCTTCTTGTTCATCTGCAATGCCTTGACATATAGGGATTCCGCTTCATCATACCGTCCCTGAGCGTAGTAAAGTAATCCCATGTTGTTGAGACTGCTAGCCACATGGGTATGGTTCTCACCCAGCAGCTTCTTGGCAATATCCAAAGCTTGGAGATAGAGGGGTTCGGCGAGATCATAGCGCCCCATTAATCTGTAGAGTTCTGCCAATTTGTTCAGAATTGCTCCGACAGGGAGATGGTCGTGACCCAAGCGGCTTCTAGTTATCTCTAAACATTGCTGATACCACGGTTCAGCCTGGTTATAGCTACCTTGACCCTCATAGAATGTTCCTAAGCCAACAAAGAGCCATGCTAAATCTTCATGCCTGAGCCAGTCAGTTAGGGCTGTGGCTGTTTCGGCTAAATGAAGGATGGTGGGAGTCAATTCTGCAATCTGATCGCGAGTTGGTGTCTGGGGAATTTCTTTTGCCTTAGCCACCATTTTTCGACAAAAGCTTTGCTTGTAGCTATCGGCCTCTGGTAACTGAGCCAACTTGGTTTGGAAAAATTCTCGAATTAGTTGATGGAGCCGATAGGTTTTATGTTCGGTCAGTTGCAAGATATTACGATTGACTAGAAAGCGATTACGTAACTCCTCCAATTCTTCTTGTGCTTGTTCCCATTCCTCTTCATCGTCAGTTTCAATAACACAATACTCTACCAGTGACCAATCAAAAGAAGCTTGAGCAAACAGACTCAAACGAGATCCTAACTGCTGGGCTTCTGATGGCAACTCCTGCCAGGATAATTCAAAGGCTGCTGCTACTCCTGCAAACTGGGTTGTCATTTCCCCTTGGTTTTCAGGACAAAGTAATGCCTTTGCTGCTAATTTTTTTTTCTCTAAACGTTTCTGAACTTTAGCGATAGTTAACGTTTGATCTAGATCTAAATATCGTCCGACTAACTCTAAGCCCAAGGGCAAATAACCCAACCATTCACATAGGGCTTCTGCTGCGTTTAGTTCTTTCTCAATGCGTTCTTTATCAACAAGGCATTCCAATAATTTTAAGGCTGCACCAGGTGCTGCTTCTGGGGAGAGTACATCCAAGTCAATTCGTCGGTAAGAAGCCCCTGGACGCTGACGACTGGTGACCAGTACCTTAAAGCGGGATTGGGCTGGAGGTAAGTAGGGCTGAATTCTCTGTTTATAGTCGTTGCCGAAAGAAGGAATATCATCCAGCACGATCAATACTGTTCCTTCTGGCCAATTTCTCCAGCAATATCTTACCTGGTCATTGAACTCTAGTTCATCTGGAATGTTTAATCCTAATTCCGTACGCCCAAAACTGACAATTTGAGTTCCGAGATCTGCACCGCGCACCGATAACCAGCACAAACCCCCAGGGTAGTTGTGCTGATTTTTCAGAGCATATTGTAGAGCTAACTCGCTTTTGCCCACACCACCCATTCCGGCAATGGCACAAATTGCTAGTTTATCGGTCTGTTGAAGTTCCCGATGGAGCTGCTCAAGTTGATCTTGTCTCCCGACAAAGTGGAGAGTGCCACGATTAGTAATGTTAGTGAGGGGATTTAACTTTGTCCGTTCCCGGTCGGACGACTTCAGCTAATGCTCATGAATAGGAATCTCGCCAACATAAACTGTTCCGTTGCTGTCATCTTTTAGCCGTACAGTAGTCTTGAGGCATTCCTTGATAAATTTCTTGACACCAAGATAGACCTGACTGTTTTGAGACTCTGGTTTGCATAGGTGAATGTGGTTATTTGCCAGAGCAACCGGCTTCACTTTTTCAATCCCTGGGTTAGCACTATCTGGGTCTACCACCAAAATTCCTTTTACAGGCTGGGTTTCATAATAGACCTTTGTGGCAATTCCTAAACTCCGAACGTTTTCTCGATACCATTCATTCAATTCTCGTAACTGAGGGTGATGAGCTTTTAGTTCCTTTACACTTACGGTGGTTTGTGTCAAAACACCAATATTCTCAATTAAATTAGCAAGATGAGACCCAGTATGAGGAGTAGCCAGAAATACAATCCCTTTAGTCTGCTCAAGAATAGCTTGCTTTTGAAACGTCAAGGCACTGCTAAGCATTTTTTTGACTAAAAGCCCGCCCATACTGTGAGTAATAAATACTAAGGGACGCTTGCCGATATCGTGAATATCTAACCAATCTAATAAATTACTGGCTTGGTCAAAAAGGGGCATACTGCTGTTGTTTTTCCAGTTTGTCCCTTCAGCGTCATACCCAAAAGACCAGATATTAAGACCTAGCTGTTCTTTTCCTAACCAAACTGGCCAAAAGTCATCATCATCCCGTTTTCCTTCGGGATGCCACGTGCTTCTAGCATGCCCTCCCAGCCCGTGAACAAATACGACATCCGCACTGGGCAATGAGTCCTGATGGCTTGAGATTTCCATCAAGCCGATTATTTTACTCAAGGATTAGCCTCCAGTTAATTATATAGTATTAACCAGTAGATGCTTGAAACCCAATCTCGATTTAGTTTAACACAGCGAAAAATAGGGAGTCGGGAGTCGGGAGTCGGGAGTCGGGAATCGGGAATCGGGAAAAAATTATCAAAATTAATTACTTTTTCGATTTACTATTACCGATACTCTCGATAAAATTACTTATCAAAAAAATACGATTCTCTGAAAGAGACGCTACGCGAACGCTAACATTTTTTTTATGAATTTTACTTTGGCTGTTTGACCTTATGGTGCGTTACGGGGCAGACTATACCAAGGCTGGCTAAAAAGCAAATAATTAGAACAAGTCCGCCCCTAACGCACCCTACACAACTATTCCCTTTTCCCTTTAAAAAAAAACAATATTCTATTTCCTTTCCGTACATTTTCTTTCAATACTCCCTCAAAAAATATTTTCTAAAACCCCTTGACAAAACATTTTATAATCATTATGATTATAGTATAAACTTCAAACAAAGGTTTTAACGATGACTGAAGAGTTTATCCCAAACGAAAACAACAATCCTGAAGAGATTACTCCCGCTAATACTCCTCAGGAACCTTCTCCAAAAAAATACCCAGTTAAGCACATTTTGAAAGGATCACGTAAGGCCATAATTAAGACCATGCATACCCTATATGCCCTGCGTTACGCGGAAATCTCGGAGTGGAGCCCCCTTCAGCCGACGGGAATCCCAGGCGAATTCATCACGATGATGACCAAGTACCTCATTATCGATTAAACTAGTTGAGGGGGGGTAACCCCCCTGGCCAAAACATCAGGTCTCATGACATGGGATTGTGTTTAGGTTTGGTTAAAAAATTGTAGTCATCATCAAAACCTATAGCCGTGGAAATTATTTCTGCGGCTATTTTTTTGTGGAGTTGAAGGTTAGGATGTTGTTCGCGTAGCGTGGCCTATTGGCCAAGGTTTAAGGTTAGGATGTTGTTCGCGTAGCGTGGCCTATTGGCCAAGGTTTAAGGTTAGGATGTTGTTCGCGTAGCGTGGCCTATTGGCCAAGGTTTAAGGTTTAAGGTTGTTTACCCTTGGCCTTTCAGTAGAGTATAGTAATCCTAAATTAATCGTGATAATTTTTGATCCGAATTTCCCGACTCCCGACTCCCGACTCCCTACTCCCGACTCCCTACTCCCGACTCCCTATTCCCTACTCCCTGTTCCATTTTCTTGATAAGCTTTAGCGGAAGCTCTCAACCAAGTAAATGCTCCGGTAGCGAATGGAATTAGTAAAAATAGGGTACCAAATGTCAAGGGATGTTCTCTGACGTATTCGCTGTAAACCATCACTGCTATTGCTGAGCCACAATAAATTAAGCCACATAGGGGAATAGCAATTACTAGTAAAGCAAATTTAGTGTCTTTATCCATAGGAGTTTCAGTAGTTTTGATTGTTTTACTTAAGCTATCAGCTGTCAGTCGTCAGCTGTCAGTTCTTAGCTATCAGTTTGACCTGGTGGTGCGTTACGGGACGGACTTTCTCAACACTGGATACCGATAAAATGAAGGCGAGCCCGTCCCTAACGCACCCTACGCAAATTTTTTACTGAGTGAAGTCACAGGCTGGAAGCCTGTGCCACGAAGCTGACGGCTGACCACTGACCGCTGACCGCTGACTGCTTAATTATTAACACATCGATAAAGCTTATAACTATATTGACCAGCCCACTTTCGAGACTTCTTTTCTCGAAAACATTGCTGAGATTCTAGGTCAATTTTGGTACGGAAATTGACTAACCATAAGTCTAGTGGTCGTGGCAATTCCTTTAATTGTTGTTGTAATTGTTGGACAGCATCCTCGTAACTGGAACTATTCCGGTCACGACCTACTAAGAAAAATTGGGGAAAATCCCTGGAATTATCATTAGAACCATTAGCAACAGCCATACCTTTCAATCCCCAAGCTAATCCCATCATGCGCCCGGTCTGTCCATGGTGTTTGTAGGTGGTTGCGATCGCAAGCGATGCAGCGCGGTCTTGGGGGTTTCCCTCATGAGCGACTGCATCAAGAACCGGCGCTTCACTTGTTTCCTTAACAATAGACACTAATAGATCCGGGCGCTCGTTTTGAAGATAACCAAGATTCGAGACTGTCACTAATCCACCCAACAGCCCAATCAACCATACCGCTACAACTATCCTTTTGCCAAAGTAAGACTTATAGCCTTTTTCAGATGAATTGACCTCACTGCTTTTAGCTGCAAGCCCCCTAAATCCCCCAATTCTGGGGGACTTTGACTCAATTTCCCCCCAAATTTGGGGGGTTAGGGGGGCGGAATTTGCTGTATACCCTTTGTCATCCCGATCAGGTACATCGAATTTTGTTCCATTTCCCTGCTCCCTGCTCCCTGCTCCCTGCTCTTTCCCCCCCTTATTAAGGGGGGTTAGGGGGGATCCCAGCTCTGTCTGCCTCTGAATAAGACTTCCGTACTCTTTCCCCCCCTTATTAAGGGGGGTTAGGGGGGATCCCAGCTCTGTCTGCCTCTGAATAAGACTTCCGTACTCTTTCCCCCCCTTATTAAGGGGGGTTAGGGGGGATCCCTTGAAAACTGCGGAATGATCAATCTGATTCCAACAACCACCTAAGCTTGCTGCTACCAACAGCATCACTGCTGGAAAGTAGACGAAGTGAAAACGAGGGGCTGTGCTTAAATCTATACCGAAACCCCAGGTCAAGACTAAACATAACCCAATTGCTGCTAAGACATACTCCCTTAGGATGGTGATAGCGAAACGGTTATGGTGATCGAGTTGCTGCAATTTCAGTCCATAGCGGAGATGGGATACTATCCAAACCACTAGGATTAAGGTAACTATACCGGAAACAATCACAATTCCTAGGGATAGGTCATAGAAAGAGGAAGGTAGCAGTAAAACCATACTGAACAGCCATAGTAGGAATCGTCCTATGGGTTCAATCCATCGTGCGATCGCATTTTGACTATAAATCCATTGGGTAGGGGGACTATCATGAATAGCTTGTAAGGCCGGTATCCACACTAAACATCCGGCTAAGGAACCCATAGCTACTCCATAAATCCGCCACCAGTAAGGTTTGAGCAAAGCTAGTCGGTCTTGCTGAGTTTCTCGCCAAGCTTGTCCCAATAATGCGATCGCTTCCGCACCTAAAGTCAAGATAAAGAAATAATGGGTAGCAATCCCCAGACTATTCACTCCCACCCACGCTAACCCTAGCCAACTGGGCAACCGTTCACCACGGTGGATTAACTCTACCGCTTTCACCAAGCAACCCAGAGATACTATCACCAGCAAAATAGCCAGAGTATAATGACGAGCCTGTTGAGCTAGAAAAATCCCGAAAGGGGAAACAGCCATCATTGCTGCTGCTATGTGACCTACCAATAGTGAGCGAAAGGCCAGCCGACCTAGGCAAAAGATAGCAGGAATCGAGATTACTCCCAATAAAGCAGAAAGCGATCGCACTGCCCAAATCGAAACCATACCATCCTCTAATCGGAATAGTTTCAGCCACAGATGAGTCAGAGCAAAATAAACTGGGGGATGGGTACTTTCCGTTAATAAATAATGAATAACATCACTAATGCCAGCTTCAGGAGACGGTTGTAGTGGGCTTAATAGGGTTTCTACTCCCATAAACTGATTCAGAGGTAACGAGTAAAAACTGTTACCCAAGCTAAATACTGTTGTGGCACATTCATCAGTCCAAGGAGGTAAAACCCCTAGACTAGCAAAGCGCAGCAAAGCCCCAATCGTAATCCACAGTAGGAGTAATAAAGCGGTTTGGGATTTTTTTAAGTACATATAGGAAAGGGAACAGGGAATCGGGAACAGGGAACAGGGAATCGGGAATCGGGAATCGGGAATCGGGAATCGGGAATCGGGAATCGGGAATCGGGAATCGGGAGTAGGGAATCGGGAATAATTTAGCTTAGTTATTTCAATAATTACTGGATAAATTATGTCAATAATAATGGATTTTGATTTAACAAAACAGTTATTAATTGACAATCTATTTAGCATTTATATAATTCTTTTAAATAGCAACTTATTAAGTTAATCAGCATTGAAATTTTAGATTTATCCACTTGTTCAAAAGCCTTAAATTTCTCTCCCCATCTCCCCATCTCCCCATCTCCCTATCTCCCCATCTCCCCATCTCCCTATCTTCCCATCTCCCCATCTCCCCACACCTCCCACACCTCCCACACTTCCCTCTCTTTCCTACTCCCTACTCCCTACTCCCTACTCCCTACTCCCTGTTCCCTATTCCCTCAACGACTAAATAACCGTAAAATCATCCACATTACCAGAGTAGCGATCGCACCAGTGAGAAGACTCCAGGCAAAAGCTGGTGTCATGATAAAAATAGTATTATTATCAGGGGGTTGTTGTTTAACTAGGACAGTAGCAGTAATGCTACTAGTTGCTACTCCCACACCAGCTAGAGCAATGCTTTGGTGTAAGCTACGATTACTCTGGGTTTGGTAAGTTTGGGTCATGCCATCTACTGTCCGAATCATATTTTCTAGTAAGGTTAAACCAGACTTTAATCTGCCATGCTCCATCTCCACTTGTTGCAGATATTGGCTAGCTGCTAAATCCCTAAATTCTTCCAGAATGTGCCAATCACCCCGTTGATAAACCTGTTTTAATTTAGTCAATCGTTGTTGGTAATCTTCGATATTGGTTTTAATGGTTTGGGTTTGGGAATCCAGCATCCCTAAATTAGTAGCATAACGAGACAATAGGTTGAGATTATTGCTTAGTATTTCCCTTAATTTTAATGTATTTTGGGGTAACATGCTGATCTGAGCAATACTAGTTTTAACTGAGACTAGATCAGCTTTAAGTTCTGCTAGTGGTCGGTTAATTTCACCATAAGCCCAAAGAATTTTGTTACGATAATACAATAAGTAAATTAAGTCTATATAAATACCAGTAATGCTATCGATGATAGAATCAATAGAACGCTTTTTGGGAAACAACCAAATTAAAAGATGATGGTTGTTTTTGATCGCTTCTGGCTCTGACCAATCAGCGGGAGGACGCCAAAATTCAAATAAAGTACCCCCTAGCACTTTGCCTTGGGCTTGAAAGTCTCTTGACCAGTCGGGTTTAGACACCAGTTGCTTGTAGCATTCTAGGGCAATTTGTGTAGGGTCTTGATCACGGTCACACAGTTGACCCCACATGATCCAAGTTTGACCAATTGCTCCAGGTTGATGATTGATGTGGGCAAGAATTTCCCCTTGGATTTTCTTAATATTTGTAATGGGTTGGGGTGAATGGTTTGATTGTCTGATCCCATCAGCATAGACTCCGGAACAGTTTACCTGAAGGGCGTAAGTGTTACCAATTTGGATAGGGTAGTAGTAGCCTTCCAAAGGACGCTCGAAATGCTTGACCACATCAGCACCCAATAGTTCCACCAACCTAGATTCTGAGCGTTCTGCCTGTTTGAGCTTAGCCAGTAACGTCGGCTCTAGGATCAGGTCTGATTCATCACCCTCGGGATGACCATAGATTCTTTGCCAGAATCGTTCACGGTTATAATCAATAATTTCCGGGTCTTGCCCTAGACCTTCCCGTAGATCGTAGAGGAATAGGTCAAGATTAGGGTATACTATTTTATTTAGGTCAGACATTGGCTTAACCTTCCAACGGATAGTAACAAGGATAGTAAACTCTCAACTATTCCAAACGCTCTCACGAAGTGTAGCTATGCGCCACCCTACGGGGAAAGATCTGGCCTCTATGTCACAAAACAATCGTCTGATATTAGGTAAGGTTTTCCCGATTAAATTTCCCTATCGGTGGTATCCAAAAGCCTTACCACAGACTAGTGTTTGACTTTTGACCTTTGATTTTTGTCTTGCTTATAACGTTGCTCAAGCATAAATAGGAAATGCATGAATCAGCTCAACAACGCCTTCACCCTATTCTTGAGTTTGTTGGTTGAAGCAACACCTTTTTTGCTACTGGGGGTTATTCTCTCCAGCTTACTGCTGTTTTTTGTGGATGAGCGCAAGCTGATTGCTAGTATGCCTCGCCACCCCTTTCTAGGAGCAGTTTTTGGTAGTTGTGTCGGCTTTTTGTTCCCAGTGTGTGAGTGTGGTAATGTGCCAGTGGCTAGGCGGCTGCTGAGCCAGGGAGCACCAGCACCAGTTGCAATTGGGTTTTTGCTCGCAGCCCCAACCATCAATCCTGTAGTAATTTGGTCAACCTGGGTAGCCTTTCGAGACCAGCCGGAAATCTGGGTATTGCGAATTTTATTTTCCTTAAGTATTTCCATTTTTATCGGCTGTGTCTTCAGTACTCAGAAAGACTTAGGCCCCCTACTGCAACGAGCAGTGTTTCGCTCTAGACCAAGGAAATTTGCTGAGGATAAGCCAGCATTACTACAATCAGGCTCATATTTACTCGGTCAATCTGGTACACCCTTGGCCTTAGACGCTAATGTCTTAAACACACCCCCTAGCCAGGACATACAAAGCAAACCCTTGCCTGACCGACTACAGCTATTTATCGAAAATGCTATACAAGAGTTTCGGGAGCTAGGCTCAATCCTAGTTTTAGGTAGTGCGATCGCAGCCATAATTCAAGTCGTTATCCCCCGTGATATTATCATCAGCCTCGGTCAAGGACCAGTGATGTCTATTTTGGCCATGATGCTATTGGCCGCTGTAGTATCCATCTGTTCCACCGTCGATGCATTTTTTGCCCTCGCCTTTGCCTCAACCTTTACTAGTGGCTCGTTGTTAGCATTTCTAGTCTTCGGACCAATGATTGACATCAAAGCCATCGGCTTACTGTTATCGGTATTTAAAACCAAGTCAATCATTTACCTATTTCTCATAGCAGGGCAGTTAACATTTTTATTGACTTTGTTTATTAATTTGTATGTTAGTTAGGGAGTAGGGAGTTATAAAATTTTAAATCCTCCTACAATCCATTGGCTTGTTAATCATGAATCCATCTAAGCATTCAGGACGTTTGTCCAGAAAAAGTTCCTACAGGAGAAACTGGTCAATTCCTCTTTTAGAAGTAATTTCTTTAGCGTTATGGGGAGTTTTATTGTTGAAATACTGGCTAAGTGGTCAGTTAAGCTTATTAATTCATCCCAATTACTTTAGCTTGGTAATTATCACTGGTGTAATTTTATTGTTAATATCAGGCTTGAGGTTATCCCAACTGCTGAAGTTAGAGCGTCAACACCGGTTAGGTAAGGGAGTAACTAGGCCAGCTGCTCAACATACAACCTTATTTCCCCCTAGTTGGAGTAGTGGCTTCCTGATCGCTACGGCAATGGTTGGTTTAATCGTGACACCCAAAGCATTTACTAGCCAAACCGCCCTACACCGGGGTATTGCCGACTCCGCCACCATAACGCGATCGCAACCGCAATCCTTCCGCAGTGCTAGCAATCCTGAAAAGCGCAGCCTAATTGAATGGATCAAGCTTTTGAATGTTTATCCTGAACCAGATGCCTATACCGGTCAAAAGGTAAAAGTAGATGGTTTTGTAGTGATTCATCCTAATCTCCCTCTAGACCATATCTTAATTTCCCGGTTTGTGATTACTTGTTGTGCTGCTGACGCTTATCCTTTAGGTTTGCCAGTTAAACTTACTGAAAACCGTAATGATTATCCGTCCGATACCTGGATCGAAGTTGAAGGTAACATGATTACAGAAACCCTCGATGATAAACGCCAGCTGGTGATTGAAGCCAGTGGGATTAAGAAAATTCCTGAACCGGAAAATCCTTATTATTACTAAAATCTAGGGAGTAGGGAGTAGGGAGTAGGGAGTAGGGAATCGGGAGTAGGGAATCGGGAGTAGGGAATCGGGAGTCGGAAGTCAGAGTTGCGAACATTGAATTTATAATTTACCTCAATTCTCCCCCACTCCCCACACTCCCCACACTCCCCACACTAGACCTCTTGCAAAAATAAATATGAAATCAAAATCTAGCCCTTTTGCCTTTTGCCTTTTGCCTTTTGCCTTGTGTTGACCAAGGTTTATGAGACTTATGCAAGAGGTCTAATAAAGACCGAGCCACCATTCCCTGAAAACCTCTGCTTACTACTATCTATCTCAAACTTCGTAAACTTATCATTGACTAGGTTAGCTACGGTACCGTCACCAGTCAGAATTGAACTAATTTTCAGGGTTTCACTAACTAACGATGGGTTAGCTTGATACTGATTGGTTAACAATACCAGTCCATTCGGTGCTTTAATCTCAATGTTGCCAATTTCGATATTTGCACTAGTAGCAGCAGTCCCAAAATTAGGAGCAAGGTTACCACTATCGGTATTTCCTGGAAAACCTCCCAGTAATGTCCAATCTATACCAGCCCGGATATCGAGGGTAGGTCGCTTACTGCCATCAATCACTACAGAAGTTCTCGCTTCATCGGACAAGGTCACATTAGCCAGACTAGCCAAGAACGGATTGGAATTATTAGGGCTAATCGCATTATCTCCGGTATCGGTAGAGTTAATTTCGATGTCCCCAACGGTAACACTTCCTCCTGCCAAAATATGCAGTGATGCTCCGGTATAGTTTCCTAAACTAACATCTCCATTGGCCAGAATAATGGGATCATTGGGACTGATGAAATTCCCTGGGTTACCATCCAACTGCCTGCTCGATGCTGATATTTCCGCCAACGGTATAGTTAGTATCTCCTGTGATCGGACCCGGCGATCGCAACCGTAAATCGGAACCAACAAATAAACCGCTATCGGAATGGTTCTTTGCTGCAATAGTAATCGACTGATTACCCTGAATTACGAACAAACCACCTGCATTGGCGATAAACGGTTGCGCTACACTATCGCTAATGTTGACTGTATCTTCTGCCAACAGAGTCAAATTCCGACCAGCTTCGAGTTGACCCTGTAAATCCAGATTGCCTGCGGCTAGAGTTAAATCTTGTCCTACTGTTAAATTCCCAGCATTTGTAATTGTTGTCCTGGGGTCATACTTACCATACTGCAATCCTGGAGTAATATTAATGGTTAACAGTGGCGGAGCTTGTGGGGATGTGGCACTAAACTCCTGCCCATCACCAAATACCAAGCTATTGGAAGTAGAGGCAAAAAACGAACCAGCTACATCTAATTGGGCTTGGGATCCAAACACAATACCATTGGGATTGAGCAAAAACAGATTTGCTGCACCATCTACTCCCAAAGTGCCTAGAATATTGGATAGATTCCCCCCGGTTACCCGGGTTAGAATATTCTCGATCCCAGAGGGATTAGCAAAATAAACCCGTTGCAGTTCTCCGACATTAAATTCCTGGAAACTGTGAAATAAGTTAGCACCTCGTGTTGCGCCACCTTCGATCACATCCCCGATTTCTCCTCGGACAGTGGTATTAGGTATCACCACTGACGATTCATTACCCAATGTCCCATCCGGAACTATGTCAGCCAAGGCATAGTCGGCCAAAACACAGTTTCCCGAAATGGCTAGGGTTACCCCACCTAGGGCCAGCGATATTGCCCTAACCCTGGCTGCAGTGGGGGTGAGCACCGACTTTACTGCTCCCATATTCAGCTTCAAGTTATTGATTGAGATAGCGTTAGGGGAATTTTATCAGTAAATGCCTTCGCGTAATTGTAAGCATTCGGCTATCAGCCATTCCCGTAGCGTGGCCAACGGCCAAGGCCAAAGACTGACTGCTGACTGCTGACTGCTGACTGCTGACTGCTTACATTAAACATGCTGCCCTATATTTTTGTTTAATTCCATATAAAATTCCTCCTTGTTGGCATTATCTGGGAGCCCAGCTGTTTGGCCATCACCAAGTTCTATAATAATCCACTCATCATTAGTATTCTTAGCAATATCCATCGTGAAAAAATTACTATCTATTTTTTGGGCAACATCAATAAAGGGCGTGAGGTCTAGTATTGTATCACCATAGTCACCTTCATCCCAATAATTAAACAGTTTTACCAATTTACCAAAAACGAAGAATAGTCTGTACTCTTTTGTCAATGGCATACCACTTTTAGAATGTTCCGTTAAAAATTCCAGCTCTTCAAATTTTCGGAACACCAGCCCTTCATTCAAGGCCGAACCTCGCAGCTCTATAAACCTTTCTACTATCTTCTTCACGTTGTCTTTATTGGATGCATCTGGAATAAAGCAAGCTTCCTGCCAGTTATGTTTTTCTGATTTTACATAATCCTTGACAATAATAGGATAATTTCCAAACTCATCGGTCAGGGAATTAATCACTTCCCAATTATTCATTTCCTGACCCACTGTCCAATTCGATTTTGGAGTTAAAGCATTGATTTTTGGATAATACTCAGGTAAATAGTGACAATATTTAAATTCTGCTGGAGTATTAATCAGTTTGATCTTCTTGTTTAAAAGTCCATGATAAAGTAACCCATAGGATAAAGGAGTTAACATCCATCCACGATAAATAGCCAATTCCTCCACTTCCGCATTTTCCACATACCTTAATGAACGAGCTACCTTGCCATCAGTCAAGTCTTCAAAGCTGAATAGGGAAGTTATGAAGCCAGCTAATTTGGCAGCTTTAATCTCTTCTTCGTAATCAGGTTCTATCAGTTTATGGTCAAAGACGCTATCGCAAAATATTACTCTCATTTCCAGTTTTATCTTATGAATGATGAGGATTTAAATAATTACAGCGGTTTTCAATTCGGTCAGCTATAAATCTCTGGATTTTAGGGACTTTGGAGCAGTGAATTCAGCAATTGCTATAGTAACGGATGTAGTAAAGTATGTAGTAACGGATGTAGTAACGGATGCCGTACTTGATGTAACAAATGGGGTGTGATGGGTGATTAAACGGAGGCGATCAATTGCTCCTATTGTTTCTAATATCTAATCCCTAAAGCTAATCCGAAGATACCATTCAAAGCTATCAAAACCTTTAGATAATAACGATGGAATACGTTTGAATTTTGGCGTTTGAATTTTGAATTATATCCAGTGGGACTAGTCAATCACCCAAAACCCATTTATTCGCCAATATTGTTCCAAAAGTGCTTGCTCCAAATCCTGAGATTCAATCAATCCTTTAGTTACCAAAATTTCTCCCAATTGGATTCCTGTTAAAGACTGGATTTCCAGGGCTTTATTGAGTTGATTTGTAGAAATAATTCGTTTACGAATCAGAATTTTACCAAGTTGCATGACTGGGTGCTTTTGTTTCAAGTAATAATCGAACATTGGTCATTAGTCAATTTCCAATTTCCAAAGTTAATTGGAAATTGACTAATGACATTTGACAAATGATTGTTAAATGAGTTAATCAATAGATGCCGTTGGCGAGCCTCACCAATAGTGCATAGTCTTTGAACAACCCACTAGTTAATCACGCGCTTTGTGAAAATTTATGAAAAAGGCGAGAGTAAGAATTCAGGACTTCCGTAGTAACACTATCTGTATGGTGCGTTATTAACGCAACCTACTACTTGTAGCGTTTAGTGCCCAGTTTTGTGTCAGTCCTGAAGCGGAAAGCGCACCTGTAGTTAACTTTTGCCTCTTGTCTCTTGCCTATTGCCAATGCCATTGCCCCTAGCCCTATACCATTCACTACACAGGCTTAAGCGAATCACCGTGAGTAAAGGTGGTGAATTTTGGCTATTATCTTTTGATAATCATCCGTTTTACCCTTTTTTTGGTAAATTGCAGCTGATTTTTGAAAATTTGCTAGGGCTTCTTGATGCTTACCTAATTCTCGAAGGCATATGCCACGGTTGTCATAGGCAGCAGCATGGTTGGGGTCAATCTCAATGGCTTCATTCAATTCCAGAATGGCTGCTTGAAATTTGCCCACCACTAGATGGCTAATTCCTCTAAAGTAGTAAAAATTAGCACTTTGAGAATTAGTTTCTTTTGGCTGCTGACGTTGCTTAAAAATTTCCATTGGCTTACCTATTGCTACTTCAATTAGTAGGTAGCTACAAACTACTCAGGAGCTACCGATTTAGATGTTATTGACCAATCCCTAAAATCCCGGTTTTTGGGAATATAAAGATTAGGTTTCAGTCTTGCCTAGTCTGTCTTTGAATACTGGTTTACTCAACAATGTTGGGCTTTGCCATCAAACCTGCCATGGATTTAAGTCCACAGCTCATAGCTAAGGTCGGTTTCAACCGACTACAACCCTTTATCTCTAGTCCGTTTTAACAGACTTGAGTTATTAGGTAGTTATTAATCCTAGGGTGGGCAGTGCCTACCAACGCGCTTTGCAAGCTTGATTATCTGTCTGGTGCACTGCCCACCCTACATGAACTAGCTAGTCATTAATCCTAGGGTGGGCAGTGCCTACCAACGCCCTTTGCAAGCTTGATTATCTGTCTGGTGCACTGCCCACCCTACATGAACTAGGGGTTTTACCCCCTAGCGGGATAGCAGCGACACCATAGTTTGTAGGAGCTTTGTCAGTCAATCAGCCCTGAATAACACCTGAATAACAATAGAGGTAATAACCTCTATTACAATTAACTACCAGTACGACATCCTATCAGGGTAGAGTGAAAAATTTGTGAACAGAGAAAAAGGCAATTAGGTGGGCTTTCCGCATCTAATTATTAAATTCGCCACGGGTTGCATCTGAAGACTAACAGACAAAAGAAAACGACCGCACAATCAAAGGGAGTTATAAGCTAGGCAGATAGGGAGTTCAATGCTGTAGGCACCCATGCCACCCAATATAACAGTTCTCAATTGGGTTCGGGAATTGGGAATCGGGAATCGGGAATCAGCAATCGGGAATCAGCAATCGGGAATCAGCAATCGGGAATCGGGAATCGGGAATCGGGAATCGGGAATCGGGAATCGGGAAAAACTTCTGTAGAGATAGCTATTTTAAGTAATTACAGTCCTAAAGCTAATAGTTCCAGGATTAAGAGTACCCACAAGGGTACTGTCAAAACCTGAAAAAAGGCACGAAACTAGAGGAAGTTGATTAAAGCTTGTTAATTGGAGAGTTCTAAACGACAGCTATGTCAGGATTCAGTCTAGGGCTAACGGGCTAGTTGAAAAGCTACCCTTATCAGCTATCAGCTGTTGATAGCTGAATACTTACTAATCCTTACTATTATACCTTCAATTACTAAGTTAATCAGTAATTTCATCCCTAACTATTCTGAGGAAATTAGAAATGAGAGAGTTCAATACATTAAGCCTAATGTTAATTATTTATCTGGTTATTTTTGTTAGCATTAGCCCTAGAGAAGCCAACAATTTTGTTCAATTTATCAATGAAGCCTGGTAATTGGTAATAGGCAGAAGTGTTGCCTAGTTAACAGGGGCAAGAGTGTTGCGATAGGGGAAAGATGGGGACTTAAGAGTGTTCGTGGGTAAGTCCTGTGGGAGAGCCACCCTTGAAAATTTGCTGCATAATTTTTGGGGGTTAGCCAGATAAGTTTATAGACACTTAAAAATCGGCTATTAGCACTCAGCATTCAGCAGGTAGTGCCTTAGCTAAATGCTTAGGAATATTGAAATATACCTGCCCCTTAATAAGGGGTTATTCCTGTTTCATAAAAAACCATAATTTGGCATTTAAGAAAATCGCCAACTGCTATATGTTCTCCCGCAACCTCGCATTTATCATCGGTATTAATAACTATACAAACGGCATTTCCACCCTGAACACCGCCGTCAACGATGCTAAACAACTAGCAGAAATTCTCCGCGAGAAGCATGATTACGAAGTCTGGGAATGCCTAGACGAAGTGGCAACTCTGTCTAAGTTTAACAAATTTTTATCCCATACCTTACCCGAACAAGTTACTGAAAATGACCGCTTATTATTTTACTTTGCTGGTCATGGAGTCGCTCTCAATGGCGATGATGGCCCGGCTGGTTACCTAATTCCTCAAGATGCCAAACTGGGGGATACTAATAGTTATCTGCCCATGACGAAGTTACACGATGCTTTAAGTCAATTACCCTGTCGTCATTTCTTGGGTATCCTCGACTGCTGTTTTGCTGGTGCTTTCCGTTGGTCGAATACTAGGGATTTATTAACCTCGCCAGAAGTAATTCACCAAGAACGATACGACCGTTTTATTACTGACCCAGCCTGGCAAATTATTACCTCCTCAGCTTCTGACCAAAAAGCCTTAGACTGAAGTTCCCCCATACACGTGTACTATGAATCCCTCAACTCTTACGGTGCCTACATTTTGACAGGTAGGACTAATGTACTACTGGGTACCAATCGATTCATCGCCTGATGTAGTGCTGATTTTGGCGCTCATCTATTAATTTTTTATTATAGAGCGTACACATTTCAAAAACAAACCTTCACATGGCTACGGGGTTTTCTGGCCTAGGGATACTAAGTTGTGCTATAATGAATAGCCTAAGCGTACGCGCCACACTAGTCTAGTACGCTGTAATCTAATCATAGCAATAGGTACAAGCATTTTATCAAACTGGTTGTACCCAGTAGTACTATTGTTCTACAGCACTCAAAGCCTTGATTGGCATAACTTTTGGGCTATGATAGTACATTTGTACAGGTGAACTTCAGTCCATGAGCTTCCAGTTCCCTAGCCAGGGTAAGCGCAAGAAAAAATTGCCCATAATGTGCATTGGCTGGATATCGGTTGATCGTGCCTCGAAACCCCTATAATCTCGTAGAACTTTATTCTCAATAGAGTTTAATTGTTGATAATTATCCCCTTTTTTTCTCAATAAGCTACAGCTTATTGATTCTTGCGCTTACCCTGGTTACCTAGCGTTTCATAGCTTAATCCAGAAACGCCTATTTGTAATTATATTACACAATCGGTAAAAGCCATGAGTTTCACCTTTTCGATCCAACACAGTGAAATCAAAAGTGTATTTTTGCCGACCGAATGCGAGTACAGTGGCCTCCCAAAAATCACCATCTTGACGTTGCAGCGTGTAATCTATACCCCCGTAATTTACTACTGGAGTTGAACCACAAGATGGAATGTCTTGCCGAGCCTCACTCATAGGGACTGCGACACACTTTTTTATAACCATTTTTTTAGGAGTGTCCAACACATCCGGCCTTATTCTTCTTCTTGTTGGGCTAAATTTATACGACACAATATTGTATAACTCATTGTTAGAAAATGATGTACTAGACCAGCGAATTACATCGCTTGGAAATGCTGATATTGTTAGTTCTGCTCCTTCTCGTAAATTGTAAGCCCGACCGTTATTCGCTAGCATGTGAATTAATCTATTGTCAACTATCTGGGGGCTAAGTTCTGTGCCTTTACAATCAACCCATTCTATAACACCCCCGTTCACTGTTGGCGTGCAGTGGTCTTCTAGTATCCCTTCGACATCAATCGCAACGACAACATTGGTTATGACTCGCTCTTGTCCATAGACTTTAGTAGGAAAGCCAAGGACTATTCCTAGCATGACAACCCCTACCAAGCAAAAAGACAGGAATTCTTTTCCTAATTTCATTCTTCTTCCTCTTTTGGTTATCTTCTCTAGCATAGCTATTCCGAATCTAAGTACAGGACAAAAAGCTTGAAATGAATAGCAGGATAGGGTTTCATCAGAAATACCACAATCTGCCCTTAACCCTATGAATCAATAAGCGCGAATTGAAGCAATTACTCCAAGAGCATAAAGAGCTGGGATGGAGCCAGACTCTCGCTTAATGCCCTGTTCTTGTTGGCTCTGTTGAAGGTAAAAACCGTCAATCTCTGTGAGCTGTCGTTAGGGTTTGGAGGCAGGGCACTGCCGGAATCGAGCTTACTTGCGTCTCAGAGCGATTTTTTCGAGGCTTTGAGGTGGATTACGCCCAGATTGCCAAAATCGTTGTGAGCTGGATGGGGATTCCTGATGGGTGGGTGCTGACCCTCCGCTTTTGCCTTGAGTCTACTCACTTTACATTAGCTGAGCGTTTACGCAAACTTAAAGCCGCTGCTGACACTGGCACGCTCGTTGGTCAATGGGAACGGGTTTGTGGTTACACCAGTATCAACCCATTACTATTAAAAAACACGGTCGTCGGCGAGCGAGCTTATTTCGCGAACGGATTTGACTACTTGCGGCATTTGGTTTTAAATCCTTTTATCCACAATCAGGCTGACTTTTCGCACTCTCTAAAACTTTTGTCCTGTACTTAGATTCCGAATACCAGGTTTAAGCAGGTTCACAAAATTAATAATTAATTACACATTTTCCAAAACTCAAAGCCTTACAATGTAAGGGTTACAGAGATTGGGAGTAGGCAATTAATTATGTGTAGGTGCTTAGCATTGCCGTAAGAGGAAGAAATAATATATTATTTCTTCCTCTATATTGAGACTCAGTATTTTTCAAGATAAATAACTTTACAGCAGTAAAAGTTATTTATCATCGGTAGCTGATTATAATGTAAGGATCCCATCGGTAAAAGCCATGACTTCCACCTTTTTGATCCAACACAGTGAAATCAAAAGTGTATGTTTGCCGACCGGTTGCAAGTACAGTGGCCTGCCAAAAATCCCCATCTTGACGTTGCCGCCTGAATTCTATACCCCCGTAAGTTACATCTCCAGTTCGACCACAAGCTGGAATGTCCTGCCTACCCTCACTCTTGGGGATTGCGGAACAGTTTTCTGTAACCAGGTGTTGAGGGTTGTTCAACAGGTCACTCGCCCCTCCAATTTTGCGAAATTTATACAAAGGAACAGTGTACGCAGAATTGTTAGAAAATGATGTACTAGACCAGCGAATTACATCGCTTGGAGCTGCTGATATTGTTAGTTCTGCTCCGCCTTGCGAAGATACAGCCCGATCTTGCTTCACTAGCATGTGAATGAAGTCAGTGTTAACCATCTGGGGACGAGCTTGTGTGCCCTTACAATCAACCCATTCTATAACACCCCCGTTCACTGTTGGCCTGCAGTAGTCTTCTAGTATCTCTTGGGCATCAATCGCAACGAGAATATTGGTGAAGCTTGCCTGTTGTGCATGGGCTTTAGTAGGAAAGCCAAGTACTATTCCTAGCATGACAACCCCTGCCAAGCAAAAAGACAGGAATTCTTTTCCTAATTTCATTATTCTTCCTCTGTTGGTTATCTTCTCTAGCATAGCTATCCCGAATACCAGGTTTAGCATTGCCGGTTTTGGTGAATTCGCCTTTTTAGCCTTTTGTTTTTAGGCTTGGCTATCCTTCACACTCTTTAATGGTTGGCTAATTTTCCGGTTGTTCGACTCTATTTCTTCCTCTCAACTTTACCTGAGCACCTTTTAAAACACGAGCTTTTTTTTGTTTTTTGTTGTTCGGCTCTATTTTTGCCTCTCATCTCAACTTTACCTGAGCACCTTTTAAAACAGGCTTTTTTAAATCAAACCTTATTTAGGCTAGCAACTATTTTTCAACAACGAGCATTTAGTTAACTAAACGTTACACTTGATTTTGGCTAGGGTAAAACCAGGGTAATCGCATTTTGTTTGGTATAAATTGTACTTGACAAAAACAAAGATATGTAATATAACTAATTTTTGCCGTTGATTAGAGTCGATGTCCGATATTACCCGGAGCACCTCTCCTGTCATACCGTACGTGAAGGTTTCCCCTCATACGGCTCCTAGGTATCCTTAGAGGATGTTTGAAAAGTGATGAGAGGTCAAATTTTAGGCCAAGCGGCGAACCATGATCCGTATCTAGGCCAGGTAAATGAATGTCTCTGATGTTTCAGGCAACAACTCATGAACCTATCCCACTAATATAATTTTAGTAATCCACATATGAATAGTCGCGCTTGGCAAGGAAAGCATCGAACACAACACAAGCCGCGTTCCCAACGAACCACCAAACGTCGGTACTTCCTTTGATACCAAGTGAATCTTCGTTCTTGTTGAAATCGTGGTGTATCATCTTTGATTGGTCTACCTCGATGCACCAAGGACTGATCAACTCTTTTAGGGAACTGGGGTCTAATACCCCTTTTTCTGAGCAGTGAACGTTTCTCTAATGAGTCGTAACCCTTGTCAGCGGCTATTACTCGGAATCTTTTCTTGGGACGACCCCGTTTACCTGTAACAAAGCGCGATGCTATCTAGTAATGGTATCACCTGCTCCGGTTCACTCCCATTAGCTGGTGTGGTGCTGTAAGCCATGGGCATACCATTACCTTCTGTGACTGTGTGTATCAACACTCCTTTCCCTTTATATCCATAGGCTACTCCTTCACCTCCTCCCTTGCCAGGGGGAAAAAGAGCCATCTACGGCTCCATAATTCCAGTTAATCAACCCTCGATTTTGCGCGTACGCCAATACTCTACATTGTATTTTTTCGCTAAGTTCCGTTTTTTTGCCATCGTTTCAACCATCGATGTGCTGAACTTTTTGATGCCCACTGTTCCCCTCTGGGCACATCACACCAACGACATCCTGTAATTAATACGTACAGCAGTGTGTTTAAAACGTAACGGAATGGTACATGGGGCATACCTCTACCTCGCTTTTGCGCTTCACACGGCAAAATCTTTTCAAACAGCTCCCATTCTATGTCACTTAATCCTTCAAATCTTCCTGGCATTTATCTGTTCAAGTTTTTCTGATTACTTGATTTTCAGTCTATCAAGTTTTCGGACAATAGTGGGATAGGTTCATAGTCTCTGACCAATCGACGGCACCCCATCAGCCAACCAAAAGTGCGCTCCACTACCCAACGCTTTTTAAGTAGTACGAAGCCAATGGTTATGTTGGGGTCGGAGCACGACTTGTACAATCCAACCGCAGACATCCATGACTGAAGTTCCCCCGTACACATGTACTAAAGAAGTCCAAAAGTACTGCCAATCCTAGCTTTGAGGGTTGTAGAACAATAGTACTACTGGGTACATACTGATTGGGAAAACGGCTGAACCTATTGCTTAGAATAAATTGTAGCGTACTCGTGCAGTGAAGGGTGTAAACTGTTGCCATTTATTTTAGCTTAATTTTGCGCGATAGTTCAATGCAACTCCTCTGCCATGTAAAAACTTGTTTTTGGTTAGCGTATGCACTACAATGGGAACTTAGACTAAAAACATGTGATCCAGCCGAAACTCCCACTACACAAGGCTTAGAGAGATTTGTCCCCAGTAGTACATTAGTTCTACACTATCAAAATGTAAGCGCAGTAAAGCTTTGAGAGACAGGTAGTACGTTTGTACGGGGGAACTTCAGTTAGATAACTTTAATTTAGGTAGCGAACGCGGTCAAGTCGGTAATCATTCCCCTTTTGCTAGTGCATTATTAGAAGCCCTCGAAGGTGCAGCAGATATCTATCCTCCTGCTACGAATGGTAAATCGGCTGGAGATGGGGTAATTACAGCCACAGAATTATATTTATATTTACGGGATACCATCGAAATACCCACAGAAAAATGCCGTCTGCGACAAACGCCCGGTATTTGGTGTTTAAACAAGCACGATAAAGGCGAGTATATCTTTCTTTCTCCGGAACATGAACTTAACTTACCACCAGCACCACCTTTAGATCAGTCACAAAATCCCTATCGTGGTTTAAAGTCCTTTGAGGAGAAACACAGTTCACTGTTTTTCGGTAGAACATTACTAGTAGAAAAGTTAGACTATTTTGTCAAAGCTAATCCCCTGACAGTGGTGTTGGGTGCTTCCGGTTCCGGTAAATCTAGCTTGGTGAAGGCAGGATTAATTCCCAAACTACGGCAAGATAATACTGAGAAATGGTGTATTTTGCCACCCATCCGTCCTGGTGAGACTCCCTTGGAAGCATTAAATAATGTGCTGACTGAAGCTAAGTTACCTAATGTTGAGCCACAAAACCCCCAGCATAACCTGGCAATGAGCATTGATGTTTGGGCGAAAAATAACCCCAACTCTAAGTTATTACTGTTTATTGACCAAAGCGAAGAAATTATTACACTCTGTCAAAACTTAGATGAGCGTAAGGAGTTTTTCCAACAGATACTCACAGCCATCAATGCCCATCGGGATAAATTACGGGTAGTATTAACCCTACGTTCTGATTTTGAACCCCAAGTCAGGGATGCTGGCTTAAAGTTGGCACCGGAAGTACTAAATCAATTGGGAAGCACGGTACTGATAAATCTTTGGCAAAGTGGACGATTTATTGTACCGGCGATGACACGAGGGGAACTAAGGGAAGCGATAGAAAAACCGGCTCAAGCACGGGTAATGTATTTTCAACCCCACGAACTTGTAGAAGAATTGATTAATGAAGTGGCGGATATGCCCGGAGCATTGCCCCTGCTGTCTTTTGCCTTGAGCGAACTTTATCTCAAGTATTTAAAACGACAACGGGGGGCACAATATAGAGGAATCACTATTGATCGGGCCTTGACTCAAGCCGATTATATTGAATTGGGGGGAGTAATGCGATCGCTAACTCAAAGGGCTGATCACGAATATGAGGCGCTAGTTAATGAAAACCCTGCTTATGCCCAAGTTATCCGTCATGTGATGCTGCGGATGGTCGCCCTGACTGGGGGTGAGTTAGCCCGTAGGCGGGTACCGTTATCGGAACTAGAATATCCACCACCGAAAAATGGTTTAGTGAAGGAAGTAATTGAGCGCTTTAGCAATGCACGGTTACTGGTTATTGGAGAAGATGCTGAGGGGAATCCCTATGTGGAACCTGCCCATGATGCTTTGGTGCGGGGTTGGCAAAGGTTGCTGGAGTGGAAGCTTGAGAATGAGGAAAATTTACTTCTACAACGGCGGTTGACTCCCGCAGCCCAGGAGTGGGAAAGCCAGCAACAGGCAAGGTTTCTTTGGAATGCTAACCCTCGTCTTGATTTGTTGAAAAAGGTATATTTATCCGATGATAACTGGCTTAACCAAGTAGAAGCTGAGTTTGTGCGGCGCAGTATTGGGCGAAAAAGCTTTAATACTCGTCGGAATTGGGGTGTTGCGATCGCAGTTATGCTAGGGTTAGGTACGGGTTTGGTCTTTTCTTTGATTGGACAGAGAGAGGTACTGATAGGTCAAGTCAGAACTAATATAAAATCTGCAGAATCGACCTTACCAAACCAAGAGTTGGATGCGTTGCTTAACAGTTTACGGGCAGGGAAAGTTCTTAAAGATTGGCCTGGATACTTATCCCTATTCAAGCCAGAAAGTGAGCTACCGTTTTTAATGGAGCCAGAAAGTGAGCTTCAACATCAATTGTTACGAACTTTGCAAAAGGTATTCTATTTAGCGAAAGAACGTAACCGCATAGAAGTGCCTCAAAACTTTAAGAAGATGTTTTTTAAGGATGGTGAGTTACTGATTGCTACAGCAGGAGATGATGGTATTGTCCGCTTACAAGAGTTGATGGGACAACCACTAGCCCAAGTATTTTCAGGACATACAGGTGAAGTCAATCTTGATATTAATAAGGATGGTCGCTTATTAGCAACCATTGACAAGCAATGTACTGTTCGCCTGTGGAACTTGGAAGAAAAACAGGAAGAGCCACCAAAGCTTATAGCTTCTATCTCACAGTCTAAAGATTGCGAAGTGAGCGGTGAGGTGAGCGGTGAGATCATTTTCAGTCCTGATGGCAAGAAGCTTGTAGCCTATAAAGACCGAACAAGCACTATCTACCTGTGGGACTTAACGGGAAATGAACCGAAGCTATTAAAAAAGGATCAAGACAATTTCAGTAGTATTAGCTTTAACTCCAAGAACCAGCTAGTTGTAGCTGTAGCTAACGAATCTGACTATACCCTCCGCTTGTCAGACTTTGTGTCTGGCAGTCAGTTAGCAGAGTTTAAAGATTTTTATGGGTGTTATTCGTGTGAGAGTCAACTCTTTGGGAACCTCGTTTTTAGCCCTGATGGTACATACTTGGCAGCCGCCTATGGCACTGATAACAGCATTGCCTATGTTGTTAGTTTAGATCATGAATCGTGGGAGAGTTTTAAACCCCTAAGCAGAGCTGCAAGCATCAGTTTTGATGCCAATAGTCGTCTGATTATCGGTCAACAGAATAATGGTATTATTAGTGTTCATGATTTATCTGGGTCTCATTCTTTACAATTTGAACTGAAAGGGCATCAAGGTAGTATTGGTGAGGTTATTTCTAGCTCGAATGGCAGAAAAATTGCTAGTATAGGTGATGACAAGACTATTCGCTTGTGGGAAACAGAGAACAAGCAAGTGGAAGAGTTAATCCCAATTGAGGGGAAGTTTAAAAGTCTCAGCATCAGCCCCGATAGCAAGCAACTAGCTGCTGTAAAAGAAGATGGGAGTGTCCATTTGTTAGATTTGAATGCTAATAATAATAAGTGGGAGCAATTTGCAGATATTCAAGGCATAAGTCAAATCATTTTTAGCCCTGATCGTAAGCAATTGGCTGCTGTAGACAAAGATAATACGATTAGCCTATTAGATCTAAATGGAAAGGAATTGTATCCACCCCGAAAATTCAAAAAACCAATTAGCCAGCTTATTTTTAGCCCTGATAGCAAGCGTCTGGCTGTTATAGAAAATGATGATGGTATAATCCATCTGTTGGATTTGAACAAAAAAAACTGGAAAACCTTGCCCTTCAAATTACCTCTTCGTATCGCTTTTAGCTCGGATGGCAGGCTGTTGGTGGTGGATTTACTAGATGACGAACATGTAGATAAACCCACTATCGTCTTAAAGGAATTGAAGCCTGGTAATGAATTGGATTCTGGGAAGGAATTAGTTCGGTTTAAGGGTGCTGAGAACCCCAGATTCAATAAGAATAGTATTGTTCTTAATACTCAGGGTAACTTATTAGCAGCTATTGCGGACAGCGATTATATCCATGTATGGGATATATCAGGAAAATTATTGACTGCTTTCAAAGGGCAGCAAAAAAACAAATTAACCAGTATAAGTCAAAGTGCTGATGGTAGCTTAATAGCTACCCTTGACCAGAATGGTACTGCAAAGTTGTGGCAGTTTGGAGGATTGGATGAACTCCTATCCAAGAGTTGTGATAGGGTGCGTGACTATCTTGAGAATAACCCCAATGTTGACAAGAGCGATCGCAATCTCTGCGAGAATGTACCAAAATTGGCGATCACCGAAGACTAATCGCACTCCAAAAACTCTTGGCACACAAGTGCGATCACTTGTAGGCAGATTTACTACGGTTGCTTGGGAAGTGCGATTGGCCGTAGGCCACGCTACGCGAGTCACGCTTCGCTTCCGCTAAAAGCGATCGCACTCTCGTTAATCTTGGTTGAGAAGTCGTGCGCTAAACGTAGCTATGCCTCTAGGGCTTATCCCACCGAAAGCATTACCTACGAGTTCGATTTGCTATCAGCAACAGATAGTGAACGCATCCATTCATCCAAATCGTCAGGTTTCGTAAAGTCCAACAACGCTTCCCCCAAAGCTTCAAGCTGAGGGAGGGATAAGGCTTGAACCTGCGCTCGTATTTCTGGGGACACTTCGCCAATGCGACGCAAGAGTTGGCGGAGTATAAGAGATTGTTCCCCTTCGTAACGGCCTTCATCCTTAATGTCTTGATAAATTACAGACTGCTCCATGATATCTCTGCGTAAAACCTGGTTAATGAAGTTCCTCTTTAATAATAGCCCTGCTAGAATCCCAGCGGACGCAGCCACATTGGTCTGTATCCTCATTTCTGGAATCGCCTCAACTCTTGCAGCCACCTGACGCAAGGTTTGAGCAGCGTCGGGGGTTTGTGTCAGCACAGCCAAGGGCAATAACCCCGTCGATTCCAGAAACGGCTGAGTTGGTTGTTCCCATAGCCGAATCACCTCAAATTCGTGACGAGTACCAGGAATCTCAAACGCTGTCTGATAAACGAGTGCAGAAGTTGAACGGGTTAAGTAAATGACCACTTGGCGCATCTGCTTATTGGGAAAACGGCGGAAAACTCTTAGGCGGTAATCTGCCATTCTGAAGGCCATAGTTGAGTCAGGTTTAGTCTGAAACTCGACGTGAAGGACAAAATCATCAGAATTCAGCAAAATCAAAGCATCCGCTCGAATGGGTTCAAGGGACAGTTCAGATGGACTGAGTTGGGTCATGGTGATGGGTTCACCAAGTAACCAGGAGGCAAAATCTTCCGAAAAGCTTTCAGCGAGGAACTTGCAGGTATTATCGAACATTAAACGATTATATCAGAGTGCCCGTCTCAGGGATTCTGCTGGATCCCGACTCCCGACTCCCTCGGTGCGCTTTCCGTAGGCGAATTAAATTCGCCACGGGTCGCACCGCTCCCGACTCCCGACTCCCTACTCCCTCAAACCCGGATTATTCAACTGCTTCATAAAAAACTCTTCCAAAGAAGGACGATTTAAAGTCATATTCATCAATTGGGCATCCATCAGCCGGAGGGAAGCCATAAACTCTTGGGGTTCCCCTCGCAATTGACCGTACCAGCAATCATCCTCAAATTCCAATTCCATCAACCACCGTTTGATAATCTCTATATTCCCACCTTTGCCTTTAACTCGGTAGGTGTTATCGGTACCCAAAAGTTCATCTAACGCTCCCATACAAATTAATTCCCCATTAGCGAGAATAGCGATGCGATCGCATATTTTCTCCACATCTGACAACACATGGCTGTTGAAGAAAATAGTCTTGCCTTGAGCTTTCAGAGACATAATAATTTCCCGGATTTGGTAGCGTCCCATGGGGTCAAGACCGGACATGGGTTCATCGAGAAATACTACTTCTGGGTTATTAATCAGTGCCTGGGCCATACCGATGCGCTGGAGCATCCCTTTAGAATACTGACGTAGTTGTTTCTTGCGTGCTGCTGATTGGGACAATCCTACTAGTTCTAACAGCCGAGGAATGCGTTTACGTTTTACCTCATGGGGAATTTCAAATAGTCCAGCCGTAAAGTGCAAAAATTCCCAGCCAGTGAGATAGTCATAGAAGTAGGGGTTTTCTGGTAAGTAACCAATGCGCTGCTTGACCTTTACATTACCAAGGGGATGTCCCAGTAACCATCCTTCTCCGCCAGTAGGACGGACAATTCCTAGTAAGGTTTTTAAGAGGGTAGTTTTCCCGGCTCCATTTGGACCGAGTAATCCAAAGGTTTCTCCCTGATAGACCGTTAGGGAGCAATTTTTCAGGGATTCAATTTTTTGATTGAGCCAGAAGCCAGTGCGGTAGACTTTGCGCAGTTGGGAGGTCTGAACCACTGGGATTGCTTCAGAGGTGGTGAGTTGGGGGGGGAAAGTGAGAGTAGATTGCTCCATCCTGTTGCTCAGAAATGAGGGATATAATCTATATTTATTTATTCCCTATTTTGGGGGTGTTTGTGTCTATTCTTAATAAAATTCCTGATAGCTGATCGGGTAAGGTCTGGCTGAATGTTTACGGTCAGTCTTGCTGGATTACTCTTGAGCGAAAAAGTCTACTAACTGCTGACCAACCTCAGGATTGTATAAGCGTAAGTAATTCCAGTAATTACCCAAAACTTGCTTGACATAGTTTCTGGTTTCACTAAAGGGTATAGTTTCCACAAATTCATCTAAATCAATGGGTTCATTTTCCTTTAGCCATTTCCCTACATTACCTTGACCAGCATTGTAACTAGCAATGGCGAATGCGGAGTTATCCTTATACACGCGATGGCTATGGGCAAGAAACCAGGTTCCTAGTTTAATATTATCGTTGGGATTATCGAGTTTATAGTCGTTAAAATTGATGGATTTCCCTACCCAAGCTGCAGTACTGGGCAACATTTGCATTAAGCCCATGGCACCAGCAACTGATGTAATGTTTGCCTCAAATCGGGACTCTTGACGAATTAAGGATATAACCAGTAGAGGATTAATGTTACGCTGTTTTGACTCGGTTTCGATTATCTCTAGATAGGGAAAGGGATAGAGGGCTTGCCAGTAAGCCGGTTTTTTCCTGATTTTCTGGTACTGCTCCTGTTCTTGGGAGGTTTCTCGGTCTTCGAGAGTCTCTACCTCGGAAATTCCTTTGAGGTATTCTCCCATCGCCAGCCTGAACAAGCCATCAGTAAACTGTTGTGGCACAGTCGGCTTGAGGCGAGTTTGAAATTCCCCTTGCCATAGGCTCCAAGCATCCTGGTCTTGACCAAGCTGATACAATTCCTTCAAAGCTGCTGAGCCCACAGGTAACTCGGGTCGCACCGTTGGCCAGTTTAACGTAAGGGATGACTGGCGCAGTGTGGTAAAGTCTCCCACATCCCAACCCAACTGTACCGCTGAGCGCCAAGCATAGTATGATTGAATATGATTGGTAATTACCTGCTTAAACGCTGCTTCGGCTTCCTGCTTCCGTCCTAGCTGAGTTGCCCATTTTCCCGACCAAAACCCTGCCCGACGGGCGATCAGACTGTGGGGATTATCCTTAAGGATCGGCTGAACGTTATGCCAAGCTGTCAGGATGTCTCCGTTTTGTGCCGCCTCTTGAGCCATCTGCCAGCGATAGTCCGCTGCTGCATCAGAATTGCTATAGTTGTCGATTAACAATTGATAGGCTTGCTCAGCAGCGTTGGGACTTTTGAGTTGCTCTAGAGTTTTGGCTTTGGCCAAAAGTGCCTCAGCAGCTCGGTCGGGAAAGCGATCGATAACTTGGTCTAAATACGGGATCTTGTCAATGGGTGGTTCTAGTTCAGCTAGTTGGAGATAAGCCAAGGCAGTTTCCTTGGCATCGGGAAATTCCTCGACCATCTTTTTATAAGCCAGTTTAGCTGCTCTGGGCTTTTGAGCATACTGAAGTGCTCTAGCCCCTAAGTAGCTATGCTTAGGTAATGGTTTAGCATTGCCATAAGCAGCACTGGCTTGAGCATATTTGCGGTCTTTCCAATAGGCTAATGCGATCGCTTCCCAATCTTTCGGCTGGATTATAGCACGATTTTTATCATCGACAGATTTTCCGTAATTACTAACTAGTTGATCTAGCACTAGGGTAACCCCTGGTTGGTCAAAGGTATACCTGGCTAATAACAGCATCAGTTCAGGTTGATTGGGCTGATCCTTAAGCTTTTGCTGGATTAATTCAATGATGCGAGGATGAGAAGGATAGTTTTTCAGTGCTCGTTCCCAGTATTTTGGCTCTTCCGCAGAAAAGTCATACATCTGCTGTATTTTTGCCAACCAGGGCTGCTCAAAACTCCAGATGGTGCTGGCATATTTCGGAGCAATAGATTCCTTTTCTGGTTTGCGGTAGGGTGAATCATCTGACAAGAAGGCATACAAGGCTTCAGCTGCCACTGGCTGATTACCATAGCGTTGGAGCAACTCCTGCCAAGCTTGTTGGGCTTGAGCTTTGTCCCCAGTGAATTGGTAAGCCTGTGCTCGTTTGAGCACAATATGTCCTGCTAATACTGGATATTCCCACTCTAATTTATCTAACCAACGCAGTGCCTCCCTTCCCTGCTGCCCAGCTATAGCATCAACGGCCAATAGGTAACGAGCACGACCACGATTGAGGGATTTTGGTCCAATTGCGATCGCTTCGAGTTGTGCCACCCGCTCCTCGGGGGATTGAGATGCTAGTTTTAGTACTGTAGTGTCCTTGGGATTTCTGCGCCCCATGATTTGCTGGGGGAGCAACACTACCCAACTGGTTAATCCTAGCGGGTTCTTGGGATCAATCAACACTAAGATGCTGATCGAGATCAGCAGTAGGCTCAATCCCACACTAGACGCTAGTAGGATTTGTCGTCTGGTACGCTGCCGCAATTGCTGGCGCAATAAAGGATAGTAGCGGGAGAATTTCAAACGTGACCGTTTCATAGAGCCTCCTTCTGATGCACGTCCATATTAGGATGAGATTTTGGGAATAGAAAGCTCTGTGACATCATCTCCGGCAGCATTGGTATTGTTAAGCTTGAGTAATTGGTGATTATGATCACTCAACGAGCCATTACCAATGCACCATTACTCTGACCCAAAAACACCTTTAACTATAAACACTACTGAAAGAACCGGACAGGATCTGACATTCCAACCTCTATTCCTTTAACCATATTTAGGAACCCCACAACCGTGCTGTGATTTGATAGAAGACTTATGGAACGCGGAAAAATAGTTGCTATTATAACTGGAGCTATATCGATATTGCTAGCGATCGCTTACTTAATTATTGTCCAGCTGCTGGATTTTCGAGGAGAGATGATCCCTGCTCCAGTCAGCCAATCATTAAACTGGGGATATTGGATTGGGTATTTCCCACCAATTGTTGCGCAATGGTTAATCCCTTAATAAAGCGATAAGTGTGAATGAAACTCCCCGCGCGTTTACGCGCGGGGATGCTTGGGCAAGAGAAATACTATTCCCTTGCCGGATCGTTGCCCTAGGTTCTGATCTGCCCTGTGCTTTAGCTGTTTCTAGTTAGCTGTATCCCGCAGTGCTGCCAACACCGTCTCATGAATCACACCATTGCTGACAACCACACCCTGATTTTCAACTAGCTTAGAACCGATCGAAAAGTTCAGGGGCTTGCCATGCATATCTGTAACAAGCCCACCAGCTTCCTCCACAACAATGGTGCCTGCAGCATGGTCCCAAATTTTCTCACGGTAGTTGGGATACTTCGATGACGGTAAACGTAGGTAAAGGGCTGCTTGACCAGAGGCAACCGCACCATACTTAGCCTGAGAATCCATCCGCAGGGAATCTGCAGTAATTCCCACCGCCTTAGCTACCAAATCTTGCCGAGAATGGTCACCATGACCAGACTCCACGCTTTCGACGAACCGGAGTTCTGCTGTATTGTCAGCATCAGTGACTTGAATCGATTCGGGTTCCCCACCACTAATCGGTACCATGGTTGCTCCCTGACCCCGTACTGCCACAAATAGCACACCCCGTTCACCATCTGGTTGTGCTAGGTTGACGGGTAAAGCTGGGCAAGCTAGCACTCCTACTTTCACTTCACCTTGTTCTACCAAAGCCAAGGCAACAGCATATTGATCATTACGCAGAAACCCTTTGGTGCCATCAATCGGGTCTAAGGTCCAGTAGCGAGGTCCAATCTCTCCATTGCCTAGATTAATCCAACTAACCACTGCCTCAGGAGTAGCATCATTAGTTACAGATTGCACATAACTGGTTACCTGTGCCAACTGATTCGCCATGGTTGGTTCCACCAAATCAGCAGCATCTTCTTCACCCACTACTGGATCATTAGGAAAGCCTTGGGCAAGTAAGCGGCAAATCACTGCCTGAGACCCATAATCGGCAACAGTGACAGGGCTTTTGTCACTTTTTTCCATAGCTTGAGTCACCCGTTCACTCCGGACTTGCTCACAAATTTTGGCAGCGGCTAAGGCTGCCTCAATCGCAACCTGTTTCTCTTGTTGATAAGACATTGTAAATAACTGCTCCTAAGGGCGAAAAGGTTTTTTGAAGTTTTTTTGGTCATGGGTAATAGGTATAGCTAATAGGTAATAGTCCCTTGAGTAATCACAAATCCCAATTAGGGATTACCTATTACTGACTACGAACTGCCTGGTTTTAAAGGCTTGTGGCCTAGCAGCATGTTTTTCCCTGACCTTAGGGACAGAGCTAGGAACTGGCAGTCATTCATAGGTGTCATAACCATTACAAAGGGGGAACTAATCTCCATTGCTGGCATCTTAGCTAGGAAATTCCGGATTAAGAGGAAATTACCAGGGAATTAACTAAGAGCAGTAATCGAGGTACAACAATAATGTATTTCATCCGGATCATCTGTGCCATTTTCCTGCCACCACTTGGTGTGTTCTTGCAAGTGAGTTTTGGCAAGTCATTTTGGCTTAATATTCTGTTAATGGTATTGGGTTTCATTGTAGGCACTCAACTTGGTTTTCCCAAATATGGTGTAGTGCCTGCCATACTCCATGCCGTATGGGTGACTGCTAATCAATATCAGGATTAAACTGTTTACTAGGGACTCTGCCCTAACCGAACACAGAACAGGGATTATAGGTCCGGTAACCCGGCTCTAAAACTAGAAGAATTTGGCACAATGGAAGTGAGTACGCAAACGCAGTGCTTAAGGCAATCAGCCTTGTCCTAACAAACACCAAAGGTATACCAGAATGGATTTAATTCGGATTTTATGTGCTATTTTCCTGCCACCACTGGGAGTATTTTTGCAAGTGGGTATTGGCTGGCCCTTTTGGATAAATATTCTTTTAACCCTATTGGGGTACATTCCAGGTATTATCCATGCCGTTTGGGTGATTGCCAAGAGATAAAATAAAGGATTAGACTGACTACAAATGTACAGTTCAAAACAATCATCCCAACCTGTGAAGTATAAGGCTTTGAACTATCAGGGAGTCTACCCCTGCCCAGTCTGTCGTGTGGGTCAGATTCAAAATTTATCGTTAATGGAAGCTTTTGCCTGTCACGAGTGCCGCCACATTTTCACTGCTGATCTCGAAAGGCAAATACTCAAAATAACCGATCGGCAGCCCCCAATGACCTGGCACTGGAATGGCAAAAAGTGGACAGGGGCCCATCTAGAGGGGGTTGAATGGGGATGGGTGAATTGGTTCTTAGCCTTGGCATTTGTAGTTTGTCCAACGACCTTAATTGGGGCAGCCGTTTATATGTTTCCCCCTGCCCCAGATAGTCCTGTATCTTGGCTTCCAGCTGCTTGGGTAGGGTTAACGTTTTTATGCCATCTGGCAATCGTTGTCTGGTTGGTGATGGAATTTTATCAATTTCCAGTTTGGGAGTACTTGAGAATTGGACGGCAGCGAATTATGGGTCGTTAGTTCTGTTAATTAACTTGAAAATAGTGCTGAGTATTGTTAAGAATAACACCCTTATATTTTCATCCTTTATAGTTTATAATTACTAATTCATACTTGCTCAGGCTCACAGCTCTAGCCGTTTACGTGTAAATTAAGTATAATTGGTTACAAAATTGAGTAATCCTGCTATAAGATAGGGGGTTGCTAAGCTGATGTGCATTTAAAGTTGGTTATTACCTGTTCCCAGATCCCCGCTATCCGAAGTTCCCTTCGAGTAATTTAGGTCTCCCAATCTAAATTCTGAACAGCTTAGTGCTAATTATGCTCGCGTAGCGGCTCGGAAAGAGCATCGCAACCCATGGCACTAAAACCTTTTGGCTGAGCTGATTTCCTAGAGCAACACATTCTTCTGCTCATGTTAAGTCCCACTGATTAGTTATACTTATAGGTTGCTAACAACACTTTTTTGCAACTGATTGACCGTAGGTCACGCTACGCGAACGCTATGATTGAAGAATGTGCAATTTTTAGCCATACCATAGTCAACTAATGCTTATGCTCACAGAAAGCCCATCATTGTATAAATAGTATAGACTAACCCATTCAAAGACAACTGCTGGAACTATCGTACTTGGTTTTGGTGCTATCCTGATGGGAAGCAGTCTACACTTGAGCGTACTGTCGCGTACTGTCAAAGCGTACTGTCGCGTACTGTCAAAGCGTACTGTCAAAAGGGAGGTTGGATTTCTTTCCACGACCACTTGACCACTAATAGACACATTAAGTGCCATGTTTTCATCTCAATCCCCCCAAGAAAATGGGGAATCTCCAAAAGGGGACATTACGCTGAAGGACGCTAACGGTAAAACTCTCGAATGTTACATTGAGCATTCCCTAGAGCTGGAGGGTTGTGAATACCTTCTGCTGTTACCTGTGGACTCACCCATAGAAATTGTTGCTTGGGATGATGATGAAGACTTAGCTGATGCCTCTCTAGTTGAAGATGAAGCTGAGCTTGACTTGATCTTCCCTGACGCCCAAGCTGTTCTGGCTGAGCAAAATCTTCAGCTCAAGCGCACCGCTTTTACCTTAACTGTTGCTGGTGAGTTGCCACCAGTGGACGAAGATGACATTCTCACCCTGGAAATTGAAGACGATAATGTTCCGATGGAAGCAGAGGAACTACAGGAGCTAGCGAGCTTTTATTACAAAGAACAAGAGTATGGCATTTATACGCCTGTAGAACCACTCCTGTTTTTTGCTCGCTCCAACCAATCTGGTCAACCCGAGTTACTGTCTACAGAGGAAATTAAACAAGTTCAGCCATTGCTCGAAGAACTGCTATTCGATGATCTTGATTAGGAGACAAGAACTCGGGTTGACCCCTTAAACGATTCAGGGGAAACTAGTGTTTTGGTGTATAAGAGTATGAAAACTCTCAAAAGCATCTCCAATAGGTTTTTTTATTTCGTTCTGTTGCCAACGACCCTTGGTCTTTGTGCATGGCAGGGCTGGGAGTGGTGGAGTTGGGTGGTATCCCCACCTGTTAAAGCACAATCTTCCGAAGATGTAGCTCCAACCCTCATAAAAATTGAGATTCCCCCAGGAACCCCAGGTCAGCAAATAGGCAGAGATCTTGAAGCTTCTGGTTTAATTCGCTCAGCCGATGCTTGGAAACTCTGGACTCATTGGCGTCAGCTGCTAGACCGAGATGGTGAGTTTAAAGCTGGAACTTACGAACTATCACCAACTCAACCCCTGCCAAAAATCGCCGAAACGATTTGGAAAGGGAAGGTGATGCAGCTGTCTTTCACCATACCGGAAGGGTGGTCGATTCAGCAAATGGCGGATTATTTTGAATCTCTAGGATTTTTCTCGGCTTATGACTTTATCGCTGCTAGTAGCAAAATCCCCTGGGATAAGTACCCTTGGTTGCCCAGTGAGCTCCCTCATCTAGAAGGTTATTTATACCCAGATACCTATAAGTTACCCAGTGATGGCATCTCGCCACAAGCAGTCATCCAACAAATGCTTAATCGATTTGAACAGGTAGCCTTACCAGTATACGAAAAAGGTCAGTACAAAACCCAGCTTAGTATCAATGATTGGGTAACATTAGGGAGCATTGTCGAGAAGGAAGCAGTAGTTGCTGAAGAACGCGATCGCATTGCTGGTGTCTTTACTGAACGGTTGCGGCGAGGGATGAGATTAGAAACCGATCCCACGGTTGAATATGGATTGGGGATTCGACAAACTGCTGATCAGCCCCTGACCTACAAGCAAGTGCGGCAACCCTCCCCTTACAATACCTATCTCAACCCAGGACTACCTCCGACCCCGATTGCCAGTCCTGGAATAGGGAGTTTGAAAGCAACCCTTGATCCCGAAGACACCGAATACCTGTTTTTCGTGGCTCGTTACGATGGCACTCATGTTTTTAGTAAAACCCTAACAGAACATGAAGCAGCTAAAAATGCTATCCGTAGAGAACGGCGAGCAAAGCAATAAACTACAACAACCACTGATCACAGAAGCTTTATCTACTGGGGAGGTTGAGAGAAAAGAATACCCCGTCCTCTTAGGTCTTAAAGTTACCGTAAGGAGAGGGTCGCATTAATCAATGGAGGCGCGCTTTCCGTTTGAAGAATTAAATTCTTCAAACGGAAAGCGCCTCAAGTTTTAACCTTTTTCTGCATTTGAAGTTACCTTAAGAATAAGGCAGCCTTAATCAAACAGTTTTAACCCTTTTTCCCATAGCCGACCAACCAGAAAGGCTGCCTTATTCTAAGGTTTCGTCTTTGAGCCTGCCTCAAAGTTACCGTAAGGATGGTGGAGCCTTAATCAACAAGTTTTAACCTTTTCCGCATAGCCGACTAACCATAAAGGCTCCACCATCCTAAGGTTTCGTCTTTAACCATAAAGGCGACCCTCACAATCAGGTTTCGTCTCCAGGGATGAATTTTCGACAATGTTAATATTAGGAGATAAGGGTGTCAAAAAACTGGGTATTGACCCTACTCAGCTACCGACCGTGCGGGGGAAAGTTACGCCAATGGAGATAACAGCCAATTAGGTTGTGCAAAGGATACCCCATTCCTGCGACGGATGGGGAAGTTCAAAGGTTCAATAGAACTGAATCACTTAACCGTTGCCCGCTGCCATCATCAGGCTGAGCGGGCTTAGTGTATTGACAATTGACGGGTAAGCATCAAAAATCAACAGAGTTACCAACCTTAAATTTATCAGTTAACTAAATATGTCTTGGGTCTCAAAGTTACAACCTGACTTAATCCTTGGTGGCTCCATCTTAGACCTGACACCAGAGATTCTCCAGCAATATCAGCTCTCAGGTCTAGTATTGGATGTTGACCAGACTTTAATACCAGTGACGAAATCCTGTGTTTCTGGAGAAATTGAACGGTGGGTAGAGCAAACTAGAGCGATGGTTTCCCTGTGGCTGGTTAGTAATAACCTCAGTGAACATCGCATTAGCCGTATTGCTTCCTCCCTCGATTTGCCTTACATATATGGAGCTCGCAAACCTTCGCGACGCAAGCTGAAAATAGCTGTAGATGCGATGAACCTACCTATAGACCAAGTGGCAATGGTAGGCGATCGCTTATTTACTGATGTCTTAGCTGGGAATCGACTGGGAATGTTCACCATTCTTGTAGAGCCCATAAGGGATCCGGCTATGAGTAAGTCTTTATACCCAATGCGTGATTTGGAAGTGTGGTTTTCTCAAGCCTTAGGGGTTTCGCTGACCACCATGCAACAAAACTTCAACAAACCTGACAAATCACAATAAACGGAAATATAAAGAAAATATTATAAAAATTACTAAACCAAGATTTGTCGGAAATAATAAGGGGGAGTTGGAAATTGGGTCAGCTTATATAAAGACCCTAGATATGACCAACCTTTTAAATGGGGTCAGCCTATATAAAGACCCTAGCTATAATAAGCGCCTATAACTAATAGACAGCCCAGCCTTGAGGTAATCAGGAGCTGGGCTGTCTATGATTTGGCATTACGTTACTGAGCTGGTGCGCCAAGCTAAACCACTAGTTAAAATTTAAGAAACATTACTTAACAACACGCTACCGCCAACTATGAGCCCAAACGTTGAAATCTACACCTGGAGCAGTTGCCCCTTCTGTATCCGTGCTAAAGGTCTACTAAACAAGAAGGGAGTTGAATTTACTGAATACTCTATTGATGGTGATAACCAGGCACGGGAGAAGATGGCTCAAAGGGCAAATGGAGCACGCTCTTTACCACAGATTTTTATTAATGACCAGCATATCGGTGGCTGTGATGAGCTTCACACTCTGGAATTTCAGGGTAAGTTAGACAACCTCCTCAAGGCAAGCTAACCACTAGGTGATTGAGCATCTAGTCTGTAGGATCGCTAATGGTTATCGGCAATATCCCTGTTACCCGTTCCCCGTTCAAGATCTTGACCAGTATATTCCCCAATCAAATAGTATTGCTGTAGCATAGGGGAATTGGCTGACAGGGGAATTCAACCGTGAAATTTGCGTTTATCATAGACCCTCTCCCGAAACTTGATCCCGGTCACGATACTAGTGTGGCACTGATGGAAGCCGCACAAGAATTAGGTCATGAGGTTTGGGTCACTCAGGCTCAACAATTGAGTGTTATTCAGGGTCAGGCTTGGGGGCTTCTAGAACCTGTGCAACTAACTCCAGCCAAACTCGATGACGGGCATTGGGTCGTCAGTGAGCAGTGGTACCAGACTGGTAAGGCTCTGTTGAAACCTCTAGAGGAGATGGATGCTGTCTGGATGCGGACAGACCCGCCCGTTACCATACCTTACCTCTATGCCACCTATATCTTGGATTACATCAATCCAGATAAAACCTTGGTGATTAATGCACCAACTGGCATCAGGACAGCTAACGAAAAAATGTATGCCCTCCAGTTTCAGGAAGTGATTCCACAGACCATTGTCAGTCAGGATAAATCGGTGATTCGGCAATTCGTTGAGGAAAAAGAGGCAGCAGTACTGAAACCTCTAGGAGGCAAAGCTGGTGAGGGGATTATATTTCTACAGGCAAGCGATCGCAATTTTAACTCCTTGGTGGAAATTAGCACTAAACAGGGTAGTGAGCCAGTGATGGTTCAGGCTTATCTGCCTGCGGCGAAAGATGGAGATAAGCGGATTATCCTCTTGAATGGTGAACCGATTGGAGCAGTAAATCGCATTCCCACAGGTAAGGAATTTCGGGGTAACATGGCTGTGGGTGGTCGAGTAGCGGCTACGGAAATTACTCCCCGAGAGGAAGAAATCTGTGCCCGGCTCTTGCCAAAACTGCAGCAAGATGGCTTATATTTTGTTGGCATAGACGTTATCGGCGGCTACCTCACCGAAGTTAATGTCACCAGTCCTACTGGCATCCGGGAAATTGACCGCTTAGACGGTACTCACCTGGCTAAAGAGGTAATTACCTGGGTTGAGGCAGTGAAAAACAACGGCGGTTAAACAATATAATGGCTTAACCAGACTCTTGAGCAAAGTCATGGGATGTAATGTCGGTTTTGGGTCAGTTTTATGGATCAAGTAACAGTGCCACGGAACGATAGGAAAGCTCGAATCTGGGGGATGCTGTGTCATCTATCCTCCCTGCTATGGATTCCCCTATTGATTATGGGTCTACCTATCCCTTTGGCTAACCTGGCAGGCCCGTTGATGATCTGGTTAAACAAGAGAAATAAATACCGCTTTGTCAAGGTTCACGGTCAAGAATCTATTAATTTTCAAATCTCGATTACCCTGTACGCTACCATTATCCTGACCATATTTACGGCCTTTGCCTGGGCGTTTTTCATCCTGATTGGTGCAATAAAGGGTTTTGACCGTAACTCTTGGTTGGAGCTGTTTAAGCTGATAGAATTCTGGCTATGGTGTCTAGCTAGTATCCTGGGAATCATTGATTCGCTGCTGGTGACTATGGCCTCAATCGCTGCTCAATATGGTAGGGTTTACCGTTACCCATTTACCCTGCGATTTTTAAGATAAGCACTAATAATATAAGTCACGAGATAGTCTAGAATGGCTGAGTTTTCTGCAACAGGTGCAACTGAACAGCTACCTACAATTGGTGTAGCGGTAGTGGGAACTGGATTTGGACAAAAAATCCACATCCCTGGCTTTAAAGCTCATTCCCGGACGGAAGTGGTGGCTGTCTATCACCGAGACCCGGATCAGGCAAATGCGATCGCAAACCAATATGATATTCCCCATGGATGCGATCGCTTAGAAGATATCCTAGCTTTACCGGAAGTAGAAGCAGTTAGCATCTGTACTCCCCCGTTTCTGCACTACGAAATGGCCAAAAGGGTTCTAGAAGCAGGGAAACATCTGCTACTAGAGAAACCGATGACTTTAAGGGCAACCGAAACCGAGGAGCTTTACCAACTCGCTACAGAAAAGGGTGTTGTCGCTATACCTGATTTTGAATTCCGCTTCATCCCCTCATGGCAGCTATTAGCGGAATATCTCGAAAAAGACTATGTCGGTAAAAAGCGTCTGATTAAAATTGACTGCTTATTCTCTAGCCGAGCCAATCCTGAACGCCCCTGGAACTGGTATGCTCAAAAGGATAAGGGTGGCGGAGTACTAGGCGCAATTGGTTCTCACGTTTTTGATTATATTCATTGGCTATTTGGACCAGTGCAGCGGTTGTGTGCTCAAGTGAGTACTGCAATTCCAGCACGACCAGACCCCAATGCTAGCAATTTACTTAAGCCAGTAGATGCTGATGACACCTGTCTGTTATTACTGGAATTGGCAGATGGTACCCCTTGTCAACTCAGTATTAGTTCCGTAACCTATGAAGGGCGAGGTCACTTTGTAGAGGTTTATGGCGATCGCGGCACCTTAGTTTTAGGCAGTAACAATCTCAAAGACTACGTTCATGGATTTCGTCTGTGGGCAGCTACCGCAGGTCAATCCTTGATGGAAGTAGAAATTCCCCAGCGACTAGCATTTCCTGAAACCTATCTCGATGGTCGTTTAGCCCCATTTATCCGGGTGGTTGACCATTGGGTGCAAGCCATTGACAATGGTAGCGTCACTACACTATCTCTCAAAGAAGGAGTGTACTCCCAGATGTTAATGGATTTAACCCATGAGTCCCATGAAACTAGAAGTTGGGTTGAGGTAGATAAGCACAAGTATTAAGCATCAAGTATGAAAGAATAGAGACGAGGTACTTTAGCCAATCGATAACTGCTATATAACAACATAGCAGTTGCTTACAAGCAATCGCTCCATAGAATTGTTAATCAGGCTATTCGGTACCTATTATGCTAGTCTTTTAACTTGAATCAATCGCCTAAAACTAGGTGTATAGGTTTGATATTTTTATAATAGATTTTTTACACTAAATATAATTTAGTTATTCTTATATAATAGCATAGATTGAGAATAACTAACTGTTAATAATTAAAGTTCATAATTCCTGACGATAATTTTTAAGGTAAACAAAAATGAAAAGTCAGCATCAAAAGCATCAGTTACTTAGCATTATCTCTAGTATACCTAGAGGTTTGATTTTGATGAGCACAGGGGGCATGATAATCACGACGCTAATTATAGGAGTGGTGATGTGGCGCACTAGCTCCCGCTTGTTTGAACAAGTTAATGGTCTATTCGACTTATCACAATTAAACTTATCACAGCCAGAACCAGATGTGGATGTCAGAAACGTTGTGGTTAATAAAGTTCGTGATGTTAGTGAATTGACCACTGCTGTGTTTAGCATGGAGGCGGTGGTCCCAACTCGTCAAGATAGAAACTTAGGACAATATCGCTTAGCGTCAACGACATTACTCTATATTGCTTATGGGGAAGTGCGAGCTGGGGTTGATTTAGGGAAATTAAGCGTCGATGATGTCAAAGTCAGCAATGACTCGATCCAAGTGCAGTTACCAGCGCCCCAATTACTGGATAGCAAGATTGATGTTACCCGTTCCCAGATTTACGACTACAACCGAGGATTTTTGGGTCTCGGACCTGATGTTGCTCCTCAATTACAGATGCTAGCTCAACAGCAAACCCTCCGGAAAATTCAGGCTACTGCTTGTCAGCAAGGTGTGCTAGAGCAAGCTAATCAAAGGGCGCAATTAGTGGTTACTAATTTATTGATGACAGCTGGTTACAAAACCGTAGATGTAAAGCTTCAACCTTCATCACCATCGATGTGTATGGCAGCTTCGTCTCTAGCATCTTAGTATAGTCTTTGGTAAGTATTCAGCAGTCAGCTCTCAGCAGTCAGCTCTCAGCAGTCAGCTCTCAGCTAAAAAAAAATTATTTACCGTAGCGTGGCACAGGCTTCGACTATTAAAAAGCTGATAACTGATAGCTGAATGCTGAACGCGCACGCGTGCGCGTAGCGCATTAGCTGAATGCTGACCACTGATAGCTAATAGCTTACAACAAAATACCAACATTATTGGCTTAAATAAAGTTTACTATTTATCATGAACAATGATGCCAAAAACGTCCTTGGCGGAACACTAAAAGTGTGCTGCACATTTCCGATGACGGGATTTTTTCGGAATGGAAAATGTGATACAGGACCATCTGACGTTGGTGTACATATCGTTTGTGCAGAAATGACTGCAGAGTTTCTCTCCTTTACTCAGTTAAGGGGCAATGATTTGAGTACACCATCCCCTATATATAATTTTCCTGGTCTTAAACCCGGAGATCAATGGTGTTTGTGTATCAGTCGTTGGAAGGAGGCGCTGGATGCTGGAGTTGCGCCACCGGTGATTTTGTCAGCAACCCATGAAGCAGCGCTTGATTACATTCCTTTAGAGGTATTTAAGGAACACGCTATTATTAACCGCTAACCGTCGATGGTTGACTGGAAAGGGTGCATATCATTAAAGCTGTTTGACTCTGTGGTGCGTTACGGGGCGGACTATCCCAGCGCTGGCTACGAGGCGAAAAATAAGGGCAAGTCCGCCCCTAACGCACCCTACGCACCTAACCCTAAATTTTGATGAGAAAAAAACTCTTAGTCACAGGAGCTAGCGGTTTTCTAGGATGGAACCTTTGTCAGCTCGCCAAAGAACAATGGGATATTTATGGAACGTATTTTTCCCAAACGATAGATATTCCGGGAATAACCTTGGTAAAGGCTGACTTGAGAGAATTTCAGGAGATAAAGCATCTGTTTGCTGAGATTCAACCAGCAGGAGTAATTCATACCGCAGCTCAATCTAAACCTAATTTTTGCCAGACCCATCGAGAGGAATCATACTCGATTAATGTTACAGCTTCTATCAATATTGCTCGACTAAGTGCAGATTATGATATCCCTTGCGTGTTTACCTCTACTGACTTGGTCTTCGATGGTTTAAATCCTCCTTATCTGGAAACTGATCCGGTATCGCCTATCAGCTATTACGGTGAGCAAAAAGTGATGGCAGAAGAAGGGATGCGATCGCATTATCCTAAAGTCGCGATTTGCCGCATGCCCTTAATGTTTGGTATAGTTCCCCCTACTGCTAGTAGCTTTATCCAACCCTTTCTCAAAATCATCAGAGAAGGGCGACCCTTGAGCTTATTTACCGATGAAATTAGAACCCCTGTCAGTGGCACAACAGCAGCCAAGGGATTGTTATTAGCTCTAGAGAAAGTCCAAGGTCTAGTTAATCTGGGCGGAAAAGAACGGATCTCCCGCTATGACTTTGGTTGCCTGATGGCTGAGGTGTTTGAACTTTCCCAAGATAACTTAGGACGCTGTCTACAAAAAGATGTACCGATGGCTGCTCCTAGATCTCCCGATACTTCATTGGATAGTTCATTAGGATTTAGTTTGGGATATCAACCGTTATCAGTGCGGGAGCAATTGGAAGGGTTAAGGGGGAAAGTGTAATTATGTAAGCGGTCAGCGGTCAGTGGTCAGCCATCAGTGGTTAGCAGTCAGCGGTCAGCTTTGTGGTAAAGGCTTCGACGCTATGACTTTCGTGAGTATTAAACTAATACTTACCTATTTTATTCAACAACTGATTACTGATAGCTAACCGTTGATAGCTGAATGCTTAGGGGGTGATTTCCCTACCCGTAGTTGCAGTAGCCTGCGCCAATGCGCAATGCAAAAACAGTAGAATCTAATATTGATAGATTAATGAGAATTGAAAGTCTTCATCAAAGTTCTTGGCCTTGGCCAATTGCTATCAGCTTAAGCTGATAGCAAAATTAATTAGCAGATTCTACTGGGAGCAGTCAATATGGCAGAAGCAAATTTCATGTATGACTACATTGTGATTGGTGGAGGTTCTGCGGGAAGCATAGTAGCTTCAAAGCTTGCTGCTTCTGACTCAAATTCACAAATTCTCCTGATCGAAGCTGGAAAGCTCCTACTCAATCCCAAGATGTACAACCCAAGTGATTGGTTTGAAGTCCTACAACAACATCCAGAGATTGATTGGGGTTATAAGTCAGTACCTCAAACAAATTTAAACAACCGTGTAATCATGCTGCCCCAAGCAAAAGCCCTAGGTGGGTGTGCATTACATAATGCCATGGTTTATGTCAGAGGTGGACGCTCTGACTTTGATGAGTGGGGTAAGGTAGCACCCGGTTGGTCATGGAATGATGTACTACCGCACTTTGAAAGTGTAGAGCAAATCATTAAGGTTTTGGTGGCTCAGACAGATAATTTGAATTTCATTAACGATTTATTCGCTGCTGCTAACCAGTACGGTTTACCTGAAAATCCTAATTATAATACCAGCGAGAGTCAATATGGATACGCTCCATTTCAGTTCAACAATATCAAAACACTTTCAAAGCTTTTTCGTGAAACCACATTTAACACTTTTTTACCAGCGGTTCATACAAATGTAACTATAATAGCTGAAGCTTTGGTAACCAAGATCCGATTTAATAATACCAAAGCAATTGGTGTTGAATATGTTCAGAAGAACGAAAAATACTTTGCAGGGGTGCGACATGAGGTTGTGCTGAGTGCTGGTGCGATTGCGAGTCCAAAAATCTTGATGCTTTCAGGCATTGGCGACGAAACTGAGTTGGCGAAATTTGATATTCCAGTAGTTGTGAATGTTCCAGAAGTAGGGAAGAATTTACATGATGATCTTTTTGTTAGTGCCGGATTTTCTATTCCCGAAGATAAAGATGTACCAGTGTATTCCTATAGCCTAGCTCCAGCTGTGATTTTCGGCTCTACGGAAAATAGTAGTTCAGTTGTTGATATAGAGTGTTCAGTGGGAGTGGGAACACTCAAAGGTTTCCCTGGCCCAAAAAATTCTTTTTGGTTATGGCCAAATGTCATGCACTTGAAGAGTAAGGGAACTATTACGCTGGGTTCAAGTTCTCCTGATCAAGCTCCTGTTGTTGATCCAAAGTATCTGACAGTGCCAGGAGATCTCCAGTCATGTATAACAGCGCTTCAGTTAGGTATCGATATTGGCAATCAATCCAGCTTGGGGCAATGGCGGGAAAAACAAATTGCTCCAGAACCGGGAACAGATTTCGAGAGTTACATCAGAGAAACAGCTAATACAACACAGCACTATTGCGGAACTTGCAGAATGGGGATTGATCAGAATTCTGTGGTGGATACAGAACTTAACGTTCGAGGAGTATCAGGTCTGCGTGTGATTGATGCTTCTGTCTTCCCATTACCGATAACTGCAAACACAGCAGCAGCAACAATGATGATTGCTGATAAGGGAGGTGACATTTTGACCTGACGGGGTGACAAGGAGCATTCCGCGCCTTACTGGGTGAAGAATGAAGAATGCAGAATGCAGAATGCAGAATGCAAAAAACTTCCAATTCTTAATTCTTAATTCTTAATTCTTCATTCCTTAAAGATGTCTTAGTGTAAGTCCTGAGTTATTTCTTTGTGATGCCCTGAATCTTGGAATACTCCTGAACCTTAGAGATGAACATTGTGCCGACATCCCCTTCACACTTGGACTCAGAAGTGTTGAAGTTGTAGACCACACTGATAGCATTGCGGTCCCTGGTTATCGCCCCCCAATTTTTAGCTATTGTGGTGTCCGGCTTTCCCTCAGGAGATATTTCCAATTCAATAAAGTTGTTAAACTTGCCTGACAATGTACCTTTGAAAAGTCGTTCAGGAGAACATTTTGTGTTGCCCACCACTGAGGTACCGAATACGTTATCCCCCTCTTGATTTATATACATCTCGATCACACCGTTATAGGTGGTAGCATTCAAACTAGTCCAAGTTCCTATCCACTCACCCTCGAGACTTCCTGGGTTTGAGACAGAAGCCTCCGCCGCGCTAACATTGGCGAAGAGCAGGAATATTGAAGCAACCAACATGATCACTATACGCATTATTATCTCCTTAATAGAAGGTTATGAAAGATCAGCTTACCTGTCAAAAGACCTAATATAACAACTATAGCATTATTGCCAACAATCTCGACTAAATTAACAAAACTTAATATTTTAAAAAAATCAAGGACATTGCTATTTAAGGTCACTTAAAATTAGTACTCATAACCTATAGCGCTTTCAAACTATTTGTCAATTCATAAATCATGGAAAAAGTCAAGAGGCAATAGTAGCAATAGAACCATATCTTTATAGTAAATTAAAAAAAATACTTTCTCAGTTTACATCTCAAATGAAAATACTATATAGCGTTTTCAAACTATCTATTTGTAAATTCATAAATTATCGAAAAAGTCAAGAGGCAATAGGCAAGAGCTCCAGAGTTTTTTCTTAAAATACAAGAAGACCTGATCGCTTTTAGCGGCTCCAAAGAAAGGAGCATCGCGAAGCGTGGCTCACGGCCTTTCAGTTTACATCTCAAATGAAAATGCTATAGCTGATAAGCAGGCACACAAAATTAATTGCACATTTTTTAAAATTCAAAGCCTTGCAGGGTAAGGGTCACAGAGATTTAGAGTAGGCAATTAATTCTGTGTAGGTGCTTAGCACCTCAAGTAGCGTGCGCGTAGCGCATAAGCTGACGGAGTGATTTCCCTACCGATAGTTCGGTAGTCAGCACGAAACAAAACAAATCTCCCAAAAGTCAATAGTCTTAAGTAAAGAGGCAAACACCAGCAATTGGTCTTGATACTGCTGGTAAGTTCTCTACCTTGGCCTATGGGTACACCTTCAACTAATCAAGGGAATCAGATGAAAAACTTGCGTGCAATCACTCCATCTTCTTATATTATTGCTGCCTGTGCATTAACCGGGATTGTATCCTTTAGTGCAGTAACTAGCCAAGCTGGTCAAATGAAGTTCTTACCATCAGGTAACTCTACCGCAAGCGCTCAGGTTGAATCAGTAGACAATCAAGACCTACTGGCAGCAGTACCGATTCCCAGCAGTGAATTACCACCAGCCCTAGAGAAGAATACCGTATTTCGTGCGATCGCAAGTGGTGGTTTCTTTGGTCAAACCGTTGAAACCCGTCTGCTCAAGAATGGACAAGTGATTCAGCAGTACATAAGGATCAATGGGAATAGCACTCCCACTGAGATTGCTCGCATTTCCCGTCAAGATGTCAAAGGCTTTAAGAAGTTTCTCAACAAAGAGGTAGACTTTGGTCAGTTTGATCAGTTGAGTTACCCTGCTGCTATTGGTGCTGCTGATTATATCAGTGTTACTCTGAGCAGCAATGCTGGTACCACACGTTATGCCGATATTGGTCATGACCAGCTCCCAGAAGCTTTGCAGCAAGTGATTCAGAATTGGGAGACTATCGTGAGTAGTAAGTGATGTGTCAGCGGTTAGTGGTCAGCGGTCAGTGGTCAGCAGTCAGTAGTCAGTAGTCAGTGGTTAGCTACAATAACACAGATTAAACCAATGCATACCAAAAACTTAATGCTGAAAGCTGATTGCTGAAAGCTGATTGCTGATAGCTTAAGCTCCCTACTCCATCTCCTCAGATTCTCCCTCTATATCCTGGCCAATATCAAAGATAATGATAAATTCAGCATCAGGCATTAACCGCTTCAGAGCCTGCATGTGACCTTCTGCATCCGAGCGATTGCGGAAACGACCAACAACCACTCTTTGCATCATGGGCAATAACCGAACTACCGCCCATGGATAGAGGCGCTGAGAGTACGTCATAATATTAAGTTATCTCCTTAACTGGGGGACGAGAGCCAGCCTGAGAGGGTGGAAAATCTGGGGCTGGCTCTTACCGTGGAACGTTTTAGCGCCCACGGTAATTTTATTATAGCATAAATAATCTTATATTATAACATATTTTGAAAAATTTTGTAACGAACAGGGAATAGGGAGCAGGGAGCAGGGAATAGGGAGTAGTGGAGTGGGGAAAAATCCTGTGTAATAAATTAATTAATGTGTTAGATAACTATGTATGATGCGACCTTAGAGCCGCTTCCGATTCCCAATTTCCTAACTATTCCGATATTGACGTAATCGCTAATAGTGGAAACCACAGCAGTTGACTTGCTACCCACCCTTTCCACGCTTAACACACTTTTATACCTATTACCTGCTCCCTGCTCCCTCACATGGCCAATTTTTATTTTTTCTATTAAACTAGTATTATAGGAAGAGTTAAAAGAGACCCCACTCATGAACAAGTGCGTTGGAACTACTGAAGCAGCATCTCTATTAGGAATTTCTTCTCGACGATTGCGCCAACTTCTAGAGAAGGGTCGGGTGCGGGGTGCCTATAAAACTGGGAAATTCTGGATTATTCCCCTGTTCAACCATTTGCCACAAATTACCAAAGGTACTCGTGGACCGAAGGGGAAATGGCGCACTAGTCGTCCTCCCGCTCTAGCTAAGATTAATGTTAATCGCAATCACATAGGATCTAATATCAAGAAAAGCCCTCAAGACCGCAAGCCAGTGATTTCAGTAAAACGCAGTGGTAGCAATATCTACGGCAACGAAGTGGAAATCCTTGGTCCATGTAAGATTGTCTATAACCCAGATAATCCACTCGATTGTGGTGCTCGTTTGTGGATTGAAACCTTTAGTGATATTCACTTTGTGGGTGGTAGTTTTCCTGCTACTCGCTGAGGGGGTTAAGGGCTTGGTGACTATTCAAAATTATCAATTTAATTATTGGGCGTTCCAGCAGTTGAAGATTGATGATTAGCCTGTTTTATTTGCTCTAGAAACTCGGGGTATCAGTTTGCCATGAGTAATAAGTTGCGCCAGAAATACCTCCAGCATGATATCCAATATGGTTTAATAAATAGTTTTTGATGGCTGTAATAATATAATTTACTCGTTATTGAGTGTATTTTGAGCAAGCCATTGATGTCAGTAATAAGGAATATGAATTTTTACCTGGTAACATTCCTAGGTTCAAGCATATAAACAAACCGGCTGCGATCGCAAAAACCCTCACTCTCCCCCGCCCATTTCTTCCCTCACTACCAACCCCCTATGCTCCTACAGATAACATCAGTCTAAATCTCAAGCAACCAACTATATAGTTGTCATTTAATCCCTCATCCCCACTAGTTTCAAACTATTATAAGCAGGTGCACAAAATTAATTGCACATTTTACAAAAATCAAAGCCTTACAATGTAAGGGTTACAGAGATTCAGAGTAGGTAATTTATTTTGTGTAGGTGCTTATAGTGGTTACATGTGATCGCATTCCCACATCAGTTCCAGCGTTCCCCTAGTGCTCCTATTGGATAATTGCAAAACTCCTCTACTCTATGACTGAGTAGCAGGCATCGGGCATGCTCACAAAATTTATTAAATTTTATTGCGATATGTCAGTTATGAACATTTATAAAAAAATATTGTTATAAAATTAAACTAAAGAAGCTTCAATTACTCTTATGAAATGGGAATGGGATACAGAAGAATTAAATTATTTCAATGGAACTATACCTTGGTTTTTTGGTAAAAAGCTTGGAATTCTTGGTGTTGATGATAGTGGTAAATCAACTTTACGTAAACTTATGCTAGATTGTGAGTTGGTAAAAGATGTCAAACCTACATCAAAACGTGAACGACACCGAAGAGTAGTAATCAAAGAAAATAGAGCTAACAAAAAAATTGCCTTTTCTTATATTGATGATATTGCTGGAGACAGGAATAACTATAATGTTAAAAAAGAGGTTTTTAAAAAAGTAGAATATATTATTTATGTTGTCAGAAGTGAATATATTTTGGTGGTTGATCAGTTTGATAATTTTGTTAATAAATCAAAAAAACAACGATATATAGCTGCTATTAAGCATGATTTTAAACATTTTGATGATTGGGGAAAAAAAAATAATTTTATTATAGTAGGTAATTATTTTGGTGTTTTACCAGGAAAAGATATGGTGAACGTTAATCCAATAGAATGCGGAGTACCTAGTTTCTCAGATAGTGACTTCAGCAATTCGTATTTGAGAAATTTTAAAGATAGACTAAACACAGTTATCAATAATGCTCAAATTGTCAAAAACGCGGATTGGATTGTGGGTAGTCTTGTTTCAGGGAAATTGGCTAATCAATTAATCATAGATATACTTCAGAAGTTAATGTAAACCAGTTAATCAATATGATATCACTCTACTACTTTGTACCTAACTACCAAAAAGATACTTCAGATTTACTTGTTAAAGATACTCCTGGTATACTTGTAACAAACTTAAGAGAAATTAAACTATTTGATACTGAAGGTAAATTAGTTATGAATCGTATTGATAAATTAAAATTGTCTAACTTTAAAGTATTTAACAAAGAGAGGATTGATTTTTTTTACAGTAATTTTGAGTTTTATATTGAAACTGTTACTCAAGAATTTGATATTACCAATCGTCCTGCAATTATTGGTATTTATGGAAAAATTCCTGTTTTTAAAAATGGATATACAGTTCAAGACTGGCTATTTTATATTTCTAATAGAGTTGAAGAATTTTCAAAAAACCTTGATCGTACAATTTATGATTTACAGCTTAACACCATAAAAAAACAACTACTTGGTATATACTTACAAACAAAATGGAAAAGATTTGTATTTCCCATAATTCAATCTATTATTTTTTTACTTAATCCAATATTTATTGCTTGGTTAATCAGCTCATTTTTGAATACAACTAATCTCATTTTACCAAGTTGTATTATTTCTATAAGCAATGGTATATTGATTATTTTAAACGAGGAAGATTGGTAATGCCAGTTGGATATGAACCATACCCAAAAAAAATTCCTTCCGCAAACGAACGGCGAGTTATTATTGTTTTACCTGGCGATAAAATCGAACAGATCAGGAATGATAAAAACTATGATAAATTCTACCAATCAATTCAAACAAATGATCAAACTTGGCTAATGGATAACTTAATAGAAAACTATCAAGATCCAGAAACAATTAGTTTTTTGAAAAAGCTAGATCATGAGAATATTCTTGATAATGGAAATATTCTTGTTCAAAGTTCTGAAGATCCGATGAAATACTTTTTGGCAGATAAAGTTGAAAATAAGGTAGTTCTTCCCAAGTGGTATCACTATATAACAATCTGTAATTATTTAGGTGCTACAAGTATTGATTTAAAGATTACTGATGTTACGAATTTTGCAGAAGAGACTAATGTTAAAGCAAAGATTTTGGGTCTTATTTATAATTTATATTTAAGTGCAAAAATTTCTAGAGACAAGAAAAAGGAATTAGAAAATCATGCTAAAATGGAGCTTAAAAAGGAACCTCCTAATCTAGATCTTGTTAAAGAATATGTCAAGAAATACTCTTTAGAAAAAGACGCAGATATTAGCTTTATAATCAATAATCGCCAGTTCAATAAAGACTTAAAATTTAAACAAAATATAAATTTGTTTAGTCAAGTAGAAACAAGCCTGAATGTAGCAGCAAGTTTAGTAATACCGGAAAGTTTTACGCAGCTCAAAGCATCTTTAAAAAAATCAATTAAAGAAACTAGGAAATATACTGTCACTATAGCTTTAGATTTTGGCTATAAAAGCTAAAGCGATCGCACTCCATCCGGAACCCCGCCTCATCCGATCCATCCCCGACGGTGAAAATCCCTAACCTGCCAATCTCATTTCTGCGATTGACCTTTGGTCACTCTATGGAACGCATTCATGATATCTCCAATATCAGCAGCAGCTCGCGAACAGAAAATTCCAACTAATCAATACAGTTACCGGAATAGTTTTACTTCAGGGATTCAAACAATTGTCAGGAGCAGGTCACACAATAAAATGGGAGCGCATTTATATGTGATCCCATACAAGATTGACTGTAGGCTAGACTCTTCCGCTTGTTCCAAAGTTAGGATATTTGCGATCGCATTCCCGATTCTCGATTTCCTAACTATTCCGATATTGACGCAGTCGCTAATACTCGAAACCACACCACTTAACTTGACCCCCACCCTCTCCACACTTACCACACTTTAGCTGCTTTCATCCCTATTCCCTGTTCCCTCGCTCCAAAGTTAGGTTATTTGCGATCGCATTCCCGATTCCCCATTTTCTAACTATTCCGATATTGACGCAGTCGCTAATAGTGGAAACCACACCACTTCACTTTACCTCCACCCTTTACACACTTACCACACTTTAATCCCTACTCCCTTTCTTCTCGATTTCCTAACTATTCCGATATTGACGGAGTCGCTAATAGTGCAAACCACAGCACTTGACTTACTAGCCACCCTCTCCACACTTACCACACTTTAATCCCTACTCCCTCAAGTTGCCAATTTTTATTTTTGCTATTAAACTAGTGTTATAGGAAGAGTTAAAAAACACTCCAGTCATGAACAAGTGCGTTGGAACTACTGAAGCAGCATCTCTATTAGGAATTTCTTCTCGACGATTGCGCCAACTCCTAGAGAAGGGTCGGGTGCGCGGTGCTTATAAAACTGGGAAATTCTGGATTATTCCCTTGTTCAACCATTTGCCACAAATTACTAAAGGTACTCGTGGACCAAAGGGGAAATGGCGCACTAGTCGTCCACCGGCTCTAGCAAAGATTAATGTCAATCGTAATCACATTGGCTCGAATATCAAGAAAAGCCCCAAAGACCGCAAGCCAGTGATTTCAGTAAAACGCAGTGGTAGCAATATCTACGGCAACGAAGTGGAAATCCTAGGTCCTTGTAAGATTGTCTATAATCCAGATAATCCACTGGATTGTGGTGCTCGTTTGTGGATTGAAACCTTTAGTGATATTCACTTTGTGGGTGGTAGTTTTCCTGCTAGTCGTTGAGTCGGTAGCGTTGCTGAATCTTTGAATCAGTAGAGTGGGCATCCTGCCCGCCGGAGAATATTGGGCATCCTGCCCGCCGGAGAATATTGGGCATCCTGCCCGCCGGAGAATATATTGAAACTGGCAAGATGCCAGTTCCACCCAAGATGCCCATTCCACAAATATTGAAAATATTGATAATGGAACAGGGAAAAAGAGCTAATTGCTAGAGCGATTAGAATGGTTCAATAAGCACCCAAGCAATCGCTTATCGCTGACCATGAGTTCTCAACCACCCTCCAAACCCCCAAAGACCATACTTAGTCAGCTAACTCAGGTAGTACAGACCATTCATGCGAAGGTCAATCTTCAAGCAGTAGCACTAAAGCCTAATGCTAGAGTGCCGGAACTTTGGGTGCAAGATGCTAATACCAACAAATCCGATGTCTATCCCCTGGTTGGGGACCGTTACGTACTGGGGCGCAGTTCCAAATCCTGTGACATAATCGTTCGCAACCCAGTAGTCAGTCAAGTTCATCTCTCCCTAGAACGGTATGGTAGACGTGGCCGTAGGTTTATCATAAAAGACCAAAACTCTACCAATGGTATCTATCGTGGCAGACGCCGACTTTCTTCCTTGCTTCTGTATCACGGAGACACCCTGACCATCGGCCCACCAGAACTCGCTGCATCAGTTCAGCTACAGTACGTCTATCCTCCCCCCTGGTATATCCAAGGAATTCGTTACTTTCTCTATGGCATCGGTGGGATAATTGCCTTAGTGGTATTACTGATTGGATTTGAAACCCTGAAAGCACCATCAGTCAGACCATTGCCCGAGGGAGTCACAGGCCCTGTGATTGTTTACTCTCGTGACCAAATTCCCCTACGGCAACCCCGGACCGATGCTCACCGAGAACTTAGGAGGTTATCGGATTTTTCCCCATATTTGCCGAAAGCAGTGATTGCTTCAGAAGACAGCCGCTTTTACTGGCACTTCGGAGTAGACCCCTATGGGATTATGCGAGCTGTAGTGCGGAATCTTCAAGGGGGAGGTATTCGCGAAGGTGCTAGTACGATCACTCAGCAGGTAGCAAGAAGCCTATTTCCCGAGTATGTCGGTCGAGCCAATACCGCAGACCGGAAAGTGCGGGAAGCAATTATTGCCCTAAAGTTAGAGACAGTTTACAGTAAGGACGCGATCTTAAAGGCTTACTTAAACCGAGTTTACTTAGGTATAGAAGCATTTGGTTTTGAAGATGCTGCTCAGTTTTACTTCGACAAATCAGCAGCTAATGTGAATATCCAAGAAGCCGCTACTTTGGTAGCAAGTTTGCCAGCACCCAATAGCTATAACCCAATCCAAAATTATGATACCTCATTACAATTACGGAATCGGGTGATTGACCGCATGCACGCTTTGGGAATGATTGGTCGAGAGGAAGCCAATCGAGCTAGGCGATCGCGGATTGAAGTTAGCCCCAAAGCCCGAGAAATGCTTTCTAGCACCAAGGCACCCTATTTCTATAACTACGTTTTCCAGCAATTGAGGAGGTTACTGGGCAAAGAGTTGGCTAAGGAAGGTAATTTTATTGTAGAAACTACTGTAGATACTGAGTCTCAGGCCAAAGCTGAAGCTGCTCTACGGGACTATGTCAAGAACACTGGTAGCCGCTTAGGATTTTCCCAGGGAGCGATCGCAAGCCTGAATACCAGTAATGGCGAGATTCTAGCCATGGTTGGAGGAGCCGATTACCAAAAAAGCCAGTTTAATCGCGTTATCCAAGCCAAGCGTCAACCAGGCTCAACCTTTAAACTCTTTGCCTATGCTGCTGCCTTAGAAAAAGGGATTTCACCAACCGAAACCTACTCCTGCTCTGGGATTAAACGGATTAGACGTTGTGAGCGGTCTGGAGATGCTACTGAAATTGATATGTATGCTGGTTTGGCTCAATCGGAAAATGCGGTAGCGATCAGGGTAGCTCAAGATGCTGGTTTAGATAGAGTAGTACGGATGGCGCAACGGTTGGGTATTAGCTCAAAACTGGATCCTGTGTTTGGTTTAGCCTTAGGTCAAAGTGAAGTTAGTCTATTGGAAATGACTGGAGCCTATGGTGCGATCGCAAATCAAGGGATGTGGTATCGTCCCCATGGTATTGTCAGAATTCTCGACAGTAGTGATTGCACCGATAACCAAGACTACCAAACCTGTCGAGTAATCTACAACTTCGCTGATCAGCCAAATATCAGCAAGCAAGCGGTTTCACCAGCCGTAGCCAACACCATGACAGAAATGCTTCAGGGTGTAGTAACCAGTGGCACCGGTCGCAGTGCCCGGATTGGTCAAGGAGAAGGGGGAAAAACCGGTACTACTGATAAAAATGTAGACTTGTGGTTTATCGGTTTTATTCCCAAGCATCAGATCGTTACAGGGATTTGGTTCGGCAATGATAATAATTCTCCTACTAGTGGCAGTAGTAGCCAAGCTGCCCAGTTGTGGGGTAAATATATGGCTCAGGTGGTACCGAAAGAGAGTTGATACCGATACTTTTTAGCTACCAAAGTCTACCAATATCGACCCCTTTTCGAGGTTGAAAGTTATCGCTATCTTGACACTCCCTGGTCATTAGACGCGGGGATTCCTAGATCGACGAACCACCGTAAACCGACGTGTCCTCGGGAAGAGGCAGTACTTAACCAAGAATCCGTAGTAACCTACCAAATTCCCAGTCAATTCACGACAGACCTAGAGGGCAGTTCTCCTTAGGCGTTTGGGTACTTACTTGAGAGTGCCTTAAAAACTGTTTTCCTCCCTTTTACCATGTTCCGGTGTGCCCCACCGTACATTGAGGTACGACCCAAGGGAGATTTACTTGCCCTAGGAGGCGCGCACCGTGTTTTTTCAAAAGTGTTTTTTCTAGGTTCACACGCCAATTGTTGGTTGACGATTGGGTTTTTAAAGAGGACTTTCCCTACCCTCTGAGCATTACTACTTTATAGGCGGTCAGACATGGTTTCCTTCCAGCTGTCTATCACGGTTTTTCAGCCTGTACTCTATACTTAATTATACATGAATTGCGACGACGATACCGGAATTCCAGAAATATTTTTTCGCGGTGGCTAAAGCCACTATATAATAGTTAAATTTCCTAGACCTGACTGGTGACATGTTAGCAGTTTCACTAATTACCATTATCTTGCCGATAAATAAGATTAGGTTGATGGCCAGTTTCATAGTATTTTAGGGACAAGCCTATTTTGAGAGAGTCAACGTCTTTTTTGTCAGCTTTGTTATGAAACAGCTCCTCAACCAACTACAAAACCAACACAAATACATAAAATCCCTAATTATCCCTGTTTTAGCTATCCTGTTAGCAAGCGGAATAATTGCAGCACCAGCCAATGCCATCAATCTCTATCAAATGCCTAACATTAGCGCTGGAGAACCGACTTGGGTAATTGACAAGTCAGAAGTTCTCTCTCGCTTTACAGAAGGCAAGTTGACTCAATCCTTAGAGGATTTAGCGAAAGCAACGGGCAATCAAGTTAGACTTGTCACTGTCCATGGCCTAGATTATGGTGAAACAGCAGCAACCTTTGCCCAAGGGTTGTTTGAAAAATGGTATACTACTCCAGAGGAGCAAGCTAATCAAACCTTGATAGTGCTGAATACTGTGACCAATAACAGTGCTATCGTTACTGGCAATGCCGTTAAGGAAATTATGTCCGATGACATTGCTGAAAGTGTGGCTTCTGAAACCCTACAGGTACCGCTGCGGGATGGCAACAAGTATAATCAGGGTTTCTTAGATGTAAGCGATCGCATAGTAGCTGTCTTATCTGGTGAACCGGATCCTGGTCCTCCTGTAGTAGAAGAAGACATTAACATTGCTGGCAACTTTAAGAGTGCAGAAGAAACTAAAAACAGCAATGCTACCCTTTGGGTTGTGGTGATATTGATTGTTGCTACAGTTGTGCCGATGGTTACCTACTTTTTCTACCAAGGTTTTTCCTAAATAATCAGCTATCAGCTATCAGCTATCAGCTGATAGCGTAGCGTGTGCGTAGCACATAAGCTTACTACCAATTACCAATTACAAAATCAAAGAGATGAGATATATCTCATCACTTCTGGAGTCGCATCAAACCATTCCCCAGAAATCCTAAGATGTTGGAACTTCCTGTGAAAATCGGTTTCCATCTTAGCACTTCCTGGGATAATTTTTATTAGTTCTAAAGTCTTTACACTCTTAGTTTCAAGCCCTCTAATCTTACCATTGGGGTTGGTAGTGTAACCGATCCGAATCGCATTGCGTCCCTTGTCTAATATAAAGTAAAGCCTAGCTGGATTTTCTTCCTCAGGGCTGGATAGGCAGCTTTGTACTAAAGTCCCTGTGGCTTTGTGCAACCGAATAAAGGTTTGAGCGTCACTAGCGTATTCTGGAAGCTTAGAACGCTCTACAGCCATGGTCATATAAAGTAATGCAGCTGCGTGTCTTCCCTCCGACGCTTCATCGACAGCCAGGGCTAGCAGGTCATAGGGTGAGCATTGGCGAAAATTACTCATTATTGTTGTAGTTGGGCTGAGCAATACCTAATTTGTATGCTAGGAACTGGTTATAATAGCACACCTAATGACCTTATGTAAAGAGCTGATCTCAAGTCAGATCGGGGAAATCTGATCGCCTAGCGTGGCCATTCGCGTAGCGTGGCCAATAGGCCAAGGCCAATCTGTGCTTTGTGCAAAAGGCACGTTTATTCAAAATACTCCTCAACTGCTAATCAATCCGGAATCTGAAACTCAATCTCGCGCTTGGTAAAGGGCAAATCTTGATTAATAGCCTCAATTTCCTCAAATTCCATTAGGTTAACCTCATCGATATAGTTTTGAAAAATCCGGTCAAAGCGTTTATCGTAGAATCGATGAACACTATAGTTAGCCGTTGCTGGGAAACCACGACGCTTCTTGTGACGCCCACCAGCACCAGGGTCAAACATGGTGATGCCCTGGCCGATTGCCCACTCAATCGGTGCATAGTAACAGGCTTCAAAATGTAGGCAGTCAAATTCTTGAAAACAGCCCCAATAACGACCATACAAATGATTGCCCTTATTTATACAAAAGGACATTCCTACTGGTTTTTGGTCATCCTCCTCCCGATAAGCAGCAATTAGTACCACTCGCTGACGGTAGTTAGGATACAACTGTTTAAAAAACTGGCGCGTGAGATATTTGCTACCCCACATAAATTTATCGCAGGTGCTGCTGTAGAAGCTGTAGATTAAGGGAAACAAGGATTTTTGAATGTCATCCCCCGTTAAGATTTTCAGGGTCAGACCTGCTTTGGCTACAGCCTTACGTTCTCGTTTAATATTGCGGCGTTGATTGGCATTAAAGACCTTTAGGTAATCCTCAAAACTACTAAAGCCTTGGTTTTGCCAAATATAGCTGTGATGTAGCCAGCCCTTAAAACCATTGCGTTCAATTACTGGTCGCCAATCCGGGTCAACAAAGAGGAAGTGACAACCAGACAGATGATTGCGATCGCAAAAATTATCAATAGCACTTACCATGATTTGTGTCAACTGATCTTCATCTTCTCCCGGTGCCATCAAAAACCGATAGCCTACCGCTGGGGTAAATGGTGTCATACCCAACAACTTCGGATAGTAGGAAATGCCCAAGCGGTAGGACAAATCAGCCCACTGTTGGTCAAAGACAAACTCTCCGTAACTGTGACCTTTGACATACATAGGTGCAGCAGCAATCAGCTGTCTATCTCGCCACACCGTTAAGTGATTGGGCAACCAACCGGTTTTAGCAGTAGCACTGCCAGATGTTTCAATAGTATTCAACCACTCCCACTCCAGAAAAGGAGTCAAAAGGGGTTGGGCAAGGTCATCCCAAGCGGATTGGGGAATATCTGCCATGCGGTTGACCCAGATAACGGAATAGTCAAGCTTAGGTTGTTGAACCATTGGGGTAATCTAGGATTAGGGGAACTTGAGATTGGTAAAGTCTTAAGTCTGTTCGCGTAGCGTGGCCATTCGCGTAGCGTGGCCAATAGGCCAAGGCCAAGTTTGAAACAATTCCTTCGATCAATTCCTCAGAAACTGAAATGTTTGTTAGCTTGAGCCTTAACGTTTTTACCGTTTACTTCAAGTATTTAACTTCAACTTTTCTTTGATGATTCGAGGGAGTTATCAGACGAGATATGACCAGATATCCCGTCTCTTAGTTTAAGTTAAATTAACTTGACACCATAGGCACGCAAAGTACCTGCACCAAACCAGACCCCATCAGCGAGAGCCACTTGGTTTTCCAGATGGGCTAGAAAGGTTTGCAAATCTTCTGCATAACACATCTAGTCACAGACTTCAAACCCTGAAAGTCTTGATAGTCAAGGAAAATCCTTGGCAGATCTACTCGCATCCGATCAGGTCAACGGCAGTTTGCCCTGATCATCAAGTCAGCTCTGCTACAGACACCAGCCTCACAACGGCAGATATTGTCGAGCTATCCGGTAGTGATTAACCAACAAGGGAAAGTTTTGACTGATCACTATCAAGAGCCCAGTGAGCTGATAACCTTCAATTGTTCCTCACCAAAAGCGTCTGCTTCTGAACTAGCAATGGTAATTAGACCCTTGATTTTACGGTCATCAATCACTGGCACGCTCAGAAATGACCGCACTCCTGCCAAATCCAAACCCCCAGATACTATCCCCACTACCTGCCCATCATTTCCAATCACTGGTAAAGAAACCACGGCAACCCACAGGTTACTCTTCGCCCGAAAAACTGTTGATATATAGGTGCGTCCCTTGATAGCTTGTTGAAAATAGCGGCGATCGGAATAGTATTTATCAATTAAATCTAATTCCGGGGCTTCTGGGTAGCGATAAATCATCACCCCCTGACGATTGATTAGATTCCAGCCCGCCAATCCAGCCATCGCGTTTTGCATCAGGGTGCTCTCTCGTAGTGCTTGCCCTAAGGCAGCAACATTTAGCGATCGCGTTTCCGAACAAAATGCTAGAAAACTTAGAGTAACAAACAGTCGCTTCAGGTCATTTTGGGCTAAATAAGCCACGGTTTTTGGGGCATCAGTTTCCTGTGATGCCACTAACTCCATCTGAATTTGGTCTGGTTGGAGGTCTAGGTCAGTTAAGCTAGCCAAGGTAATCAGTGCCAAAGCTAGCAATTGCTCAGCCGCAGTAGTAGTTGACTGCTGACCTAGCACAATAAGCAACCGAGTCTTTTGCTCTTCTAGAAGAAGCATACCACAAATTGGTGGGTCAATAGTTGCCTTGATTTGGTCAAAGATTGTTTGCCACACCGGTTGGTTGCCTGTCATAATTTTTAAACATAAATGTTTTTATATTAAGGGGCAATGATAGTGTAAAGGCTATTTAGCATCAGAATCTAGACCGTATTTCTCAAACAAACTCATAAATATAAGACTAACGGCTGAGAATAGTTGATCAGTTCATAAATTTTGGTATTTTGCGCGCGTCTTTCTGGAGTGGTCGATAGCAAAAGTTTGTTCCGACACGCTGATTTCGCTAGATGTTATGGAAGCGTCGAGAGATTTTCTACTGTTTGGGAAATGAATCGTGATCGAGAATCGTTGATTAAGATGGGGTGCTCTCAATCACAATCCCGTTAGTGGGGGAGATACTGTAAGGGTAGGGACGCTGATCTGCCTTAGCGCCACGAATTTTACTAATTCGCAGCCAATTTTTGTAGCCAATGTCTGCTCCGTTATTCATTTCATCCCAGTCAGGTGAATAAAGGTCTATTACCAGATCATAAAGGTTCAGTAAATTGTAGCGATCGCTTTTTTCGATTCCGTCCTGAGCAAAAATATCTAACACTGCCACATCAGGCTGACGGAGTTGGCGATTTTTGCGGTAGACCAGCTTAATAAATTCTCTAGGGGTACAGCTGATTAGTAGAGGCGTGAGGGAGTCAAAGATTACTCGACAGGGTTTAGGCATTTGCTCGAGCTGTTGCGCAATCCTGAGCAAAAGCATCTCCGGGTCATTGAGATTCAGGTGTACAGAATTTGCTGGCAATGTCTCTACCATGGGACTAAAGGTATCGAGGATCACCAACTGCCCTGCTTCCAGGTAGGGGTCAGGGAGTAATCCCCAACTTGGGAGGGTTTGATAAACTTGCTGCCTAGGAATATCGGCACTAATATATAGCACTGATTCTTGGCGATGCAAGCCTGAGAGCAAAAACTGATAGGCTAGGGTACTCTTACCCAGTCCGGGAGCGCCCTCCACCAAGCAAGCGGTGTTATAGGGGATTTTGCCTGGGAGCAATTGTTGCAGTGACCCAAACACTAAATAGGTCGTATCCCCAAGAAATTTTAATGATTCGGTGGTTGAGGGGGGGGATATTTGGCTGGGACTGTAAAATATCTCAATACCGTTTTCTGTGATTGCCATGGGGTGAGAACCACAGACATGGTCAGATGCTCGCATTTTAAACACTTCTAGATAGCGATCGCGTCTACGACCAACCAGTTCTTTTGATAGCACAATCATGCCATCGACAATGGTTTCTTCCACACCAAAGCTGGATAGGTGTCCAGTTTCATGAGCAGGGATACCTGAGATCAAGATACCCACTCCACCGATTTGTTGCATCAGGGTTGCCAATTGGAAGGTCTTTTCTCGCTGGATGGCTCGGTTATTGACTTTGTAGAGCAAGACTGATATTGAATCCACCACAAAACGTTGAGGCTGGAAGGAGGCGATTTCCTGAGCAATTTGATCTAGGTGTTCTTCAACCCGGATGTTAGTTTGGGTAACAAAGACAATGCGCAGCATTTCCTGTTGAATCAGAAGTTCTAAGTCCCAACCAAAACCGGCTGCCATCTGGGACAGATGAGAGGGGGTTTCCTCAAAAGAAAAGAGCAAACCTTTTTCCCCTCGGTCAACTCCAGCCATGAGAAACTGTAGGCCAAAGGTAGTTTTACCAGTGCCAGCAACTCCCGAGAGGATGATTGAACGACCGTAGGGGATACCTCCCCGCAACAGTTTATCCAAACCCGGAATTCCCATCACCATAAGCCCTGCTGGCACTGACCAACTCACCGACTTTTGCCTGAGGGTTAGGGTAGGGCTGAGAATCCGCACCCCCACATTAGTGATCACAAACGGAAATGGTTCCATATAGGGTGCCAGACCCCGTAATTTATGAACCTGTAACCAACGGCGTTGCTCCCCTGCCTCCTCATGGGTCGAAAGGTAAATAATGCCATCAGCCAAAGCAAATTCTGCACTGTTGCTAATCTGGGAGCGATCGGATTCACTCACTAAAAAAGTAGTGCAACGAGCACTGGCGAGGCGAACCGATAGTTCGTAGCAAAAACGGCGGAATTCACCACTTTTTTCGGTCAGGTCAGCAATGGCCTTAAAAGAGTCAATAACTATAACTTCTGCTTGATGTTGATTGACCAAACCCACTATATGATCCGCCAACCTAGGCATCGGTTGTTCAATTAAGAATGAACCGAGATCACTATAGATCACCTGCTCACCAAATACTTGAGCATCGAAGAATTGGAAGTGCTGCATATAACGCACCACCTTGAGGGTTGGCTCGGAAAGGGTACTGAGATAAAGAGCTCTCTTATGGGGTTGGTTCTTGATAGTGTTAAACAGAATCTGCTGCACCAAAATGGTTTTGCCAGTGCCAGGAGCCCCTGCCAAGATATTCAATGAGTAGATGGGAAAGCCACCGCCCAAAACGGCATCCAGATTTGGCACTCCTGTGGACATTAATTTGATTGTGGGCTTAGTCATTAGCCATTAGTGATTAGTCATTAGTGGTAATTTAACTAATAATCAATCCAAATAATCAATCAAATCGTAGCTTTGTAATAGGTTGTATTCTGATGTTCCCAGGTAATTACCATACCCTGCTGCTTGAGATTCTCTAACTCATGGAGCAAGTCTTGAGGGCTGAATCCAGTGCGATTGGCTAATTCATTGATGTCCATCTCCTCCACCCCCTGCAAGATTTTCATGATATTACGACTCTGGTTAAGCAACTCCTTAAAGCCATTGTCATTCGAGTAAGTATTATTAAAGACAGGCATTCCAGTCAGCACACCAGTTTGAGCTTGAATCACCTCGTCGATGCGAATTCCATCTGAGGTAATTTCAAAAAACCGGATTTCTTTGCTGTGGGGCGCTCCCCTGACCTTCATAATGTTTATGGCTCGTCCAATGCGACCGGATAGTTCTACATAGCGCAAGAGGATAACATTATCCACCACAAAGGATACGCCATGTTCACTCAACTGAAACGGTCCGAATAGCTCCCCAATTTCGTTGGTTACTATGGTGGTCACACCTTGAAGTTTAAACTGGTTCACTAAGGAGTAAATATAGTCTTTGTAGCGAACCTTATTTGGGGTGGCAATCTCAATATCCTTGAGAGAATCAAGCATAATCCGGCGAGCCTTAACCCTTTCTACAACAGCTTTAACTTTAGCAGCATGGATATCCGGCTGTAGTTCTACGGGAGAATCATACAGATGCACTAGCATTCGCTGCTTTTCCATGGCCTCTAAATCCCAACCTAAGGACAGGGCAATGGCTTTGAGCTGTTGGGGATTTTCTTGAAAGGTAACAATTACTCCAGGCTCCCCTTGGAGAATTCCAGCCACAATGAAGTGAAGTCCCATCAAGGTTTTACCAGTGCCTGCGCCTCCAGCAACCATAGTTGCCGTGCTATGCTGCAATCCCCCATCTAACATCCTATCCAGTTCAGGGATGCCAGTGGAAAGTTTTTGTTGGCTGGTCTTCTGCTTCGATGATAAGTTTTTCAGCATCTTAATCCGGGGATAGACTTCTATGCCAGTCTGACTGATTTCAAAGGGATGCAAGCCGGTAAAATAATTTTCCCCTCTGAGTTTGAGCACATCTAAATAACGCTGGTAGTGTAACCCCAGAGGCTGATTTTGCAGACGAATAATCCCATCGGCGATGGCAAAGATGGGTTGATGTTTAATTTCTTCGTCAGTGTATTCCCCTACTAAAAAAGCTGTTACTCCCCAAGTAGTCAGACGCACTGAGAGGTCGTAGCCAAACTTACGTACTTCTACGGGATCCGTTGCCAAATCATGAATAGCTTTAAAGCTATCAATGCCGATCAGCCCAGGTCGGTACTCCTTTACGTAATTAATAATGGCAGCGATCGCTTCTGTTAGACCCTGCTCTCGGATAATCTCGCCGATGTCGAGATAAATTACCGCAGTACCTACCTTACTGGGGTCAAAAAAATCAAACTTTTGTAGGTAGTGCAGTAATTTTACTGAAGGTTCCGATAGGGTAACGAGATAAAGGGCTTTGTGCTGTGTACTAGCATTGGTGTATAGTATTTGCTGGGTAAAGATTGTCTTACCAGATCCGGGTGGCCCAGTGATGATGTTAATGGACAATTCCGGAATACCACCAGCCAGAATCGAGTCTAGACCAGGAATACTAGTAGGCAGTTTACCTAAGGGCTTTGTCCGAGGCCTGATCATATAAGTTTTTTCCCTTCAATTTCCTTGAGTAATTGTCTGACTAGAATGTCGCCCGTCAAGATGGCTAGAATATCGATTAACGTTGTGACTAACTCTTTGAGGGCCTCAGGAATTAGTAACCGTTGTTCTGGTGAAACCTTTTGGCGAAACACCTCAAACGAAATTCCCTCGGCACTCGATTCTAAATAGCCAATCAGGGGATATTTTTCCGTTGTCAAAGCTAGAGCTCTTTCCATAATCGACACTACTGTCACTCTACCTAAGGTCGGCATAATCCGGCTCCAGATCGTGGTGAGCAAATCTTCGTAAATGTCGATAACTTCTTCTTTACGGGCCTCGGTCTTCGCCTGGTCAACTTGCTCCTGGACTTGCTGTTGAAGTAGTTGTGGCGATCGCATCTCCATTTCTCTATCAGGATCGCTCATAGCATTATCCTCAAATTTTCGTTCCCACTTAAGGTTAAGAAAACTATTAGTTGTAGTCATGGGTATCTATGGATAATTCCCAATGTATCCCATCAATTTACAAAGCTTATTCTACTTTTTAATTTAATGGATTTGGTTATATATTTTTTTAAATTTTGTTAATTTTATTTTTAATTTTGAATTAAAAATAACGAAACTTATTTTATTAAAATAAGTTTTATTAACAAATAATAGGGTTTATCATAGCTATGAGGTACACATAATTTTTTACCTTTTCCCTCTTACCTGCTAGTTGCTAACAAGTTGCTGCCCCCTAAAACTCAGGAATCTGTACCTCATCTAAATAAGAATTGCTATAAACACAGGCTTTAAAGACAGGGCAAACGCATCTCACTTAGATTGACAAATAAGCAAGAGTGTGATATAATAACCAGGTTAAGTTGATCAACAAATATAAAATAATGAATTCATGACTAATTTTTAAGAACTCGTTGGCGTGTCTGACAAATGAAAAACGGCGTGTTGATGCAATAGCCACTCGCTATTTCATCAACACGCTGATTATATTTTGGTTGTAAAAGCTAATCAAAAACTTCTTTATTAAGAAGTAAAAAATTGGTTTAATTCAGCAATATAATATGAATTGATATTAAACTAATATAGTTATGATAATCAAATATAATAACTAAAACTAAAAATATATATAATTAATGTCAATGTGTATAGTTAACTGTATGCTAACACCCAATAATTCTAGTAAATTGATTTTACTTATTTAAAAATTTCAACTATTCGATTTATAATCGAATAGTCTGCTCAATGCAATACCAGGGTAAGCGCAAGAAAAAATTGCCCATAATGTGCATTGGCTGGATATCGGTTGATCGTGGCTCGAAACCCCTATAATCTCGTAGAACTGTACTCGCAATAGAGTTAAGTTGTTGAGAATGACGCGGTCTTTTTCGAGGGTAAGCCACGGTTTATTGATTCTTGCGCTTACCCTGAATGCAATACCAATCAAATTAAGTCATAATCAGGACTATCTTTGGGAATATCCTGTAATAGTTAAAATTCAAAAATATATATTTTATAAAACTTGCTTAAGTTAGATGCGTTTACCCTGCCTTTAAGGATAGCAATACAATACTGAACTAAACCAATCAAAAAATTCAGTTGTTTTTATCTCGATTAACTGCTGAGATTAGCTAGTATAAACCACGGGTGCGTTCACTCAAAAACAAAAAGAAACTATGAAAAACCTAAGCTCCCGCATGCAGGCGGTGCAGTTGCCAGTCATTCCGATGGTTGCGGAACTGATCCGTAAATATCCTGAGACCATATCCTTAGGACAGGGGGTGGTCTATTATGATCCCCCCCCAGAGGCAATGGCAATGTTGCGTGAATTCTACAGCTTACCAGACAATCATAAGTACAAACCCGTACATGGAATTGCGGCCTTGCGAGAGGCAATTGAGGCAAAACTGCAAAGTGATAACGACATTGAGATCAACTCCGCCAACCGCATCGTTGTCACCGCAGGAAGCAACATGGCGTTCATGAACGCGATTCTAGCAATTACCACTCCTGGGGACGAGATTATTCTTCAAACGCCTTACTATTTCAACCACGAAATGGCGATTCAGATGGCTAGCTGTCATCCAGTGCTGGTGGCAACCGATGAAAATTACCAGCTACGTCCGTCCGCGATCGCACAGGCTATTACCGACAGAACCAAGGCAGTAGTTACCATATCACCTAATAATCCTACTGGGGCGGTATATTCCGAAGAGGCATTGCGTCAGGTAAATCAACTCTGTGGGGATCACGGAATTTACCACATCAGTGATGAAGCTTATGAGTACTTTACTTACAACGGGGTGAAACACTTTTCCCCTGGTGCCTTTCCCGAAAGTAGTCAACACACTATTTCTCTCTACAGCCTCTCCAAAGCCTACGGTTTTGCCAGTTGGCGGATTGGCTACATGATTATTCCAGAACACTTGTTTGAAGCAATTCAAAAGGTTCAGGATACAATCCTAATTTGTCCCCCAGTCATTTCTCAGTATGCGGCTTTAGGGGCATTGAATACTCGAAAAGATTACTGTCAACCTCATATTAATGCGATCGCGTCTGTACGACAGGTGGTATTGAACTCCCTGAAACGTCTAGAGGGTTTGTGTACCATTGGTTCTGCGGATGGAGCGTTCTATGTTTTCCTAAAAGTGGATACTCAGTTGGATGCTTTTGAGTTGGTAGAGAGACTGATTCGGGAACATCGGGCAGCTGTGATGCCAGGTAGCGCCTTTGGTATTGAGGACGGGTGTTACCTCAGGCTTGCTTATGGTGCTTTGCAAAAAGAAACTGTAGCAGAGGGTATTGAAAGATTCGTTGCGGGTCTTAACGAAATTTTACAAAAAGTTTGACCCAAGGGCAGGAGATGCAAAAAATATTTTGTATAAAAATTGACTCACAAATTGCCTACAAGGGGTGAGGTATCAGACCAGTTTTTTTTCTAGTGAACCCACCAAGCAGGGGTGGGTTCATAATACATGCTATTGAGACTGATGTCATCTAAACCTGCTTACTGGCTTGGTTTTGGCAAAGTCTGGTTAGGCGTTATTGATGCTTCTGTCTGGCAGAATCCACCATAACACCGGAGACAAAATCATACAGGAAATAGAAAAAATCAACACCAGTAATAGAACTTGGCTCAGTTCGCTATCCATAGGTCTTACCTCTTTACTATCGACTCAGGCTTTTTAAAGCCTCTAGATTTATACTTCAATCTGAGTTAAGTGTATTCCGGATAACAAATTCTGGGTAGTTCTTATGGTAAAGATTTGTCTACTCTGGTGATACTTATAGTTAACTTATAATAAGTTTTATTGCAAAGTCGCTGAAAGTAAAGAAATATCATCCCAAATACAGTTGACTAATTATCATTACCTTCTCAGGTAATCGGTAATTGGTCATGGGTAATTGACGGTTACCAACTCAACAAATTAGTGTTGAACATCTAATTACTAGAGTCAAACTCTTTAGAGTAATTTAATAAAGTCAACCTTTCTTAAATTAATAGATACAAAGCTGTAATTTTGGAGGTTTATCAACAGTAAATAACTCAACACCATATCTTTCCTTAGATACGATCGACTTTTCACCGATTGGCTTATTCTTGCTCAAAGCAATTTTCAATAGTGTTTTAGCACTTTCCTCCAGATGTCTATTGAAGAAGTTTGGTATTTTGTGCATCACAACAATGCAATGCTTTCGTCCTGAACATTACGATTTAGCACTACCTCGCACTCAACTTATCAACAATACCAATCACTGCCTCACGACTCAGTTTAGCTTGTCCGAGAGCTAAAACATCAAGTGTTGCATGAGCCAAAGCAAGAGGAATTTGACAAAAATTTCTAGCTGGACCTTTGGGAAGATCGTTAGTATAGGCATCAGCTAAAGAAAGATTTATACGGGCATACCTTTGCATAGTTTCTGAACTCCATCCCTGAGGAAAGAAATCCACGTGACGTGTCAAATCATCAGTTCGATTACGTAGAATGTTAACTGCCTGTAAGCCTCGACCAAAACCAATTGCCTGGTGACGATTTGTTTGGGTTCCATCATACCAAGCCCACAAATCAGAAAGTAATAATCCTACAGAACCAGCAACGCTGAAAGTATAGCCATTCAAATCACCCTCTGTACGAATCTTCCAACCGCACTCAACCCAGTAAGCCATTCTATCTGCCATTGCTGAAGTTGCTTCCCAAATTCGAGGTGCAATGGTTTCTGGTGCTAGAATTGCCCATTCACCAATACGAGTTGTTACCTCTGGAAGTGTTTCGTATTTACTTAAAACTGCAAGAAGTTCATCAGTAGTAGAACTAGCAGTATAGCTGTCGCCCATTGTTTGTAGGTTTAAGCTAATTGTTCTTAACAGCGCTGCTTTGGTAGACTTACCAAGTTGAGGATGATCTTCAATTTCATCAATTGCACGCATGCATAAGTAGGCAGAAGCGACAGCTTCTTGAAGGTCTTTGGGGAGAGTACTAATTGGAATATAAAAAGTCCGACTAGTCTCTTTGAGAATCTCTAAGCTACCTTTATAGGTCATCTTTACCAATCCATATTCGATATGGGGCAAATTTGAACAAGTTTTTTGGATGTGACTGAAATTTCAAGATATTATACCACTGTTATTTTGGATTTTATCCAGAATGTTGAATTTTGATACAAAATTTTACAAATTTAACGTAAGTTGCTAGTTACCGCTGTGGAATAGAAACGATAAAAATGCGCAACCTTATGCCAGTTAACTGGTTAAAAAAGCTATAGCGCTGGTTCAGGTGGAATAGGGAATAGCGCTATAGCTTTTTTAGATTAATCCACCCTGCGCGCCTCCTAGGGCGAGTAAATCCCCCTTGGGAGCATGTCACAAATGCCTAACATTTGTACGCTTATCTGGGTAATGGGTAATAGGTAATGGGTAATAGGTAATGGGTAATAGGTAATAGGGGGAGCATGTCAGAAATGCCGAATATTTTTACCATTACTATAGCCCCCGGGTAAAAGCCAAGCTCTAATGGTACATAGTTGATCTGTTCTGCAACTAAGACCGGCTCAATAACAGAATTTTTGGTGTTTTGTCAAGTAGTTCATTTGTTCGGCAAATTTGACCTGCTCCCATCCCCCTTGGGTCGCACCGCTATGTTTACATCTAAAATCAAAATGCTACATAGCATTTCCAAATAGAACATGAAACCAAATTTTGATTGCTCATAACATCAAAAAATACTTGTATTTCTTTCCTACTGATCCGAAGTTACCTTTATCCATCAATCGTAATTTCACATATCGTTTAAAAACGCTATAGATAATATCTCTTCAGGTTGACTGGGTTGTCTGGGGGGGCGACATGAGAGCTAAAAAGTAGACTGTATAAGCTTCATAGCTCTCATACCTCGTAAATAATGATCGAGCTTATGACGACTTAAATGCATCAAATTTTCAACTAATCCCCAACATTTAT